>DATKBB010000100.1:0-33828 GCA_035514295.1 Candidatus Limnocylindria bacterium | reverse complement strand
CCCCGCGGAAGTGCCCTCAGGCGATCTCGTCTCCGCCGCAAACCCCCGAGCGCGCCGCACCGGGCGATCCGCGATTCACCGAACCACGGTCCACGCGCACCGGGGCGCTCGGCACGTCCTGTTGCAAACGAGCCGCTGCTGACTATGATACGGCATCGCGTCGGCGGCATATACGGCCGCAGGTGACCGTACGTCCAGCTGCAGATTTGTGTCGGCTCGACCGGCGCCCTTCTCCAAGCCTTCGGGCAGTCACGGACACGGCGACGCGACGCGTCACCCCCTGAGGTGCCGTGAGGAGGAGAAACTAGGAGGAGATCATTCATGAAGCTGAGAAGCCTCATGGGCGTCGGCATGGCGGGGTTGCTCGTAGTAGCAGCCTGTCAGGCGGGCCCAGGAACCACACCGGCGGCGCCGGGCACACCGGCACCGGGCGCACCGCAGCAGGCGGACCAGCCGCCCACGGACGACCTCGGTGTCGTGGCCATCCCGGCCGGCGAGCCACTTCACATCGGTTTCTGGGGCGTTCTGTCGGGTGCTGATGCGGCCCTCGGCGAGGATGCTCGCCGCGGTACCGTAATTGCGCTGAACGACATCGACAACCAGTGGTTGGGTCGCGAAGTGAGGCTCACCACGCAGGACGCTCTGTGCACGCCCGAGGGCGGCGCGACGGCAGCCACAGCGCTCGTCGCCGACACCACCATCGTCGGCCTGGTTGGCTCGAGCTGCTCGGCCGAGACGGCGGGCGGAATCGGGACGATCACCGACGCGGGCTTCACCACGATCTCGCCCTCGAACACTCGCCCGGCGTTCACGGATCCGGACGAGCGTGGGCCCGAGCTCGACGGCTACCTGCGAACCGCGCACTCAGATGCGATCCAGGGCGTCGTCGCGGCCGAGTACATCTACAACGAACTGAACATAACTGAAGCGGCCACGATCCACATGAGCGAGGCCTACTCCGAGGCCCTCGTGCGTGTCTTCGAGGAAAGCTTCACCGGTCTCGGCGGGACCATCACCGGCAGCGGCGCTACGGCGCGCGGCGAGACGGACATGCGTCCCATGCTGACGGACCTGGCCGGCGGCGACCCGGGCGCCATCTATTATCCGCTGTTCACCGCCGAGTTCGGCTTCGTGACGGCCCAGGTACGTGACATCCAAGGTCTGGAGGATGTCGTCCTGATGGGCGCGGACGCCGGCTTCTCGGCTGAAGCGATGGCCGCCGCCGGTCCCAACTCCGAAGGAGCCCTCCTGTCGAGCCCTGACTTCGAAGCGTTTGGTGCGGGCTACGGCGACTTCCTAGCGAAGTACCAGGAGCAATTCGGCTCGGCTCCCATCCAGATCTTCCACGCACACGCGTATGACGCGACGAACATCCTGCTCAATGCGATCGCACAGGTGGCCGTGCAGACTCCGGACGGCACGTTGCACGTTCCGCGTGGTGCGCTGCGCGAGGCGATGTTTGCGACGAGCAATCACGAAGGCGTAATCGGCACGATCAACTGCAACGAGCTCGGCGACTGCAGCGCGCCTGTAATCGCCATCTACGAGATCACGCCAGAGATCGCTGCCGATCCGCAGCCAAACTGGCCACCGGACCCGATCTTTTCAACGGGGGACTAGCCCTTCAATGCGCGTGCCGGGTAGCTTCTGCCCGGCCCGCGCCGTGATCAACGGATGAGCCGGGCGGATTCGCTCGGCTCATCCTGATCAGCCCGCACCGTCACGGAGCCACGGGAATGTACGCCCGCTACGTCGAGCGCCTGACCGATCTGGCCATCGCCACGTTCATGTGGTCATTCCGCATCGGGGTAGTGCTGATCGTGGTCGTGGGCTCAGCTGCGACCCTCTCGCAGGGCCGAATACCGGGGCCGGTGTGGGTGCGCCTGATCATCGACGGCGCGACGCTCGGTAGCATCTACGCCCTGATCGCCCTGGGCTACACGATGGTCTACGGCATCCTGCGCATGATCAACTTCGCCCACGGCGAGATCTTCATGGCCGGTGCCTTTGGCGGCTACTTCGCGGCCATCATGCTCAATGGGATGGGTGTCCTGAACGCCGGCCCATTGGCATCACTCGCGTCGGTGGGTGTGATGATGCTGGTGGCGATGGCCGTGTCGGTGACGATCGCCCTTCTGGTCGAGCGCATTGCCTACCGGCCGTTGCGCAACGCGCCCAGGCTGGTGCCCCTCATCGCCGCCATCGGGGCGTCATTCTTCATCCAGTACACTTTCCGAGGCTTCCTCGGACCGGGCATCTTTCCGTATCCGGCGGTGACTGTCCTCAACCAGGATGTGGGCCTGGGTTTGGTCAACATGCGCTGGGTCGAGGTGCTCGTCATCGTGTCAGCGATCGTGATGATGGCGATGCTCTACTTCTTCGTCATGCGCACCAAGATCGGCACCGCCATCAGGGCCGTCTCGGAGGACAAGGCCACGGCCGCGCTGATGGGCATCAACGTTGACCGCTCGATCGTCATCACCTTCGCCCTGGGTGCGGCCATGGCCGGCGCCGCCGGTGTGCTGTTCGGGCTCATGTTCCGGCAGGTGTTCTACTTCACCGGCTTCATCCCCGGCATCAAGGCCTTTACCGCAGCCGTCCTGGGCGGCATCGGCAACATCCCCGGCGCCATGCTGGGTGGACTGTTCCTGGGCCAGGTCGAGTCGCTCGGCCCATGGCTCTTCTTCACAGGTCTGGGCGTGCCGCTACCGAACCAGCTGCGCGACGTGATCGCGTTCACGATGCTGGTGCTAATCCTGATCTTCAGGCCGTCCGGCATCCTCGGTGAGCGGCTGGCAAGGCAGCGCGCATGACGACACTGGCTCGAAAGCTGCCCGACATTGACCGCGCGTGGCGCTCGGTGGCGGGGATCGGCCTGGCCGGCGGCGTGGTGGCCATCTACCTGGCCCTCGTGGGTATAGTGCCCGTCTTCAATCGGCAGAGCCTCGTGACGGGTGTGATCACCCTGGGGGGGGCCGCGGTCTTCCTGACGCCGGTGGTCAGCGGCTACCTGGCCACGCGACGAGCGAGCAACCGAACGCAGATTCTGATCTTCGCAACGCTGGGCGGCGCATTGACGGGCCTGCTCGTGACGCTGCTCGTGATCCTCGGGCCGGCACTCAACCTGCGACAGTTCTCACAGCACGCCACGGCCAGCACCTGGCAGCTGCTGACTCTCGGCACGTCCGACGAGATCTGGGGCGTCCTGGTGCCGACCTTCATGGGTGCGGTCATGGGCCTTGCAGCGGGGCTGATTGCGCTGTTGCCTGCACCGGTGCGGCGATCGTTCCTGGTGGCGGGGCTTGGAGTTGCCGTGCTCGGGCTCTTCGCCGGCGTCCTGCGAACGCCCATGCTTGCGAGCCCGCTGGCCTGGGCCGGCCGTGAGCTGTTCGCCGTCGCCGGACTCAGCCTATACGGTGCAATCGTCACGCTCAGCGGTGCGCTTGGCGCCGGCATAGGTGGTGCCATCGGGGAGCGGCGCCTGGGTTACCGTCGCGGCGGCAGCATCGGCGGCATCTTGGGCGGCGCCGGCTTGGCCTTCCTTGGCGGCCAGATCCTGGCGACGCTGACGCGCCCCGAGTTGCGCGCCGCCGAGGGGCTGGCGCTCGGTGCCCTCGTCGGCGGAGTGATCGGCATCGTCGCTGGCGGATACCTGGGCGCACTGCTTCACCGTAAGGCGCACCAATCGAAGGTCGACGAGCGGGTGGGCGCTCTACCGACGGGTCAGCGTCGGCTGGTCCTCGCGCCCTTCTTTGTCATCGCCCTACTCTTCGTGATCGCGCTGCCTCACGCCCTGGGCCCGTTCTTCGCACAGGTGGTGGCCCTGGTAGTGCTCTACATGATGATGAGCTACGGGCTCAACATCACACTAGGCATGGCCGGCCTGCTCGACCTCGGCTTCGTGGCGTTCTTCGCCATCGGCGCCTACACGGTCGGCATCCTCACCTCGGCCGGACCGCTCGGGCTAGATCTAGCGCCCTTCAATCAGCCGGGCGGCTGGTGGTTCGCCGTCCCGTTCGCGGTCTTGGGCGCATTCCTGTTCGGCGCCTTCCTGGGCCTGCCCGTGCTCGGCATCCGCGGCGACTATCTGGCCATCGCCACGCTCGGGTTCGGCGAGATCATTCGCATCATGGTCGGGTCGGCGGTGCTCCAGCCCATCACTGGCGGCCCACAGGGCATGACCCTCATCCCGCGCCCGATCCCCGTCGCGCCCGATCACATTCTGGCCGGGCCGACACAGATCTACTACATCGCCCTGGTCGGGGCAGCCATCATTGCCTTTCTTTCGTACCGGCTGAGGGATTCCCGACTTGGGCGGGCCTGGCTGGCCATCCGTGAGGACGAGGACGTGGCCGAGGCGCTGGGCATCAACCTCGTCCAGACCAAGCTGCTGGCCTACTCCCTGGGCGCGGCCTTCGCAGGTCTGGGCGGTGCGGTTTTTGCCGGCCTGGTGGGGTCGATCTTCAATACGAGCATCAATCTTCTGGTCTCCATCAACGTCGCGGCAATCATCATCATCGGCGGCATGGGCAGCATTCCCGGCGTGGCACTGGGCGCGATCTTCCTGATCGGGCTGCCCGAGCTCTTCCGCGAGTTCAGCGAGTACCGCTTTCTCTTCTACGGTGCGGTGCTGATCCTGTTGATGCGGTTCCGGCCCGAGGGCCTGCTGCCGTCGCGGGTGGTCAAACGGGAGCTCCACGTCGAAGACAACGTCGAGCCGGTCGATGCTCCAGCCGGCAGCGCTGTGGCCGAGCAGTCGCAGGCCGAAGCCGGAGCGGGGAGGTAGTCCAAGTCATGCCCCTCCTCGTCGCAAAGCAGGCGACCAAGAATTTCGGAGGTCTGGTGGCCGTCAATAAGCTCGATTTCACGCTGGAGCAGGGCGCCATCGTCAGCGTGATCGGGCCCAATGGAGCGGGCAAGACGACCTTCTTCAACTGCATCGCCGGCTTCTATCGCATCGACTCCGGCGAGATCGCCTACGACGGTGTGCCGATCCATGGCCTGCGCCCGGACAAGATCTCGCAGCTGGGTATCAACCGCACCTACCAGAACATCCGTCTGTTTGCCAGCATGACCGCCCTCGAGAACATCCTCGTCGGGCAGCACCACCACCTGGCCGGCACCTGGATGGGCACCGTGCTGAATACACGCCGCATCCAGCAGGAAGAAGAGAAGGCCTTCAGCGAGGGGAGGCGCTTGCTCCACTACATCGGGCTGCAGGGACGGGGCGACTGGCTGGCGCGAAACCTGCCCTACGGCGACCAACGTCGCCTTGAGGTGGGCCGCGCCCTCGCCACCAAGCCGCGGCTGTTGCTGCTGGACGAGCCGACCGCCGGCATGAACCCGTCCGAGACTCAAGAGATGACCAACTTCATCCGCAAGCTGCGCGACGAGCTGGGCATCACCATTCTGCTCATCGAACACGAGATGCGGGTGGTGATGGGCATTTCTGAGAGGATCACCGTGCTCGATTACGGCGAGAAGATTGCCGAGGGCACGCCGGCCGAGATCCAGCGCGACGCACGCGTGATCGAGGCCTACCTCGGTCGCGGTGCCGCCGCCGAGCAGGGCGCACCCGGGCCCGCGCCGACTGCGGCGCCGGGGGAGAGCTGAGCATGGCACTCCTCGAGACTCATGACCTACACACCTACTACGGCAACATCCACGCCTTGAAGGGCTTGTCGTTGCAAGTAGGTGAGGACGAGATAGTGACGCTGATCGGGGCCAATGGCGCCGGCAAGACGACCACGCTCCACACGATCAGCGGCCTGCTACGGCCGCGTTCCGGTGCGATCACTTTCGACGGCGTCGATCTGACCAGCGTGCCGGCCCACGAGATCGTCCCCATGGGCGTCATCCAGGTGCCCGAGGGGCGGCGCATGTTCGCGCGCCTGACGGTCGAGGAGAACCTGCGCATGGGCGGCTTCACGCTCAAGGACAAGGCCGACGTGGCCGACGGCGTAGAACGAGCCTTCGAGATGTTTCCCCGCCTGCGAGAGCGTCGCAATCAGGTGTCGGGAACCCTCTCCGGTGGTGAGCAGCAGATGCTGGCCATGGGCCGGGCGCTGATGGCCAAGCCTCGGATCCTGCTGCTGGACGAACCCTCGATGGGCCTCGCACCCAACCTGGTGGAGCAGATCTTCGCCACCATCCAGAAGATTCACAGCGAGGGCACGGCCATCCTGTTGGTAGAGCAGAACGCCCACATGGCCCTGGAGATCGCGCATCGCGGATACATCCTGCAAACCGGCGAGATCGTGCTTGCCGACACGTCCGACCGGCTGCGCGACAACGACGAGGTGAGGCGGGCCTACCTGGGCGTCTAGGGGCTCAGCGCCGCAGCGTTCCAGGTCTGTCGGCCGCCCCAGGGCTGTCGCTGGAGCGCGGCTCAGCCGCCGTGGCTGTGTGCCTCACCGGCGTGCTTGTGACGCGGCTCGCCGTGGCGATGGATTGGTTCCTCTTCGTGACCGGGGACGGTGCCAATCTCCAGGAAGCGACGCAGGAACTGCTGCGTGCGCGGGTCGCGGGGCTCGTCGAGGACCTGCTCCGGCGGACCCTGCTCGACGATCCGGCCCTCTTCCATGAAGACCACTCGGTCGGCCGCCTCGCGCGCGAAGTGCATCTCGTGGGTGACCACGATCATCGTGGTGCCCTCGTGGGCGAGGTCCTCCATCACGCGCAGCACCTCGCCGATCAGCTCGGGGTCCAGCGCGCTGGTGGGCTCGTCGAACATCAGCACCTTGGGTTCCATCGAGAGCGCGCGGGCGATCGCAACGCGCTGCTTCTGGCCGCCCGATAGCCGCGATGGGTACTCGTCGCGCTTGTCCATCAGGCCGACCTTGTCGAGGACCTTCTCGGCGATTCCCACGGCCTCGTCGCGCCGGAGGCCCTGCACCCGCGTAGGTGCCTCGATGCAGTTCTGCAGCACGGTCATGTGCGGGAACAGGTTGAAGTCCTGGAAAAGCATCCCCGCACGCAGGCGGATCTGGCGAATCTCCTCGCGGTGGCGCCGACCGCGCCGTCCGAGCGGATCGGCCTCGACACGCAACCCATCGACTTCGACCGTGCCCAGGGTGGGCTCCTCGAGGAAGTTGATGCAGCGCAGCAGCGTCGTCTTGCCACTCCCCGAGCGGCCGATGACCATGACCGCCTCCCGCTGCCAGACGTCCATGTCGATGCCGCGCAGGACGTGCAGCTCGCCGAAGTACTTCTCGATCTCGCGCACGCGGACGATGACGTCGCCGACGTGGCCCGGCAGCCGGCCACCGGCATAGGCGTATGCCTGAACGTCGGCGTCGGTGGTCATCGGTCGCTCCGCGCCAGCCGGCGCTCGAGCCTCTCTTGCAGCAGGCTGAAGGCCATCGTGAGGATCCAGTAGACGACCGCGGCGAGCAGCAGGCCGGTCATCGGCTGGAGGGCGCTGCGACCCAGGCGCTGCGCCCACCAGAGTAGTTCCTGCACGGCGATGACCGACACCAGCGCCGAGTCCTTGAGCATTGCAATGAACTCGTTGCCGATGGCCGGCACCACGATGCGAATGGCCTGCGGAAGCACGATCCGGCGCATGATCAGGTGCTCGGGCATGCCCAGCGCGGCGGCCGCCTCACGCTGGCCGGGTGGCACGGCCTGGATGCCGGCCCGGAAGATCTCGGTCATGTAGGCGCCGTAGTTGAAGCTGAGCGCGATGATGCCGGCCGGGATGGCCGGGAGCACGATGCCGAGCTGGGGCAGTCCGAAGTAGATGAACAGGATCTGCACGAGCAGCGGGGTGCCGCGCACAACCGACACATAGAGCGAGGCCACGCCGTTGATGTAGGCGTTGGTGCTCAGCCGGCCCAGTGCGCCCAAAACTGCCAGGATCGTGGCCAGCACGATCGAGCTGAGACACAACAGGATCGTGATCTGGACGCCGCGCAGGATGATGATCGGGCCGGAGACGCGCAGGAACTCGGGATCCACCCGGCCGGCGAACCAGAAGGCAACGCCGAAGCCCGCAACGAGGACAACCCAGACGACGAAGAACTTGAACCTGAAGAGCCGCCTGGCCCGGACCTTGGCCCGGGCCAGGCGTTCGACTACGGTCGGCTGGTCAGCCTGCGCGACCGTCTCGCCGCTCATCGGTTGATACGTTCGGCGTGCCAGTAGGCGGTGGAGAGCTCGCTCTCAACCGGCTCAGGCGATGCCGTGGCGTACTACTGCGAGGTCAGGTCTAGGCCGTCGTACCACTTCTCCGAGAGCTCGGTCAGCGTGCCGTCCGCGTGCATCTCACCGAGGATGCGGTCCACCTCGGCCACCAGCGAATCGTTGTCCTCCACGCTGCCATCGAAGACGACTGCCAGCGGCTCGAAGAAAACGGGGTCGCCGACCAGCACGACGGGGAAGGCTTCGTCGATGGCAGCCTGAGCCGTAGGCTGGGCGGTCAGCCAGCCGTTGAACTCGAAGCGGCCCGACTGCCAGGCAGTGGCGCAATCGAGGTCGGTGGGTAGGGTGGTCGATACCACGCCCTCAGGCGGATCGGCCACCTCGCCGGCCTCGGCCGGCAGCTGAAGCGTCCCTTCAAGCCAGTCGAGATAGGTCGTCGCCTCGCCCACGCAGATGGTCTCACCGGCGAAACCGGCGATGTCAGTGATGCCCGCGTCGGGATGCGTGGCGAGCTGCGCCGGCGTGAAGTAATACGGCTGGGTGAAGTCGAGCACCTCGCGCCGCGGTTCGGTGATCGTCACCGAGCCAACGGCCATGTCGAAGCGATCCGCCCAGTTGCCGGCCACGACCAGGTCGAAGCTGGGCGTCGTGAATTCGACGTTGCTGACACCAAGGCGTTCAGCGATCTCGAGCGTGACGTCGATGTCGAAGCCCTCGTAGTCGCCCGTCTCCTCGTTGAGGAACGACTGCGGCGGGTAGGCCGGATCGGTGAAGGCGATGATCGTGTCCGCCTCCAGGATGCGGGCCAGGTGGCCGTCTGGCTCGGCCGCCGGCGTGCTAGTGGCCGGCGTTTCGGTCATTGGCGCCTCGGTCATTGGCGCCTCGGTCATTGGTGCCTCGGTCATTGGCGCCTGAGTGGCCGGTGCCTGCGTGGCCGGCGCCATCGTCGGCGAAGCGGCCGGTGCGGCGCAGGCGGTCAGCACCAGCAGGGGCGCCAACAGGAGCGCCGCCCGTGCTCGAATCGTCATCTCATCCTCCTCTTTGGTGTGCCGGGGCGAGGTCGCAGCCGCGCGCCGGTCCCCGCACCCGTTGGCGCCTCGGAAAGGCCGAGGCAGCCAGCGTGCCTACACTGTAGTCGATGACCGAGATTGTCCACCGTCCGGCAAGCGGCACCGGTTCCGATGTGAGCGATCTTGCCCGGGCCTCGACCCTGCCCGCCCGTTTCTACCTGGAGCAGGACGTCTTCGAGCAGGAGAAGGAGCACATTTTCGGCCGGACCTGGCAGCTGGTCGCCCGCCTGGACGACCTGGCCCGGCCGGGCGACTTCGTGCCGGCCACCATCCTCGACGAGCCGATCGTCATCACCCACGGCACGGACGGCGAGTTGCGCGGTTTCTACAACGTCTGCCGCCATCGCGCCGGCCAGGTGGCGCTCTCCAAGGGAAACCGCAAGAGCCTGCAGTGCCGCTACCACGGCTGGACCTACGGACTGGACGGCTGCCTGCGCGCGGCGCCCGAGATGGAGGGCACGGAAGACTTTCGCAAGGAGGATTTCGGTTTGCTGCCCGTGCGCGTCGACCGCTGGGGGCCCTTTGTGTTCGCCAGCCTCGCTGACGACGCGCCGCCGCTGCGCGACACAATGGGCGCCATTCCGGCCGAGGTCGCGCAGGCCGGCTACGACGTGGCGCACATGCGCCTGGTCGAGCGGCGCGAGTACCTGATCGAGTGCAACTGGAAGGTCTACGTAGACAACTACCTGGAGGGCTACCACCTTCCCATTGCCCACCCGCAGCTGTTCAGGGAGCTCGACTACGACGCCTACCGCATCGAGACCTTCCGCTACTACTCCAAGCAACACGCCCCCATCCGCGAGCTGAAGCCGGGCGAGGAGCTGGGCCGCGACCGGCGCTACATGCGCACCCCAGACGGCGAGGGCGACGCGCTGTACTACTGGCTCTTCCCCAACACGATGTTCAACATCTACGAGGACAACATGAGCTCGAATGTCATCCTGCCCGTGGGCGTGGACAGGACGCTGACCATCTTCGAGTGGTTCTTCTCAGAGCCCGGCTCGGGCGCCGGTTGGAGTCCATGCAGCAGACGATCGCCTTCTCCGACGAGATCCAGCAGGAGGACATCGTCATCTGCGAGCAGGTCCAGCGCGGCCTGCGCTCGCGCTCGTACCAGAGCGGTCGCTTCAGCGCCAAGCGCGAAAACGGCGTCCACCACTTCCAGGGGCTGGTGCGCGAGTTCCTGGGCGAGTAGTAGCGCTCAGAACTCGACGCGGCGCTCGTTGAGCAGCTCGGCGACGCCCCAGGCGACGATCAGCAGCCCCGCGCCGCTCAGCCACAGGCCGGGCGCCCGATCGGGCAGGGCCAGCGCCTCCATGCCATTGATCTCGAGCACGCGCAGGATGAAGCCACCGATGGCCAGCATGGCCAGCAGGACATAACTCGAGGGGCGATCGATGGCCGCCTCGCCCTCGCGCCGGGTGAAGGGCAGGACGACCAGCGCCAGCAGCCCAAGCGCGGCCAGGAAGACCAGGATGCCGGCACCCTCGAACCCGTTGCCGCTGATCGCCGGCGTGACCGTCCCGCCCACCCGCCACCAGGGGGGCACGATGCCGGCCAGCGCGACGATCGCGCCGACTACGACGATCAGGCGGCCGCGCCCCAGCGCCCGCCGCGTCACGTGCGCTCGTAGACCTCCGGCCGCAGCACGCCGATGAAGGGCAGGTTCCGGTAGTGCTCGCCGTAGTCCAGCCCGTAGCCCACCACGAACTGGTCGGGGATGGTGAAGCCGCGGTAGTCGATCGGGATCTCTACCAGCCTGCGCGCGGGCTTGTCGAGCAGCGCGCAGATGCGCAGGCTCCGCGGGTTCTTGCCGCGCAGATAGCGCAGCAGGTAGTTCAGCGTCAAGCCGGTGTCGATGATGTCCTCCACGATCAGCACGTCCTTGCCTTCGATGGACGAGCTGAGGTCCTTCAGTATCCGCACCAGGCCCGACGTTTCGGTAGTGGCCCCGCCGTAGGAACTGACCTCCATCAGGTCGATCTGCACGGGCACGTCGATGGCGCGCATGAGATCGGCCATGAAGGGCAGCGAGCCCTTCAGCACGCTGACCAGCGTCAGTTGCTGGCCTGCGTAGTCGGCACTCAGCCGCTGGCCCAGCTCGCGCACCTTCTGCTGGATCTGCTCTTCCGTGATCAGGACCTCGGCCACGTCGGCCAGCAGGTCGGGGTGGTGCGCGCTATCGGCGACGGGCAACGTAGCTCCTCCTACTCCTCATCTCAGACTGCGCCGCCCCCGCTGACGTAGCTACGCCGGCCCCGGCGGCGACGGGAGCCCCGCGATGGTCGCACGCGTCGCTTGCGTTCGCCAAGCTGGGGCGGGACGCCGGTGAGCTGCGGCTGCAACGGCAATCCCCCATCGACCGGTGCCGTGGCCCCGGCCGGCGCCGGCAGGCTGGCTGCCGGCGGTAGGGGCAGCCTGGCCGTCTGGCCGGCGAGCGCCTGCCCTTCCAGGCCGCTGAGTGAGGCGGCCAGGTCGAAGCGCCCGTACTTCAGCATCAGGGCTCTGAAGTCCTTGCCGTAGAACAGCTTGGCACGCACGTCCGGATAGAGCTCGCGCAGCCGGCGCAGCTTGCGGTTCTTGCGCCGCACCAGGCTCTGGCGCAGGGTGGTCAACTCGACGTAGAGGTCCAGCTCGGGCAGGTAGAAGTCGGGCGAGAAGCTCTCCACGACGCTGCCGTCCTGGCTCCACTGGATGGGAAAGGTGCGCGGCTCGTACTCCCATTGGACGGCGTAGTAATCCAGGATGCGGGCCAGCTCGGCTTCACTGGCATGGGCAAACCTCGTCGGTTCGCTCAACTGCTTCTACGCGCCGGAAGAGCGGCGAGCGGCGGCCCGAAACAGGCCGTCCACGTCGCCGTGGAAGTGAGCCAGAAACTCGTGCATCTCGAGGACGTCATCCGCCGTCACCGGGGACGCACCGCGCGGCAGGCGCTCGCCCAGGTGCTCCTCGACCGTGGGCCCCATGCGCGGCAGGTCGGCAATGGCCGCCTCGGCATCGTCCTGCTCGACCGTCACGATGGCCACCGTGTGGCTGCCGCACTGGCTGCAGTCGAGATCCACGAAGAACAGCCCCTCACGCTCGGCCAGCAGGCGTACTCGGCTGCTGCGGTAGCGGCGGCTGCAGGCCGGACAGGTAAATGTCGCCATCTGGATGCGCAGCCAATCGGGACCATCCATCGTCGGCTGAGTCTAGCCGCTCGGGCGGCGGCGGCGCGTGCCTGCCCGGCCATACTCCTTGCGAAGAGATGACGGCTGCGAGGTCACGTATACTCCCGTGGAGTATGACGAGCAGTGAGCGCACCAGACAGGCAGGCAGCCGCACTCAGCCCGCGGCACCGCCCCGCCACAGCTACACCAAGGATCGTGCACAGCTGCTGCGCCGGCTCTCGCGCATGGAAGGCCAGGTGCGCGGCGTCGCGCGCATGATCGAGCGCGAGGAGTACTGCATCGACATCCTGCAGCAGACTGCTGCCCTGCGCGCCGCGGTCGACGCCGTTTCGCTGCTGTTGATGGAGGACCACGTGGCGGGCTGCCTGGCGCGCGCTGTCAAGAGCGGCGAGGCGGAGACCTATACCGAAGAGGTGATGGAGGTCGTGCGGCGCAGCATGGGCAGGCCCGTGCGCGCGCGCAGCAGCGACTGAAGGCGCCCGCCCCGCCAGGGGGCTCCGGCCGGTCGTCGTGGATGACGACTGCCTTTGTCCACAATCGGGCGCGGCCCGGTCAAGTCGTGGATAAGCCGCTTGAGTTGGCGTGCCGGCGCGGCGAGACTACGCCGCCTGCACCACTGCCGCGCCGTCGTCAGGCGCCCGTAACCGAGTACGGTAACGTCGCCCGCAGCGGTGACCGATGAGAGTCGGTCGGAAGGCCGCCGGGTGAGGGAAAACCGAAAGGTCGGTGGTGCCAGAAGAGTCGAGCCGCGGGGAGCGAGGACTGCGCAGGGGTCGCCGATTGCCGAGCGAGGGAGCCGGCGAGGCGGTTCCGTCCCCGCTCCCGCGGCAAGCCTCCACCGTTCCGCGCCGCCCGGCAGCCGACCGCCCACCCCTGCCGCGCACGGTCGACGGCCTGCCCCAGCTCGAGCCCGCCTTCTCGCAGGTGGTAGACGCCGGCCTACAGCGGCTGGGGCTGGAGCTCACCGCCGGGGGTCGCTCGGCCATCGATGCGCAGGCCCGGTTGCTCCTGGCCTGGAGCCCGTTCGTCAATCTGACCGCGCTGCGCGACGCGGAGCAGATCGCCCGCGGGCATGTGCTCGACAGCCTGACGGCGCTGCCCCTGTTGCGCCGCCTGGCGCCGCGACGCCTGCTCGACCTGGGCAGCGGGGCGGGCTATCCCGGCCTGCCGCTGGCCGCCTGCCTGCCGGCGGCTGACTGCGCGCTGGTCGACTCGGTGGGCAAGAAGCAGGCCTTCCTGTCGGTTGCGGCCGACGCCGCGCTGGCTGCGCTGCGCGAGGCCGGCGAGCAGCCACCCAACATCCTGGCGCTGGCCGAGCGAGCCGAGGACCTGGCCCAGGAGGCGGACCAGCGCGAGGCATGGGACGTGACCACCGCCCGCGCCGTGGGCTCGCTGGCCGAGGTCCTCGAGTTGTGCCTGCCGCTGACGCGGGTCGGCGGCCATGTCGTGGCCTGGAAGCGCCGCCCGCCGGACGGCTCGCTCGAACGGGAGATGGGTGCCGCCCGCCGTGTCCTGCAGGCCGCCGGGGGAAGCCGGCCCAGGCTGAAGCAAGCCCCGGGCCTGGCCCAGCTGGGGCTGCCCGAGCACGTCCTGGTCGTCGTGCGCAAGGTGCGTCCCACGCCACACCACTACCCCCGCCCGCCGGCCGAACGGCGGCGAGCTTTGCTACGCTGACCGGCCATGCGCATCGCCGTGCTGTCGGACATCCACGGCAACCTGCCCGCACTCGAGGCGGTGCTCGCCGACCTCGCCCCCTACGACGCGGTCTGGCAGCTGGGCGACGTGGTCGGCTACGGCCCGCAGCCCGACGAGGTCGTGGCGCGCCTGGCGCAGGAAGGCGCGCTGGGCGTGCGCGGCAACCACGACTCGGCCGCGCTGGGTGAGCTGCCCACGGACGCTTTCAACGACGATGCCCGGCGCGCCGTGGAATGGACCGGCCGGCGCATCGGCTCGGCGACGCGGGACTGGCTCTCCGCGCTGCCCTCGCGCGCCGAACTGGAGGGTTTCACGCTGGTGCACGCCAGCCCGCGCGATCCGACCTGGGAGTACGTCGTGTCGGCGGCCGTGGCACGGGCAAACTTGGGCGCATTCGAGACCCGCCACTGCCTGGTGGGCCACACCCACGTGCCGCTCGTCTTCCGCCAGGCGGAGGGCCGAATGGAGACGATCCAGCCCAGCCAGTCGGGCAGGCTGCAGCTCGACGGCCGGCGTGCGATCGTCAACCCGGGCAGCGTCGGCCAGCCGCGGGACGGCGACCGCCGCGCCTGCGGTCTGCTCCTCGACACCGAGCGCGCCACGCTCGAGTGGCGCCGCGTGGAATACCCCGTCGAGCAGGTTCAGCGGCTGATGAGCGAGCGGCGCCTGCCGCTCCGCCTTCGGCTGCGGCTCGACTACGGCCTCTAGCGGTGCCGGCTGCCGGAGGCCTCCGCCCTGGTCCTCGAAAAGCCGGTGGTACGCTTGGCCGACATGCCTGACAGGAACACCCGACCGGCCTTCAGCAGGGCGGTCCTCGGCCTCAACGGCGGGCCGACAGACGAGCTGGTGGTTCACCTCGCCTGCCAGCTGGCCAAGCCGCACAACGCCGAGCTGGTGGCCGTGCACGTCGTCGAGGTTGACTGGACGCGCGAGTTGTCGGAGGACATGGCCAGCCAGAACGAGGCGGCCTCGGCCGTCCTCGACCTGGCCGAGGGCGTGGCCGAGCGCTACAAGGTGCGCCTGACGTCCGACCTGCTGCAGGCGCGCGACGTTGGGGCCGCCCTGGTCGATGAGGCGGTCGAGCTGGATGCGGACGCCATCCTGGTCGGCCTGCCCTTTCGCAAGCGCTTCGGAGGTGATTTCGCGCTGGGCAGCACCATCCCGTACATCTTCCACAATGCTCCCTGCCAGGTGATCGTGCTGCGTGAGCCGATAGCCGAAGGCGAGGAACGTAACGTGAGCGGCTCGGCCGCCTGGGCCGCGGGCGTCTAGAAGGAGCAGGTGATGCGCGTCATCATCGTCGGCTGCGGCCGCGTGGGCGCCGGGCTGGCCGAGCGCTTCGCGCGCAGCGGCCACGGCGTAACGATCATCGACACCAACTCGGAAGCCTTCGCCCGACTGGAGCCGGACTTCCCGGGCCAGGCCGTGCGTGCCGACGGTACCGACGAGGACGTCCTGCGCCGGGTCGGCACGCAGGGCGCGGACCTGTTCTTCGCCCTGACCGAGGGCGACAACCGCAACATCCTGGCGGCGCAGCTGGCCACCGAGACGTTCGGTGTCCAGCACGCGGTGGCGAAGGTGAACGATCCCGTCCGGGCCGAGGCCTACACCAGCCTCGGCCTGGCCACCATCTGCCGGACGCGAATGCTCATCGACGCGCTGGCCCGCCACGGCGGCCTGCCAGCCGATCCTGGCGCGGACGGCGTGCACACGCCCTCCGGCCGGCACGATGCCGCCCTGGCGGGGGCGACGTCGGCTGCGCCGGCTCGGGCCACAGGCAGAGAAGGGTAGAGATGTACATCATCGTCGTGGGTGGTGGCCGCGTGGGCTACTACCTGACCAAGGAGCTGCTCGAGGCTGGCCACGAGCTGGTGGTGCTCGAGAAGAACACCCGGCGGGCCAACCAGATCAGCGACGAGCTGGGCAGCATCGTCCTCAACCGTGACGGCTGCGAGGGCAAGTACCTCGCCGAGGCCGGCGCCAACCGGGCCAAGATCGTCGCCGCCGTGACCGGCGACGACGAGGACAACCTGGTCGTCTGCCAGATGGCCAAGCATCACTTCGAGGTGCCGCGCACCATCGCGCGAGTCAACAACCCCAAGAACGAGCAGCTCTTCCGTCACCTGGGCGTGGACGAGGTCATCAGCCCCACGCGCATGGCGCTGGCCGCCATCGAGCAGGACATCCCGGTCCACGAGCTGCTCCACCTGGCCCAGTTGAGCGGCGGCGAGATCGAGCTGCTTGAGGCGCAGATCGGGGCCGACTCGCCCGCCCTCGGTCGGCGCCCGTCGGACATTCCGTTGCCCGAGGGCTGCTCCCTGTTCGTGCTCATCCGCGGCGACACGGTGCAGCCCATGCGTGGCGAGACGGTCTTCCAGGCGGGCGACAAGGTGCTCGCCATCTCACGCACCGAGTGCGCGGTGGATCTGCACCGCGAGCTGATCGGCGACGGCCAGGCGGTGGGCAGCTCGAGCCTGGCCGGCTGACCCGTGGCCGCTGATCCGCGGCCCGAGTCCACCTCTGCCCAACGACTACCCGCGGCAGCGGCGGTGCTGCGCCGCTCCCTGCTGGTGTGGGGCCTGGGCCACCTCGCACTGGGCGATCGGCGGGGCTGGCTGCTGCTGCTGCTCCAGCCGCTGGCCCTGGGCGCCGTGGCAGGCGTTTCGGTGCTGCTGCTGGACACCACGCGCTGGATCGTGGTGTTTCCCTGTTTGACGCTGCTGATCGCGCTCTGGCTGGGCCAGGCGATCCATGCTCACCAGCGGGCGCTGGCGCTTGGCGCGCAGTCGGGTGGCGAGCTGCAGCTTGCCTGGGCCATGCCAATTGTCGTGGCCGTGCTGACCGCCTTCTGGCTCTTCGGCGGCGACCACGGCTCGCCGGCGGCGACGCTGCAGGAGTACGTTGCGGCCTGGCATGCCGGGCGCAGCGAGGAGGCCCGTGCCCTGTTCGTCGATCCGCCGGCGGCGGCCGAGCTGGCCGCCGCCTGGCAGGCGCAGGACGACTACGTGAGCCAGCGAGTCGGGCAGGCGGCGTTGATGTACGGGCCGGCCAGCGGCCTGGATCCCGAATCTCCCTTGGCCGGACTGCGCTACATCGAGGTGGAGTCGGCGGGCTCGCCGGACACGGCCATGGTGGCGGTCGAGATCGTCCGTCGGCAACGTGTCGAGACCGCGCTCTTCGGGCTCATCCCAACGGCCACGCAGGAGACGGTGCTCGTCGAGCGCGCCGGAGTGGTGCGCTTGCGCGCGGTGCCCACCCGCTGGCCCGCCTGGCTACCGGGCAGTCAAGCTCCGCCGCATGCCTGGCGCATCGAAGCGGTCGACTTGCCTGTGCGTGCGCAGACGGTCCAGCCGTAACTGGCTCCGCCGGCTCGCGAGCCGGCCTGCTCACGCCGGGCTGACCTGGCAGGCCTGACCTAACCCTTTGTGATCATATCCAGAGATAGCCTTCTTGACAATGCCATTGTCATGGTTTAGCGTCTGGCTGCACCCACGGTGGGTGCCCAGAAGTCATCTGCAAACCAGGCATGCGGAGGTGTGTGCCATGTCACTGATTCGAAGGCCCAGTCCGTTTGGCGAGCTGCTCTCGCTGCGGCAGGCCATGGACAGACTCTTCGAGGATTCGTACGTGCGATCGCCGGGCGGGAGCGGCCCGAGCGCCGAGCATGCGCTGGCGGTCGACGCCTATTCGAATCCCGAGGCGCTCGTCATCGAGGCCGCCCTGCCCGGCGTCAAGCCGGACGATGTAGAAGTCTCGCTGCTGGGCGACACGCTGACCATCAGCGGCAACAGCGGGCAGGAGACGACGCGCGACGAGGACGGTTATTCGTACCGCGAGATCCGGCGCGGCAGCTTCAGCCGGACGCTCAGCCTTCCCGCCGGGCTCAACCCGGAGGGCGCCAAGGCAGACTTCGAGAACGGCATGCTGCGCCTGACGATCCCCAAGGCCGCGGAGTCGCGCCCGCGTCAGATCCGCATCAATGCTTCCGGCAATGCAACGCAGCCCACGTCGACCGCCCAGGACGACACGCCTGGGCAGCCCGAGCAGGGCAGCTGAGCCCGTGAACGGCCGCGGCGACGAGCGGCGGGCGCGCGACCCCAGCCGACCCGTCTACGTCATCAGCGTGGCCGCCGAGCTGGTGCGTGTCCATCCCCGGACGCTGCGCATCTACGAGGTGGAGGGGCTGGTCTGTCCGGCCCGCACACCGACCAACATCAGGCTTTACTCGGAGAACGACATACGGCGGGTCCTATGGATCCGTCACCTGACTCAGAACCTGGGCGTCAACCTGGCCGGCGTACGCATTCTCTTCGAATTGGAGGAGCGGCTGGGCATGCGTATCCTCGAGACCCTTTACCAGAACCGCAACAAGGACAACGAAACCGAGGCGGAAGCCCCGGAGGCCGCCGAAGCCGGCGAAGGCTCGGCTCGGGCAGGCCGCTGAGCGCCTCGGGTCGCGGCCCAACCAAGGAGAGAAATGGCTGACATCACCAAGTCCGAAGAGCAGGCAGGTCAGGGCACGCCCGACTCGGGCGGCGTCCGCCAGCTGCCGCTCGTGGCGTTGCGTGAGACGGTCATCTTCCCGGAGATGATCGTGCCCCTGCAGGTGGGCCGCGACAAGTCGGTGCAGGCGCTCAACCGCGCCGTGGCCGACGCCTCGCCCATCGCGCTGGTTACGCAACGGCAGGCCGATCGTGAGGACATCAACGAACCGGCCGAGCTGTACACAGTCGGCACGCTGGCCAAGATCGCCCAGGTCGTGCAGCTGCAGGACGGCACCGTGCGCGCCATCGTGCAGGGTCAGCAGCGGCTGCGCCTGCTCGATTTCGTGAGCACGGACCCGTTCATCCTGGCCCGCGTCGAGCCGGTCGAGGAGGGCCAGGCCGGCGACCTGGAGATTCAGGCGCTGGTGCGCAGCGTGCAGGCCCAGATCGAGCAGTACGTGCAGTCGGGTGCGCCCGTGCCGCCCGAGGCCGCCGTCGCCGCGCGCAACATCACCGAGCCCGGGCTGCTGGCCGACATGGTTGCCTACAGCCCGGACATGAGCACCGAACAGCGCCAGGAGCTGCTCGAGACCATCGACGTCCACGAGCGGCTGAAGCTGGTCTCCTCCTTCCTGGGCCGCCAGATCGAGATCCTCGAGCTGAAGGGCAAGATCCAGTCAGAGGTCAAGTCCGAGATGGACAAGACCCAGCGCGAGTACATCCTGCGCGAGCAGCTGAAGGCCATCCAGCGCGAGCTGGGCGAGGACGACCCGCAGCAGGCCGAGATCAACGAGCTGCGCGACAAGGTCGAGCAGGCCGGCATGCCCGAGGAGATCAAGACGCGAGCGATCAAGGAGATCGACCGCATGAGCCGGATCCCGTCGGCCTCACCGGAGGTGGGCGTCATCCGCACCTACGTGGACTGGCTGATCAGCCTGCCCTGGAACGTCGCGACCGACGACCGCCTGGACATCAGGGAAGCGGCCAAGATCCTCGACGAGGACCACTACGGCCTCGAGAAGATCAAGGAGCGCATCCTGGAGTACCTGGCCGTGCGCACGCTGGCCGACACGATTCGCAGTCCCATCCTGGCTTTTGTCGGCCCGCCCGGCGTGGGCAAGACCTCGCTGGGCAAGAGTGTCGCTCGGGCCATGGGCCGCAAGTTCGTGCGCATGAGCTTGGGCGGCATCCACGACGAGGCCGAGATCCGTGGCCACCGGCGCACTTACATCGGTGCGCTGCCCGGTCGGATCATCCAGAACATCAAGACGGCCGGCACCAACAACCCGGTGTTCATGCTCGACGAGGTCGACAAGATCGGCATGGACTTCCGCGGCGATCCCAGCTCGGCCCTGCTGGAGGTGCTCGACCCCGAGCAGAACAACACCTTCCAGGACAACTACCTCGAGGTGCCCTTCGACTTGTCGAGGGTGCTCTTCATCGCCACCGGCAATCTGCTCGATCCGATCCCGCCGGCCCTGCGTGACCGCATGGAGGTGATCCAGCTGCCGGGTTACACCCAGCAGGAGAAGATCGAGATCGGCAAGCGCTTCCTGATCCCCAAGCAGATGGAGAACCACGGCCTCAAGGAGAAGCACATCGATCTGACCGACGAGGCGATGGTCCAGCTGGTCCAGGCCTACACCAAGGAGGCGGGCGTCCGCAACCTGGAGCGCGAGATCGCCAACGTCATGCGCAAGGTCGCCCGCCGGGTGGCGGAAGGTCGCAAGCGCAAGACCGTCATCGACGCCAAGAAGCTGGCCGACCTGCTCGGCCCGCCGCGCTTCGAGTACGGCGAGCTGGAACCGGAGGATCAGGTCGGCGCCGCGACGGGGCTGGTCGTGACCGAGGTCGGCGGCGACGTCGTGTCGGTCGAGGTGACCAGGATGCCCGGCAAGGAGGACTTCATCCTGACCGGCCAGCTGGGCGAGGTGATGCGCGAGTCGGCACGTGCCGGCCTGTCATGGATCCGTGCCCACGCCGAGCAGATGGGCATCAGTCGCGATCAGTTCGAGAAGAACACGCTGCACATCCATGTGCCGGCGGGGGCCATACCCAAGGACGGCCCGTCGGCCGGTGTCACCATGGCCACTGCCATGGTCAGCGCATTCACCGGCATCCCGGTGCGCAAGGACGTAGCCATGACGGGTGAGATCACCCTGCGTGGCCGGGTCCTGCCCATCGGCGGCCTGAAGAGCAAGATCCTCGCCGCGCATCTCTCGGGCGCACGACGGGTGATCCTGCCGCTCAAGAACGAGAAGGATCTGCAGGACATCCCCGAGGAGATCCGCAAGCAGATCAAGCTCGTGATGGCCGAGTCCATGGACCAGGTCCTGCAAAATGCGCTGGTGCGCATGCCGGCCGCGCTCGAGACGACGCCGGCCGAGGTGCTCGAGCGAGGCGAGGAGCCCAGCCCGACGCCGGCCGCGCCGGACAAGATCCGCCGCGGCTTCCCGGGCGCGGACCAGCCGCCGGCCGTGGCGGGGCCCACGCCCCGCAGCGGGTAGGCGGAGGCTGCGCCAACCGCAGAACGAGCATGGAGTACCGCGACTACTACGCCGCCCTGGGCGTCCCGCGAAACGCCAGCCAGGCCGACATCAAGAAGGCCTTCCGCAAGCTCGCGCGGCAGCATCACCCGGACGTGAACAAGGGCGATGCCGCCGCCGAGCGGCGTTTCAAGGAGGTCAACGAGGCGCACGCGGTGCTGGGCGATCCCGAGAAGCGCAAGGCCTACGACGAGCTGGGCGCGAACTGGGAGATGTACCAGCGGGCCGGTGCCGGCACGGGCCGGTCGGGCAATCCCTTCGCCGGCTCCAGCGGTTTCCCTGGCGGCGGTCAAGGCACGGGCGTGCGCTTCGAGTACCACGGCGACCCGGAGGACCTGGCCGGCTTCTCGGAGTTCTTCCGGACCTTCTTCGCCGGCGGCGCATCGCCTTTCGCAGAGGAGGGCGGCCGGCAGCCGGGTGCCACTCGCAGGCGCGTGCGAGTCGGCTCGTTCGACGAGCTCTTCTCCGATCTGGGCGGAGCGCAGCCGGGCTTCAACGGCGGACGCGCTGCAGCCGGCACCGCCCCGCGAGCACAGCGCAGCAGCCCGCGCTACGAGGCGGAAGCGGAGATCAGCCTCGGAGAGGTGGCAACCGGCAGCAAACGCTTGATCGAGGTCGGCGGACGGCGCATCGAGGCGAGCATCCCGGCCGGCATGGCCGACGGGCAACGCATCCGCCTTTCGGGCGTCGGCCCGGACGGTGCGGATGTGCTGCTCAAGATCAAGATCAGGCCGCATGGACAATTCACCCGCCGCGGCGTAGACCTAGAGCGGGAGCTGCCCCTGACCCTGGCCGAGGCCCTGCTGGGAGCGGAGGTGCCCGTCGAGACGCTCTCCGGCCGAGTGTTGCTGCGAATTCCGCCCGAGACACAGAACGGGCGCACCTTTCGCCTGGCCGGCAAGGGCTTGCCCCGCTTTCGCGCCGAAGGCTCGGGCAACCTGCTCGTCAAGGTCAAGGTCGTTCTCCCAGACGACCTGGACGATCGGGGCCGCCAACTTGCGCGCGACTTCCTCGAGCACGTCAGGCAACCAGATCCACGCACCAGGCGCGGGCCTTCGTAAGGGAACACGACGATGAAACTCGACCGCTACACAGAAAAGGCGCAGGAAGCCGTCCTGGCCGCCCAGCGCATGGCCACCGACGCGGGCAGCCCCGTGCTCGACGTCGAGCACCTGCTGGCCGCGCTGCTCAGCGATCGGGAGGGCATCCCGGCTGCGACGCTGCACCGGCTGGGCGCAGATCCGGCCCAGCTCAACGTGGAGCTGAGCGCCGTCCTGGCCCGCCGCGCCAAGATCCAGGGTGGCTCGCTCAGCCTGGATCCGCGGCTGCGGCAGATGCTCGAACGCGCGGAGGAGGAGGCCCGCCGGCTGTCCGACGAGTACGTCTCGACGGAGCACCTGCTGCTGGCCGCGGCGGAGGCAGGCGGCGACGCCCAGCGCATCCTCGAGGCGGCCGGCGCCGGCCGCGAGCAGATCCTGGGCGCGCTGACCCAGGTGCGCGGCGGTCAGCGGGTCACCTCGCAGAACCCCGAGACCACCTACCAGGCGCTCGAGCGCTACGGCCGCGACCTGACCCGCGACGCGCGCGAGGGCAAGCTCGACCCGGTGGTTGGGCGCGACGAGGAGATTCGCCGGGTCATCCAGGTGCTCTCCCGGCGCACCAAGAACAACCCCGTGCTCATCGGCGAGCCGGGCGTGGGCAAGACCGCCATCGCCGAGGGCCTGGCCCAGCGGATCGTGCGTGGCGATGTGCCCGAGAGCCTCAAGGACAAGCGCGTCGTGGCCCTCGACCTGGGCGCGCTCATCGCCGGCGCCAAGTACCGCGGCGAGTTCGAGGAACGCCTGAAGGCCGTGCTCAAGGAGATCAAGGACTCCGAGGGCGAGATCATCCTGTTCATCGACGAGCTGCACACCGTCGTCGGCGCGGGTGCCGCGGAGGGCGCGATGGACGCTTCCAACCTGCTCAAGCCGATGCTCGCCCGAGGCGAGCTGCACACCATCGGCGCAACGACGCTCGACGAGTACCGCAAGCACGTCGAGAAGGACGCCGCCCTGGAGCGGCGCTTCCAGCCGGTCTTCGTGGACCAGCCCAGCGTGGAGGAGACGATCTCCATCCTGCGCGGCCTGCGCGAGCGTTATGAGAACCATCACGGCGTGCGCATCACCGACTCGGCGCTGGTCGCCGCGGCCGTGCTCTCCAACCGCTACATCAGCGATCGCTTCCTGCCCGACAAGGCCATCGACCTCGTCGACGAGGCCGCCAGCCGGCTGCGAATGGAGATGGACTCCATGCCCGTCGAGCTTGACGAGCTGGAGCGCCGGCGCATCCAGCTGGAGATCGAGCGCGAGGCGCTGCGCAAGGAGCGGGACGACGCCTCCAAGGCGCGCCTGGAGGCACTCGAGCGAGAGCTGGCCGACATCGGCGAGCGGGCCGGTGCGCTCAAGAGCCAGTGGCAGCAGGAAAAGGAAGCCATCGGCGGCCTGCGCGAGACGAAGGGCGCTCTCGAGCGACTGCAGCACGAGATCGAGGAGGCCGAGCGGGCGACCGACTACGCCAAGGCAGCCGAGCTCAAGTACGGCCGCCAGGTCGAGCTGCAGAACCGCCTGCGCGAGCAGGAGGAGGCCCTTTCCAAGCGGGACGGGGCCCGCCGTCTGCTCAAGGAGGAGGTCGACGCCGACGACATCGCGCGCATCGTCTCGGCCTGGACGGGCATCCCCGTAACCCGCCTGCTGGAGGGCGAGCAGGCCAAGCTGATCCGCATGGAGGACGAGCTGCACAAGCGCGTGGTGGGCCAGGACGAGGCCGTCGCCGCCGTGTCGGACGCCGTCCGCCGCGCGCGCGCCGGCCTGAAGGACCCGCGGCGGCCTATCGGCTCCTTCATTTTCCTGGGACCAACGGGCGTGGGCAAGACGGAGCTGGCCCGCGCCCTGGCCGCCTTCCTGTTCGACGACGAGCACGCCATGACGCGGCTCGACATGAGCGAGTACATGGAGAAGTACTCGGTCAGCCGGCTCATCGGTGCCCCGCCCGGCTACGTCGGCTACGAGGAGGGCGGACAGCTGACCGAGGCGGTTCGCCGCCGGCTCTACCAGGTGATCCTGCTCGACGAGATCGAGAAGGCCCACCCCGACGTCTTCAATGTGCTGCTGCAGGTGCTGGACGACGGTCGCCTGACCGACGGCCAGGGCCGCACCGTGGACTTCAAGAACACCGTCGTGATCATGACCAGCAACGTGGGCAGCCAGTACATCACGGGATATGCCGGTGGTCGCGACGAGGAGACGTACGAGCAGATGAAGCGGCAGGTCACCGAGTCGCTGCGTGCCGTCTTCCGGCCCGAGTTCCTCAACCGCATCGAGGAGATCATCGTCTTCCACGCGCTGACGGAGGAGGACCTGGCGAGCATCGTCGACCTGCTGCTCGACGACCTGCAGCGGCGCCTGGCGGAGCACGACCTCGAGCTCGAGCCTACGCCGGCCGCGCGGCAGCTGATTGCGGCGGAGGGTTACGATCCGGCCTTTGGCGCGCGGCCTTTGCGCCGGGCCATCCAGCGGCTGGTCGAGAACCCGCTGGCCAAGGCGCTGCTCGAGGGCCGCTTCGCGCCGGGCACGCGCATCAAGCTAGACGCCGACCCCGTCAGCGGCACGCTGATCTTCGGTGACGGCGGCGAGACGGTGGTCACCAGCACGGCCGGTGGGCGGCGCGACGCGCGCGGGGCCGCCCGCGAGGAACAGCCGGCGGGAGTGGGCGGCAACGGCAGCGAACGGCTCCACTGAACTGCCCGTGGACATCGAGCGGCGGCGGCAGGCCGTTGCGCCGCCGCCGACCCATGATCCGGGCGAGCCGCGTCTGCTCGAGCTGCTCCGCGCGGAGATCGAGGAGCGTGGGCTGCTGACCTTCGCGCGCTTCATGCAGCGCGCGCTGTACGAGCCGGGGCTGGGGTACTACGCCGCCAGCGCACAGCGGCCCACGCGCACCGGTGACTTCCTGACCGCCCCCGAGCTGCACCCCGTCTTCGGCCACAGCCTGGCTCGCCAGCTGCACGAGGTGTGGCAGCGGCTCGAGGAGCCGGAAACATTGGTGCTGCGCGAGTACGGCGCCGGGCGCGGCGCGCTCGCGCTGTCGCTACTGGAAGGGCTGCGTCGCATCGACTCGCCGCTGCTCCAACGCCTGCGCTACCAGCCGCTCGACCTGCCCGCCCAGCTGGATGCGCTGCATGACGGCCTGCGTGCGGCGGGCCTGGAGCATGTGCTCTCGCCGGCAGCGGATCCGCTCGTGGGCTGCGTGCTGGCCAACGAATACCTCGACGCGCTTCCCGTCCATCGGCTGGTCATGCGCGAGGGGAGGCTGCGCGAGCTGTACGTCGGGTGGGAGAGCGGCCGGCTGATGGAGGTCGTTGGGGAGCTTTCGAGCCCGGCCCTCAGCCAATGGTTCGAGGCGGCCGACGTCGAGCTGGAAGAAGGCCAGCGCGCAGAGGTGAGCCTGGCCATGCTCGATTGGCTGCGCGAGGTGGGCACGGAGCTGGAGCGCGGCTACGTTCTCGTGCTCGACTACGCCGCCGAGCCGAACGAGCTCTACGGGCCCCGCCGGCGGGAGGGGACGCTGCGCGCGTTCCGCGGGCAGCACGTCTGGGGCTCCGTGCTCGAGGGCGTGGGTCGCCAGGACATTACGGCGCACCTGGACCTGGCCGCGCTGCGCCGCGGCGCCCAACGTGCGGGGATGCAGGTCCTGGGCCAGCAGTCGCAGGCTCACTTCCTCCTGGGCTGCGGCCTGGAGGAGGCCATGGCCGAAGAACGCGCCCGGTTGGGCGAGTCGTGGGAAGAGTGGCTGAGCCTGCGTGGCTCGGTCGCCCGCTTGCTCGACCCGCGGGCGCTGGGCGGCTACGCGGTCGTCGTGCTTGGCCGTGGCGTCGAGGGCCGGCCCTCCCTGCGCGGGCTCGACTACCGGCCGCCGCCGCGCGCCTGACGGCCATGCGGTTCGAAGCGGTCGAGGGCCGCCTGGCACACCTGCCCACCCACTTGCCGCCTGCTCCGCCCGAGCTACAGCCCGTGCTGCTGCCCGCCGCCGACGGACGCGTGCCGTCGCTGAAGTGGCCGGCCGAGCCGCGGCGCGAGGCGGCCGTGCTGCTGCTCATCTACCCCGACAAGACCGGCCAGGCGGTGGTCGTGCTGACCGAGAGAAGTGCCGGCGGCCAGCGTCACAGCGGCCAGATCAGCCTGCCCGGCGGGGCCATCGAGCGCACCGACAGCTCCACCGAGGAGGCGGCCCTGCGCGAGGCGCGCGAGGAGATCTCGCTCGAGCGGGAATCGTCCGGCCTGCGCCTCGTGGGTCGCCTGCCGCCCTTCGACGTCCGCGTATCCGGCTTCCTCGTTCATCCGGTGCTGGCCACCGCCCCTGCGCGGCCGCGCCTGAGGCGGGATTCGCGAGAGGTGGCTGCCATCGTGCACGCTCCGCTGAGCGCCTTCCTGCCCGGTGCGCCCATCGAGCTGGTCAGCGAGGAACGTGACGGGCTGGCCCTGCGCTACGGTGCCTACCGCGTCGGCCGGCACATCGTGTGGGGCGCGACGGCCAACATCCTGGGTCGCTTCGGGGCCTTCCTGGCGGGCGGCTGAAGAAGCGGTCCGCCGCCGCGAGGTCAGCCCAGGAAGATCAGCTTCAGGCCGGCCACGATCAGGACCAGCGCCAGCGCCCGGCGCAGCGCCGTGGGGCTGAAACGCCTGACTCCAAGCTCAGTGCCGGCCAGCGCACCGAGCGCCACGACCGGCACCCACAGCGCGAGTGCCGGCGGCACGAAGCCCACCCCGGCCAGGTTGCCGGCCAGCCCAGCCAGCGAATTGCACAGGATGAAGCCAGCCGACAGCCCGGCCGCGGTTCGCGCCGGCGACCAGGCCAGGAACAGCAGCAGGGGCGTCAGGAAGATGCCGCCGCCGGTACCGGTCAGCCCGGCCAGCAGCCCAACGGCGGCGCCGATGGCAATGGCCGGCAGCCGGGGTACGGCCAGCGCCGAATCCGCCTGCCGCGCGGCCGTGCGCCACAGCTGAACGGCGCCAACCAGCAGCATCGCGCCCACGAGCACCTTGTAGAACGTGGCCGGCAGGACGATTGCGCCGCCCACGAAGGCGAGCGGCACGGAGCCGGCCAGGAAGGGCAGCAGCGTACGCAGTGGCAACTGGCCGGCACGCCCGAAGCGCACCACGGCCAGCGACGCAACCACCACGTTGAGGATCAGCGCGGTAGGGCGCATGACGGCCGGCTCCAGGCCGGCCAGGGCCATGATCGCCAGGTAGGCGGAGGCGCCCCCGTGGCCCACCGACGAGTACAGCAGGGAGGCCGCCAGGAAGAGCACCGCGACCACCAGGACGAGCTCCACGCCGGGCAGTATGGCGCTCGGTCAGGGCAAGTCCCGACCTACCAGGGCTCACCCTCGGTCGAGTCGTAGTCGTCTCGCAGCGGGGGGCGCTGGGCCAGTGCGCCCTCGGCGCGGGTCACGCTCGCCTCCAGCGGCTGGCCCTCCGTGGCCCGGCCCTCGAGCACCAGCGGCGGGGCGCCGCCGGCCAGCTCGATGACGATGGCGCGCATCTCCGTGCCGTCCGTATAGGCGCCGTGCAGCACGCCCGCCGGCCAGACGACGGCCTCGCCGTGGTTCACGTGGGAGCGCTCGTCGCCGACTTGCACGAAGCCCCCGCCACTGATCACCACGAACAGTGTTGTGTTCGGGTTGGCGTGAGGCGTGATCAGCGCGAAGCGCTGGAAGGCCAGCTCGGAGACGAGCGCGCGCTCGTCATGGTGAATGACCTGGCCGGTGACGCCCTGCGTGCCGGGCGGACCGTCCGGTCGCCGATGACCCGGCCCAAAGCGCCGTATCTCCAAGGTCGGACCTCGTCAGCGCCGGCGGCGCTGGCCCCGGCTGCGCTTGGCCCTGACCGTCGCCTCCGGGTTACGGAAGCGCGACTGGCTGTAGAAACGAGCCCGCTTCAGCTGCTCGTTGTAGAGCGCGATCATGGGCGGGAAGCGGAAGAAGCGGATCCAGATGAAGACGGCCACCCCCAGCGCGATGGTCAGCACGATCACAAAGAAGTAGAAGCGGAAGACCGTCGCCACCAGCAGCAGGCCGAAGACCGACAGGCCGGTCCACAGCAGCCATTCCTGCAGCGTGCGCAAGGGCTCGTGGCGGTGCAGCTGGCGCGTGCGCACGTTGTACAGCACGACGGTCAGCACGAGCAGCACCAGCGAGGCTACCCACAGCGGGTGAAAGATGTCCGGGAAGTTCTGCGGCGTGAAGACGCGGTTCAGATATTCCCAGGGCGCGAGAGCCACGACACCTCCACTCTTGCCTGCCGAAGCGCGGCCCGAGGATAGCAGAGGAGCTGCGCCGGCCCGGGCCAGGGCGGGCTTGCTATACTCGGCCGGGCCAGCCGCGCTCGAAGGCCCGGAGCCGCGGCCGCGCACCGAGAGGGAGCTGGAGGAGACGTGCGAGCCCTACTCTCGGTCGCCAATCGCGAAGGCATCGCCGATCTGGCGCGCCAGCTGCTCGAGCTGAAGGTCGAGACCTTTGCCACCGACGGCACGCGCGGATGGCTGGCCGGCGAGGGTGTGGCGGTCCGGCCGGTGAGCGAGCTGACCGGCGGTCAGCCGCTGGCCGGCGGCCAGGTGAAGACCTTCCACCCGGCCATCTACGCCGGCCTGCTGGCCCATCGCAACCACCCCGACGAGTTGGCCGAGCTGGCCGCCACGGACATCGGGTTGATCGATCTGCTGGTGGTCAACGTCAAGCCGTTCGCGCCGCAGGTCGGCCAGCGCTCGGTGCCGCTGGACGAAGCCATTGAGATGATCGACGTTGGCGGCCCGGCGCTGCTGACGGCCGCCGCGCGCAACTACGCCGGCGTGGCGGCGGTTTCGAGCCAGCGCCACTACTCGCAGCTGATCGAGGAGCTGCGCAGCATGGGCTCGGTCTCGCCCGAGTTCCGCCAGCGCCTGGCGGCCGACGCGCTGGCCGACGTGGCCGCCTATTACGCCGAGGTGGCCGGCTACCTGAACCACATCTCCGGCACCCGCTTCCCAACGCGCCTGGCCGTCGTGCTCGAGAAGCAGCGCGATTTGCCCTACGGCGAGAATCCGCACCAGCAGGCCGCCTTCTACCGCGAGACAACTCATCGCGGAGGAACGTTGTCCGACGCGGACCAGCTGCAGGGCGACGACCCGACCTTCAACGACCTCTTGGATCTGGACGCGGCATACCGCGTCGCGCGTGACTTCACCGCGCCCACCTGCTGCATCGTCAAGCAGACGAATCCAACCGGCCTGGCCTCCAACGATCGGCTGACGGAGGCCTATCGTCGCGCGCTGGAGGGTGACAGCGTGAGCGCCTTCGGAGCGGTGGTCGCCTTTAACCGCGAGATCGACCCCGAGACAGCCGACGAGCTGCTGGGCAACGCCTATGAGGCGATCATCGCGCCCGGCTACTCGGCCGAGGCACGACGCATCCTGGCCGGCAAGCAGCACCTGGTCCTGCTGGCCGTACCGGAGCCCCCCGGCCAGAGCATCTCCGACTACGGCATCGCACGGCTGGACTTCAAACGCGTCGACGGCGGCCTGCTGGTCGAGACACTCGATCGCTCGGAGCTGGACCGATCTCAGCTGAAGGTCGTCACGCGCCGCCGGCCCACCCTCGAAGAGCTGACCGACCTGCTGTTCGCCTGGCGCGCCGTGCGCCACGTGACGAGCAATGCCGTCGTGCTGGCCAAGGGCGCCTCGCTGGTTGGCGTGGGCGCCGGCCAGGCCAGCCGGCTGACGTCGGTCGAGATTGCCCTGCACAAGGCAGCCGATCGGGCCCCCTTGAGCGTACTGGCCACGGACGCCTATTTCCCCTTTGCCGACGCCATCCAGCTGGCCGCCGAACGCGGCGTGACGGCCATCATCCAGCCCGGGGGCTCGGCCCGCGACGAGATGGCCATCGAGGTGGCCGACCGTCACCATATGGCGATGGTCTTCACGGGCAGGCGCCACTTCCGCCATTAAGGAGCCGGCCGAGGGAGCGGCCGCCTCGCACGAAGGGAGGCTCATGGAGACGCTGCTCGCTCTGGAAATGGTGCGCGTTACCGAAGCAGCGGCCATCGCGTCTGCCCGCTACATGGGCCGCGGCGACCGCGACGGCGCCGACGAGGCCGCCACGCAGGCCATGCGCCGGACTCTCGACGAGGTCGAGATGCGCGGCACGATCGTCATCGGCGAGGGCGAGCGCGACGAGGCGCCCATGCTCTACATCGGCGAGGAGGTGGGCGAGCGCCGCGACGACCAGATGGAGGTGGACATCGCGGTCGATCCGCTGGAGGGCACCAACCTGGTCGCCACGGGCGTGGGCAATGCGATCACGGTGCTGGCCGCCTCGGAGCGCGGCGGGCTGCTCAATGCGCCGGACACCTACATGGACAAGCTCTGCGTGGGGCCCGTGGCCGCGGGCCAGGTCGACATCCGGCTACCGGCCGCCGAGAACCTGGCCCGCATCGCCGCTGCCCTGGGCCGGCGAGTGACCGACCTGACGGTCGTGATCCTCGATCGCGATCGTCACGCCCAGGTCATCGAGGACGTCCGCGCCGCCGGCGCGCGCATCAAGCTCATCTCCGACGGCGACCTGTCGGCCGCCATCAGCTGCGCCGTCAGCGGTACGGGCGTGCACGCGGTGATGGGTATCGGCGGCGCGCCCGAGGGCGTGCTGACCGCCGTCGCCCTGCGCTGCCTCGGCGGCGAGATCCAGGCCCGCTTCCGCTTCCGGAGCGACGACGAGCGAGTCCGGGCGGAGCGCATGGGCATCGTCGGTGCGGATGAGGACAGGGTCTATACCACCACCGACCTGGCCCCCGGCGAGACCCTGGTCTTCTCGGCCACCGGCGTGACACAGGGCGACCTGCTCAGCGGCGTACGCTTCTTCGGCGGGGGCGCCCGGACTCACTCGCTGGTGATGGGCTACCAGAACAAGCAGGTTCGCTTCGTGGACACCGTGCACATGTTCGATCGCGAACGTCCGCCCAGCGTGCGGCTGTAGGCGGCACCGTCAACGGGGCCGGTACGGACCAGGCAATCCGTAGTGCAATCCGTAGGGCCGCGCGCGTCAGCACCTCTCCGCCGAGCGTCTACTGATCGATAGGAGCGAGCTCGCGTCCTTACCTAGGAGCCCCGCATGACCTCTCTCGCCCGAGTTTCACTGGCCGGCCTGCTGCTGCTGACTGCCTGCGGTCCGTCGGCCCAGGTCTCGCCGTCGCCTACGGCCCAGCCGTCGCCCACGCAAGCGTCCGAGAGCCCGACTGCCGGCGCGCCCACGGCCGGCCCCTCTCCTACGGACACCGAGCAGCCGGCCAGCCCGACTCCGGCCAACCCCACTGCTCTGGCCAGCCCCAGCGCGGCGCCGACGGCCGCCCCCGACGCCTGGCAGGGGCCTGCGCTAATTTCCGAACGCGGCTACCACGAGCCGTCGCTGGTCATCGACGCGAGCGGCGTGGCCCACGTCGCGGCGCGCCTTAACGACGGCATCTTCTACCTGACCAATGCCAGCGGCAGCTGGACGCGTGAGCGCGTCAGCCGGCCGCCGCGCGATAGCGCCGACGAGCAGCCGTCCATCGCAATCGACGCGGACGGCACGCTGGCCGTCGCCTTCACCCGCATGTACGACAGCGAGCTGGGCCGCTTCCCGCAGGAGGTCCTGGTCGCCGACAACCGCGGCGGCACCTGGTCCAGCCCGCGCCAGATCGCCGCCGAGGGAGCCAACAGCCCGTCCATCAAGCTGCGTGACGGCACGCTCCATATCTGTTGGGTACAGGGCGGACCGACGGACGTGATTGACGACGACGCGGAATACCCCGTGCTCTACGCCACCGAGAGCGGCGGAGCGCTCGACATAGACGAGGTAGCCTCCAACGGCGCCCTGCCGCGCCTGGAGCTGGCCGCCGACGGCAGTGCGCGGATCCTGATCGGCTCGCCCTTCTGGTCGCCCATCGGCGTCATCTTCGCCGTCGGCGACGGTGCTGGCAGTTTCGCGCTCGAGCGCCTGCCCGCGACGACGGGCGACGAACGCAACGTGAAGCTCGCCCTGGACGATAGCGGCGCCGCCCACGCGATTTGGAGCAGCTGGCCGGAGAACGTGAGCCAACCGACAATCGAGTACGCGACTCATAACGGCGGCTCCTGGAGCTCACCCGAGCCGGTACTGGAGAATGCGCTCGAGACGGCACTCGCCGGCGACTCGGCCGGCGGCGTGCGCGCCGCGCTCGGCGGCCCGGACGGCGTGTGGTACGTGATCCGCCGGGGGGGCACGCTCGCCTCGGAGCGGCTATCGAGCGAGGAGCCGCTGGCGCTAGACCTGGTCGTGGACGACTCGGGCCGCGCCCACCTGGTCTTCATCAGCCGGACGGGCGCCGGCACGGCCTTCTGGTACGGAGTCGGCCCCGCCGACTGATGGCTGCCGGCCGCCTTGGCCGGGACTGGGCGATCGTCAGGCAGGCTGGCCGTTGATCGGCTGCCAGCCGGCGTCGCCGGCCCAGCGGCCGATCAACCGAACGGCTGACGGGCCCTCGCTGACCCGCCGGCGCGCGGCGGCCTGCCCGACAGTCTCGTCCCAGCCCGGCGGCAACAGGTCGGGAGCCAGCTCGGCCAGCGGGGCCAGCACGAAGAGGCGCTGGGCCAGCTGCGGATGAGGCACTTCCAGCCAGCGCCCGTCAGAGCGCTCGGCGCGCAGCCTGTGCTGCCCGAAGAGCAACAAGTCGAGGTCCAGCTCGCGCGGACCCCAGCGCTCGCGCGGCTGACGGCCCAGCGCGTGCTCCAGCTCCTTCAGGGCCCCGAGCAAGGCCAGTGCCCCGGTCTCCGCGTCCGGCCCGCCCGGCACGTCGAGCGATGCCACGGCGTTCAGGAAGTCCGGCTGGCCGGTCACGCCTACCGGCCGCGTGCGGTACAGGCTCGAGACGCCTCCCAGGCGGACGCCGGGCAGGGCGGCCAGCGCCCTCACCGAGGCGCCGAGCGTACCTTGGGCGTCCCCCACGTTCGCACCCAGACCGATGTGGACTTCTTCGCGGTGGGGCAGCGGGCATTCCTCCAGGCTGGCTCAGCGAAGGGCGGAGCCTAGCGCGGCGTCGTCGTCCGCGCCGAGCGCTCAACTCTTCTTCTTGCCCTTGGGCTTGCTGGCCATCTTCTCGAGCTCCGTCTCGCTCATGTCGGTCTGGGTCCTCTTGCCCTCCCGCTTGCGCTGGAGCTCGGCGCCCATGAACTTGCGCTGTTTCTCGGTCTTGGCCGGCATGGCCTCACCTCCCTGACGCTGACTGTGTGCCGCTCACGCTAGGCGGCCGGTGTAGCAGGCACCTTGCGGGCCGGCTCGCCCGGCTCGCTGCTGAGACGCAAAGCAGGCGCCGCCGGGATAGTTCCACGGTTGCCTGACGTAGAATGAGCGTAGCTGCGGTCCGGCCCAGGTAAACCCCTCAACCAAGTACCGCGGGCCGTGGCGCCTCGAAAGGGTTCAGGTGACGACTGGACTTTGGTACGTGCTCGGCTTCGCCTTCGCCGGCACCACCTTCGTTCTGCTGACGATTGGTGCCTCGTGGCTGATCAGCCATCGCTGGAAGGGCGATCGGCACAAGGGCCTGCCCTATGAATCGGGCATCGATACGTTCGGCTACACGTGGGGCCGGACCGGCCTCTCGTTCTACATCTACGCGCTGCTGTTCGTCGCTTTCGACAT
>DATKBB010000099.1:0-39453 GCA_035514295.1 Candidatus Limnocylindria bacterium | reverse complement strand
GATCCTCCCAGAGATTGAAGGTGCCGAAGTGAAGGGTTCGTCGGCTTGACAGCTGCCCTACGCTAATAGTTCGTTCGGAACACGAAATAAAGCGGAGAGCATGCGTACAGGTCGCCCAGACCTCATCAGGGATCTCAATCGCTCGCTGGTGCTGAACCTCCTGCGCGAGCGGGGGCCCCTATCGCGCGCCGAGTTGGCACGTGCGTCCGGACTGAGTCCATCGACGGTGACCGATATCACCTCCCTCCTCCTGGTAGACGGTTTCCTGCTGGAAGACGTGGCTGCCGAGGGCGATAGAAGCCGCGCGAGGATCCTCGGCCGCCCGGGCATCGGGCTTCGCGTCAACCCCGCGGCCGGCGTTGTGATCGGCGCCAAGGTCGCCGCCGACACGGTCACTTTCGCGCTTAACGACCTGGCCGGCGAGACGCTGGCTCTGGAGACGCGTGGCCACTCATCTCGGGCCACGGTCGGCGAGACGGTGCAGTTCCTGGCCGCCGCGATCGACGACATGAAGGCGAATGTGCCCCACGGAGCACGTCTACACGGCATCGGCCTGGGCGTACCGGGCATCGTCGACCCGCAGTCGCGTCAGGTCCGGCACTCGCCCTTCCTGGGTTGGGGGCAGGACGACATGGCCGGAGAGCTGGAGCGACTCACCGGCATCCCGGTCCACATCGACAACGACGTCAACACGTTGACGATCGCCGAGCACCTCTTCGGCGCCGGCCGAGGGCAGATGAATTTCGTGGTCGTGACGATCGGCCGCGGCATCGGCATGGGCGCGGTAGTCAACGGCCTTCTCTACCGGGGGGCAGACGGCGGAGCAGGCGAGCTGGGGCACGTCTATGTCGAGCAGGCAGACGGCCGCGAATGCTGGTGCGGGCGCAATGCCTGCTTGGAGACCATCGCCTCCGAGCCAGCCCTCGTGCGCGACGTGCTGGCGGCCACCAGCCGGATGGTCCCCGCGGAAGAGCTTGCCGAGTCTGCCGATCCCGAGGTCGGCCGGATCCTCGCCCGGGCCGGCGCCCACGTCGGACGAGCGGTGGGCAACGTGGTCATGACCTTCGCGCCGCAACTGATCGTCATCTCGGGCGAAGGCGTGCGCCTGGGCCCGGCGTTCCTGGCTCCGCTTGAGCAGGGCATCAGCCGAGCCGCAACGAGCGGCGACGAGGCAGTGCAGGTCGTCATCGAGCCATGGGGAGATGAGGCTTGGGCTCGCGGTGCGGCAAGCCTGGCACTGCGCGAGTTGTTCCATCCGGCCCACTTGCGGGCCGATCTTCGGCCGGTCACCGACTTGGTGCCGGCGTCCATGCCGGCGCGCAACGGCAGCCGAAGCGCGTCACAGAAGAGGAGGTAGTCGCATGCAATCCATCGGTCACCCCTGGCTGCGCTGGGCGGCGCTACTCAGCACGCTCGCCCTGGTCACCGCCGCTTGTACAGCGACTCCGGTCACGACGCCGGCGCCCGCGCCCACCGGTCAGCCAACGGCCGCCGCGACGTCCACGCCGGTTGCGCCCGCCACAGGCACGCCGACGGCGCCCACCGCTGCGCCAACGGCGAGCGAGCCGACGCCCGAGGCGATCAGCGGCACGGTCACCTACTGGGCCGCCTACGACCAGGTTGGTCCCGAATTCCGCACCATGTCCGAGGTCGTCATCCCAGCCTTCCAGGCCCAGTACCCGGGCGTGACGGTGGACCTGCAGGGCATCCCCTACGACGACCTGCGCCAGCGTCTGATCACCGGCATCGCCGGCGGTGAGGTGCCCGACCTGCTGCGCGCCGACATCATCTGGGTGCCCGAGTTCGCCGAGCAGGGAGCGCTGCTCGCCCTCGACCAGGAGATGGAGGACTTCGACGAGCTCGCCGGCCAGGTTTTCGAGGGCCCGCTGTCGACCAACTTCTGGGAGGGGCAGTACTACGGCCTGCCGCTCGATACGAATACGCGCGTCCTGTTCGCCAACCGCGCCGTCATGGAAGAGGCTGGCCTGACCGAGATGCCCACCACGGTGGAGGAGTTCGAGGCCATGATGGCCGCCATCGCCGAGCTCGGGCCCGAGCGCTACGGCTACGCCGAAGGCGGCACCGGGGCGTGGAACGTCCTGCCCTGGATCTGGAGCTTTGGCGGCGCACTGACCAACGACGACTACACGACCAGTTCCGGCTTCGTCAACGGCGAAGGCACGGTCGCTGCGGTGACCAAGCTGAAGGAGTGGCTCGACGCCGGCTACCTGTCGCCTTCCATCCTGGGTGGCGGCAGCCCGACCAGCGAAGACATCGGCGGGGGCCGGGCTGGCACCGTCCTGGAGGGACCGTGGATGCCGCCCATCTTCGAGGCTCAGTTCCCCGAGCTCGAAACCGAGCTGGCGCCTGTGCCGGCCGGCCCGGGCGGCAGCGCGTCCGTAGTTGGGGGTGAGGACATAGTCGTCTTTGCGCAGACGCAGAACAAGGAGGCCGCACTCGCGTTCCTGCGCTTCCTGCTCTCGGAAGAGGTGCAGCTGGAAATGGGCAAGGTGGGCCAGATGCCGGTCCTGACGTCCCTGTCGGGCCACGCGGAGCTGCCCGATTACTTCGACACGTTCAGCCAGCAGCTCGAAACGGCCAGGGCTCGCACGCCGCACCCGAACTGGCCGCTCATCGACGAGGCCCTGGGCAACGCGGTGCTCGAGGCGCTGCGCGGCGACAAGCCGGTCCAGCAAGCGCTCGACGACGCAGCTGCGACCATCGACGGGCTGCTGCAGCCCTAGGGCTTCGCTCGATCCATCTGGAGTGGTGCCCCGGGCTCTGCCGGGGCACCATCTATCCTCATGACCTCCTTAGCGTCCGGCTCGCGCGCAGCTCCGACCGGCCGTCGGCGCCGCTCGCAGCTGCGCCGCGCCCTGCCCATCTACCTCTTCCTGCTGCCGGGCCTCGGGCTGTACGCGTTGTGGATGCTCTACCCGCTGGCCTCGGCCCTCTTCATGAGCTTCTTCGACTGGCAGCTCGTCAGGGCCAGCCCTTTCGTGGGCTTCGAGAACTACGCTCGCGCCTTCGCCGATCCGCTCTTCTGGCGAGCCCTCGTCAACAGCGCCGGCTACACCGTTGTGACCGTTGCCGGGCAGCTGGTGCTGGGACTGGGCGTGGCGCTCCTGCTGCATGAGCGGCTGCCCCTGCGCAGTTTCCTGCGCCTGATCTACTACCTGCCGGTCATCACCTCGTGGGTGGTGGTGAGCCTCATCTTCGTCTACCTCTACAACGGCCAGAGCGGCGCGCTGAACTGGCTATTGGTCGACGTGCTCGGGTTCCTGCAGCGGGACGTGGCCTGGCTGGCCGAGCCGGCAACCGCGCTCTGGGCAGTCGCTGCGCTGGGCATCTGGAAGGGGATCGGCTGGACGATGGTGGTGTTCCTGGCCGGGCTGCAGGGAGTACCGCAGGAGCTCTACGAGGCGGCCGCGATCGACGGCGCCGGGCGCTGGCCCCGCTTCCGCCACATCACGCTGCCCTCCATTGCCCGAACCACCGGTTTCCTGCTGGTGGCCCTGACACTGGGTGGGCTGAGCGTGTTCGTCAGCATCTTCGTGATGACGCAGGGCGGTCCGCTCAACAGTAGCGAAGTGCTGCTGACCTACATGTACAAGCAGGCCTTCGAGCGGCTCGATCTGGGCTACGGCGCGGCCCTGGCCTACATTTTCGCCGCCGTCTTCTTCCTCATCGCCCTGGTCGAGCTCTGGTTCGTGCGCAGGCGGTTGACGTGACGACTTCGCGCGGCCGGCTGGCCGTCCTGTTCGTGGTGGCTGCGATGGGCGCGCTGGTGTCCAGCCTGCCCTTCTTCTACATGCTGGGCATCGCCTTCGAGTCGCACGCGCTCGTGCTCAAGCAGCCGCCGACCTTCCTGCCCGAACAGCCCACGATCAACAACTTCGTCCGAGCCGTGACGACGGCAGGCTTTGGCCGGGCCTTCCTGAACAGCGTGATCGTGTCCGTGCCGGCGACGGCCCTGGGCGTGCTGCTCTCCTCGATGCTCGCTTTCGGCTTCGCCCGCTTCCACTTCCCGGGCAACCGGTTGCTGTTCTACTCGCTGATCCTGACGCTCACCGTGCCTGCCCTGGTGCTGATCATTCCCCAGTTCGTCCTGATCCGGCAGCTGGGCCTCTTCAACACGCACTGGGCGCTGATCTTCGTCTACGCCGTCGGTGGCCTGGCTTTCAACGTGTTCCTGCTGCGCGGGTTCTTCGAGGACATGCCGCAGGAGCTCTTCGAGGCCGCGATCGTGGACGGGGCGAATGTCTGGCAGACCTTCCGTTTCATCGCCCTGCCGCTGGCCAAGCCCGCAATCGCCACGGTCACGATCTTCACCTTCCTCGGCTCCTGGGACGAGTTCACCTGGGCGCTGACCGCGCTGCAGAATCCGGACCTCTACACGCTGCCGGTGGCCCTGCGCTTCTTCCAGCGCGCGTTCGGCACCGAGTGGGGCCTGGTCTTCGCCGCCTCGACCATCGCCGTCATCCCGGTCGTCATCGTCTTCCTCGCCTTCCAGCGCCACTTCGTCAGTGGCCTGATGCTGGGAGGCACGAAGGGATGACGGGCACGAGCCTTGATCTCGCCGGCCGCAGCGTCGAGGTCATCCTGGCCAACCAGACGCCGTCGGGCGCCTTCATCGCCAGCCCGACCTTCTCGCAGTACGGCTACTGCTGGCTGCGTGACGGCGCCTTCATCGCACACGCCCTCGACGTCGTCGGGGAGCATGCGGCAGCCGCTCGCTTCCACGATTGGGTGAGCGGCGTCGTCCTGGCCCGCCGCGACTGCCTGGAGCGGGCTGGCGAGGCTGGCCGGCACGGGCGGCCTCCCCGGCCCGAGGACTACCTCCATTGCCGCTATTCCGCCGACGGAGCCGAGAGCGCGGTAGAGTGGCCCAGCTTCCAGCTCGACGGGCCGGGCATCTGGCTCTGGTCGCTCGGCGAGCATCTGGCCCATGGTGGCGAGCTCACGCCGGCTCGGGCCGAGGCAGCGGGCCTGGTCGCCGATTACCTGGCAGCGCTGTGGCTGTGTCCCTCCTACGACGCCTGGGAAGAGCACCCTGAGCACGTGCATACCAGCACCGTGGGTGCGATCGCGACGGGGGTCCGAGCGGCGGGCCGGTATCTGGCGAGCAGCGCTTCGTCGCCTCGATCGGTTGGGCGGAGTGGGTCGGCCGACTTGGCTGCCTCGGCCGAGCTGATGGTTCAAAACCTGCGCGACACGGGCGCTGAAGGTCACCTGCCAAAGTGGCGGGGCAATGACGCCGTCGACGGCAGCCTGCTCTGGTTGGGCTATCCCTTCCGCGCCTTTCGGGTGGACGACCCGATCTTCGCCGCCACCCTCCGCCGCATCGAGGTCGAACTGGTGTCTGACGAAGGAGCGGTTTATCGCTACCTGCAGGACACGTACTACGGCGGCGGCGAGTGGCTGCTGCTGACCGCCGCCCTGGGCAGCGTCTACGCCGAGCGCGATGCGCCGGGGGACCGGCAGCGGGCGCTGCGCTGCCTCGAATGGATCGAGAGGCAGGCCGACAGCGACGGTCAGTTGCCGGAGCAGGTGGCGGAGCGCGCCCTGCACGCCGAGTGGATTGAAGACTGGGTCAGCCTGTGGGGCCCGTCAGCCCGGCCGTTGCTGTGGGCTCACGCCGCCTACCTGGTCCTGCGTCGACAACTGGAAGCGAGCACCAGTGGGGCGTAGCGGGTCAGATCGTCCGCGCATCCTCGACTTTGGACCGACCAGGACCTGCTTCCGGCCGGGCAGTGAAGCCGTCGTGTCGCTGACGATCGACGGCGGCGGGGGGCCGCTGGATGCTCGGGTGGAGCTGTGCGACGATGAACGCATCCTGGCCGCGACCGAGCGCCGGTTGAGATTGCTTGCCGGCCGCTCCGTCCGCCGCTTCAGGTTCCGCCTGCCCAACGTCGCCCGCCACGGCTACGGCCTCCGCCTGCGGCTCGAAGGACGCGGCATGACGACGGAAGCACACTCGGCAGTCGAGGCCCTTGCGGGCTGGTGGGAGTCGCCGCGCCACGCCGCGCTGACCGAGTTCGCCCCGGGCACGGCTGCCTCAGTCGCGGTGGAGCGGCTACTGCGCTGGCACGTCAACGTCGCCCAGTTCTACGACTGGATGTACCGCCACTACCGCTACGACCCACCAGGCGGCGCGACTGTCTTCAGCGACACCCTGGGTCGAGTCGTATCGCACGGGGTTGTGCGCGAGCTCGTCAGGCAATGCCGGCGAAAGGGAATCGCCAGCCTGGCCTATGGCTCGGTCTATGGCGCCGAGCGCGAGTACGTGGAGTGTCATCCTGACGAACTGTTGCGCGACGCGGACGGCCAGGGGCTCAGCCTGGGGGAGACGTTCTTCATCACCGATCTCAGGCCGCAGAGCCCGTGGCGCCGTAGGCTCATCCGCGAGTACATCGGTGCCTGCCGTCGCTTTGGCTTCGACGGCATCCACATGGATCAGTACGGCGAGCCGCATGAGGGTTTCGCCGCCGATGGCTCTGTCGTCAAGCTGGCGGAGCTATACGCCGGCCTCGTCGACGAGGCTGCTGACCAGCTGGCCAGGCTCTCGCCGCGCCGCCGGGTGCTCTTCAACTGTGTCGGCGGCTGGCCGCTGGAGCAGCTCGTCCGGGCACGCAGCGCGGCCAGTTATATCGAGATCTGGCCGCCCGATACAACCTACCGTTCCGTCCTGGCGCAGATCGAGAGGGCACGCAGCCTTGCCCCGACCAAGCACGTGGTCGTCGCAGCTTATCCGTCGATCATCGCCACTCAGAGTGATGACGGTGGACCGACGCCGACATCGCTCGAAGCCGCGCTTCTGCTCAGCTCCGTCGTTCTGGCGGCGGGTGCCTACCACCATGTGCTGGCAGAGCGGGATCGCCTGCTGGTCGGCGGGTATTACCCGGAGGCCGTATCACTCACCGACAGCGCAGCGGAGGCGATGAGGCTGGCCTGGCAGTTCTCCGCGCGTTACGTTCACCTGCTCTCGGATACGGGAAACGAGAGGATTGCCATCAACGGACTCACCGTCGAGGCTGACGGCCGAGCTCTTCCTCTTTCTTCCGAGCCTCGCGCGAGGGCAATCTGGGCCCGCGCCGTCAGGGCGAGCGACGGCAAGGTGATCGTTCAGCTGGTCGATCTCCTGGAACAGCCTTCGGACGAATGGGACGCGTTTCGGCAGCCCGCCGTCAGGCGCGACGACTGGCGCTTTTCCTGGCACGGTCTGGAGCGGCGCTGGTTCTTTGCCAGCCCGTGGTCGAACGGCGGGACTGCGCAACAGCTCTCGCCGGCTGCCGTGCCCCTGATCCCAGCCTTCGAGCGTTGGGCCATGCTCATCGGCGACGATCGCTGACGAGTGCCTGAGGCTTGACGGACCCACCTGAGCGATGTATACGTACATCGTGGAGCGGACCCAGATCTATCTCAGCAAGGAGCAGGCCTTGGCGCTGGACCGCGAGGCCCGCCGAACCGGGACGACCCGATCGCATCTCATCCGCGAAGCCATTGAGGCGCGCTACGGCACCACTGCGGACCGCGAGCAGGTCCGACAGGTCCTGCACGCGACAGCAGGGCTATGGAAGGATCGCGCGGAAACCGGCAAGGCTTACGTCAAGAGACTGCGCAGCGAAGACCGCCTGAGCGGTCTCCAGGCGTCCGATCCCTCGCGTCGACGGCGCCCGTGAGCGTCCTGCTGGACACCTCGATCATCGTCGACCACCTGCGCGGCGACGAGCGCGCCGTTCGCCTTCTCGGAGAACTGTTCGACGCAGAGGATCGCGTCTGGGCGGCCACGCCCACGCGAACGGAAGTGCTCGCCGGTATTCGCGACACCGAGCGAGACTCCATGACAGCTCTGTTCGGCATCCTCTCGTGGGTCGACATCGACGCACCGGTGGCGGACGCTGCCGGCGAGCTGGCACGGCGCTACCTGCGCTCGCACCGCGGCATCGGCACGACCGACTACCTCATCGCGGCAGCTGCGCAGTCGATCGGTGCGCGCCTTCTCACGCTCAACGCGCGCCACTACCCGATGTTCGAGGACCTCCGGCCAGCCTACCGGTAGTCGACACGGAGTCCGGCCGGCCAGCGCTCATCGGTCCCTGATCACCCGACCCTGCACCGTGCGCATGCGCGCGCTGGCGTAGCTGGAGAAGTGCATCTGCTTCAAGGCCATCGCCGGCATCGGCGCCGCGACCTCGCTCGCATCCCGCTCCAGCTCGGCGACAACCGCGCGCAGCTCCGCGTCGCTCCCCGCATAGCCTCGGATGCGCTTGGCCACCTTCGACAGCGCGGCCGCGGCCGCAGGGTATGCACCCTGCCGGTTGAGCGCCGTCGCCTCCTGCCGCGCCCGAGCCGCGAACACCCGCGCCACCGCCCGATCCACCTCGCGGTCGCGCTCCTGGACATCATTGGTCTGACCGTCGGCGTACTGCCAGGCCAGCCGAGCGGCCACCGCCTCCAGCGCGCCGTCGCGATCCGACAGCCCTACCTGGGCCACCGTCTCGCGCCCCAGCTCGCCCAGCGGGAAGCTCAGTCGCAGCACGACCTGCAGGACCTGCTCGGCGACGAGCGAGCCGAGCGTGATCTCCGTCCGGCCGCCGCGCCGCTCGAAGCGGAACGGGCTGAGCGACTCGACCTGCACCTTGGGCGCGGCCGTGACCTGCAAAGTCACATCGTGGGCCACCGCCTCGAGCGCCTCCCCGACCTCGCTGGTGACGTAGTCGGCGATCGCTGCCGCTCCCGCGATGAAGTAGAAGTTGCCTCCGCCTGCCGTGCTCATCTCCTGTAGCAGCACCTCGTCGAAGTCCGCCCCGACGCCAAAGGTCGTCGTCGAGACGCCGCGCGCGCGCAACTCCCCGGCGTGGCGGACCAGTTCGTCGTGGTCCGTGATGCCCTGGTTGGCCAGCCCGTCGGTCAGCAGCAGGCAGCGGTTGACGCCGTCGAGCAGCAGTTTCTCGCCCACCTGCCGGCAGCCGCTCAGCCAGCCGGTGCCCAGGTCCGTGCTGCCCCGCGCGTCGATTTCGGCCAGGCGGGCCATCGCCGATCTCCGGGCGTCGGCCGTCGCCGGAGTGGAGGGGAAGACGACGTCGACCTCGTTGTCGTAGACGACGATGGCGAAGCGGTCGTCCGAGCGAAGGCGACCGACCGAACTCTCGACGGCGAGCTTGGCCAGCGCCAGCTTCTCCCCCGACATGGAGCCCGAGCGGTCCACCACGAAACACAGGTTGACGGGCGGCCGAGGACGCTCCTGACGCGCCGGCGGGGCGACGATCTCGACCAGCACGAAGCGGTTGCTGTGGTAGGCGTGGCGGATGTAGCGGCGGTCTGTGCGGACGCGGAACGTCATGGCGTTTCCTCCTCGAGCAGCTCGCGGGCGATGGCGATCAGCCGGTCGACCCTTTTGTTCTGGTGACGCATGAGTGGTCGCCTGATGTGGAGCTCGATGTCCGGCGTGAGCGCGACGCGCTCCCACTGCGAGCGGTCCGGAAGAGCGGGCGGCAGGGGCGTCGCCATCGCCGGCACGGGCGGGGGTGGCGGAGCGGCGACTGGGGGCTCGTCGCGCATGACCGCGCGGATGTAGTCGACGGCAGAATCGGTCGGAGGCTGGTGGTCCGAGTCGGCCAGCCGGGCGACCTGCCCGTCGTTCAGTCCGCCGACCTGCGCACGAATGGCGGCCAGCGGCTGGTGGGCGCGCTGGAGGCGCTTGATCAGCCGGAGGCGATCCAAATGCGCGTCCTCGTAATGTGCGCCGGGGCCGCTGCCAGTGGGCGCCGGCAGCAGCCCCTGGGCGATGTAGTAGCGCACCGTGCGGGGCGTGACGTCGGCCAGGTCGGCCAGCTCCTGGAGCGTGAAGGCGGTATCGGGCGGCATCGCGGCAATGATGACAGTCTAACGTCACACTGTCAAGAAGATGGTCAGAAAGAAGTGGCCGCCAGGTTCGGCCGACTCGGTTCGATCGGAACGCTCTACTTCGGCCTGCTCGACGCCAGGCGCCGCCGACGCAGAGCCAGGCCGCCGATCAGCAGCACGGCCACCACGCCCACGGCGGCCAGCGCCACCATCACGAGCGGAGCGGACGAGGACACGTCGTCGGAGGCAGGCGCCGGCTGCTCCGTTGCCGGCCGATCGGGTGGCGGCGTGATGGGGACCGGCGCAGGTGAAGTCGGCGCCTCCAGCCCCAGCAGTGCCGACGCCTCCCCGGCGTCGAAGTCGCGCAGCACCACGAGCGCCGGAGCATTGTGTGTCGGCAGCACCCGCAGCAAGACTGGCTCGCCGCCATCTATCGGCGATGCCACGAGGCGCTGCTCGAAGCCAGTGTGCTCGATCGCCAGCACGACCTCGCCCGCCACACGCCCAACGTTTCCAAGGGGCGCGCCGGGCCACTCGTCGACGACTTCGAGCTCCGGCACGCTGATGGTCCGGACGTTGCCGATCTGCTGGCCGCTCTCGTCCCAGCGCCGCTCGTGCACTAGCAGCATCGTGTCGTCCAGCCAGGCCACGTTGCCCCAGCAGCTGTCGCACAGGCGCGGCGTCTCGATCGTGTAGCTGCCGACGGAACCTGGCGCGGCAACGTCGTAGACGTGCACGATCATGCCCTCGTCCTCAGAGCCGTAGGGCATCCGCTCGAGGAAGGCAAGCTTCGTATCATCCGGGCTGAGCACGAAGGTCAGCGGCTCGCTGGCGCCCGAAGGCTCGTGCAGGGCCGTCCGTTCGCCGCTCTCCAGGTCGAGGACCTCCAGGGCGACGCCGTAGCCGTCTTCGCCGGGCTGCGCGAGCCGCTCCATGACCACTGCCCGCTCACGTCCTATGGCCACGGTGATGAAGCTGCCGTTGTGCAGCGGCTCGAGCGTGTCGCCCATCTGCCCGATGCCATGACCGGGCAGGCCCAGCAGCACGTCGGCGCCCTCCTCGTCGCGGCAGGACAGCGCGCCCGGCCAGTTGAAGCCCTCCTCCGCCGCCGGTAGGCCAGCCTCGCGTACGACCTCCAGCGTGGCGGCATCGCGCACCGTGATGATCGCCGGCGAGCTGTACATGAACTCCGCCACTACTTCCACGGTTCGCCCTCCGCCCGGACAAGCCGCCATCGCGACGACGGTGCCCGAGCCGGGCCCCAGGGCGACGAGCCGGCCCAGCGCGTCGAGTGCCATGACCCGCGCGTCGCCGAACTCGCCGCCGATCAGGACCCGTGCAGGCTCCTCTGAGGCGGTCTCGGCGTACAGCGCCGCGATGGCCAGCAGCGTCCCCGGGCTGGTGCCCACACACGGCTGTTCCTGGAGGACGCCCTCCTGGGCAAGCGAGACGATCATTGCCATGCGCTGGCCGATCTCGGGCATGCTCCACTCAAAGCCCTGGACCGTCACCGGCGTGCCCAGGTTGCCCTTGACCCACACCTCGACGTCGAAGACGAACCGGCGCGTGCCGCCCTCCTGGCCCGGCAGAATTTCGGCCTGCGGGCGGCCGATGAAGGCGAAGTCAGTTTCGGCGAGCTGGTCGTTGACGTCGGCCGGTAAGCAGCTCAGGGCGCGGGCGGTCGGCGGTTCGAAGGGCGAGCCCGGCAGGGGCAGGAGAAGCGTGGCCAGGAGGCCGACGACCAGCGCAAAAGGCGCGCGCGGCAGTCGCAGCCGGCCGAAGGTCCAGGTCGTGCCCTTGTACCGAAGCATCACCCGAGTGTCCGCCGCTTCGTCGCTTGTCTCGCCTACGGACGCAGCTATCCGCTGGCTGGTTCCCGTCGTATGTTGAGCGCGATGACTCAGGCAGACGGTTCCGCCGCCTCCGGCACCTGGCACTACGGGCTCGTCGCGCGCTGGTGGGCCGAGTTCAACTCCCCCACGGACGCCGAGTTGGCCTACCTGCGCGACGCGATCGAGCGGCACGGCCAGCCCGCGCTGGACCTGGGCTGCGGGACCGGCCGGTTGCTCCTTCCGCTGCTCGCTGCCGGCTTCGACGTCGACGGCGCGGACGTCTCGTCCGACATGCTGGCGCATGCTCGATCGGCCGCCCGGCGCGCCGGGTTCTCGCCGACCCTCCTGGCCCAGGCCACGCACGAGCTCGACTTGCCGCGCTCGTACAAAGTCATCTTCAGTGTCGGCACGTTCGGGCTTGGCGGCAACCGCGAAAACGAGCGTGAGGGGATCCAGCGCGCTCTCCGGCACTTGGCTCCGGGCGGCGCGCTGCTGCTCAATCATGAGCTTCCTTACGCCGGGCTGACCGAGCAGCAGTGGGCTCTGTGGCTCTCCGACCATCGAGCCCGCGCCCTCCCGCGAGACTGGCCGGAGACGGGCAACCGCAAGCGGACGGCCGACGGCGACGAAATCGAGCTGACAACCAGGACAGTAGAGCTCGATCCGCTTGGCCAGCGCCTGACGCTCGACATGCGCGCCCGACTTTGGCGCGACGGGGTCGTCGTCGAGGAGGAGACCCACCGCCTGCACATCAGCCTCTACTTCGCGCAGGAGATCGTCGGGCTGTTGCGCGAGGCCGGCTTCGAGGACGTCCGCATCGAAAGCGGCTACACCGGCCGTCCGGCCACGGCCGACGATACCGAGGTGATGCTCGTGGCGCGCCGGCCGGGCTGAATCAGGACCCGGCAGGCAGCGGAGATCGCGAGAGTCGCTCGGCCGGATCGCCTTGCGCCGGCGACCATACTTCGCTCATGTCGGACGAGAATCGCGCCCTGGTCGAGCGCTTCTACGCCGAGGTCATCAGCGGCGGCAACGTCGACGCGCTGGACGAGCTGATGGCGCCGGACTTCGTCGAGCACGGCGCGCCTGCGGGCTTGCCCGCGGGCCGCGAGGGCTTCAAGGAGTTCGTGCGCGTGCTGCGTACCGGCTTTCCCGACTTTCGCTGGTCGGTCGACGACTGGATCGTCGCGGGCGACAAGGTAGTCGCCCGGGGCGGGGGCAAGGGCACCCACCTGGGCGACTTTCTGGGCGCGTCGCCCACCGGCCGGCCAGCCTCGTGGACGGCAATCCACATCTTTCGCGTGCAGGGCGGTCGCCTGACCGAGCGCTGGTCGGAGGTTGACGTGGGCGGCCTGCTCGAGCGTCTGCGCGAGCCGTAGCGCGGGCGCCCCCGCCTCCAGCACAATCTGCGCATGCGGGTAAGGAGCTCGCGCTTCGTTGGTCGGGGGGACGAGCTGGCCCTGCTGGGCCGTTGGCTCGACGAGGCGCGCGAGGGGCAGCCGCGCGTCGTCATCGTTGGCGGCGAAGCCGGCGTGGGTAAGTCGCGGCTGGTGAGCGAACTAGGCCGGCTGGCGCAGGAGCGCGGCGCCGCCTGGCTGATTGGCGCTTCGGCCGACTTCGGAGCCGGAGGCCTGCCCTTCGAAGCACTGGTGGGCGCACTTCGGCCGGTGATCTCCGACGCGCGGCTGGCCGCCCGCCTGGGGCCTGCCCGAGCGGAACTCGCTGCACTCTTCCCCAGCCTGGGCGGCCCCAGGGCGTCCGGCGCGACTGACGGGCTGAGCCAGCTCCGCCTGCTCGAGGCCCTCCTCGCCCTGCTCGAGCACGTCGCCCACGAGCGCCCATCCGTGCTCGTGCTGGAGGACCTCCACTGGGCGGACGCATCGACGCGCGACTTCCTTGCCTTCCTCGCTCGAAACCTCGGCACGCTGCCGCTTCTGGTGGTGGTGACCTTCCGCTCGGACGACGTCGGGCGCGGGCATCCACTGCGCCGCTACCTGGCTGAGCTGGGCCGCGTGAGTGGGGTGGAGCACCTGGACCTGTCGCGCCTCGGGGAAGGTGAGGTGCGTGAGCTGGCCGAAGCCATCCGCGGCGAGCCGGTCGACGAGGCGCTGCTGAGCCAGCTCTACGAGCGCTCGCAGGGCAACCCCTACTTCAGCGAGGAGCTGCTGGCTGCCGCCCAGAGCACTGGGACCGCGTCGGCGCTGCCCGCCAGCCTGCGCGAGATCCTGCTGGCTCGCGTCGAGATGCTGGCGCCACACACGCGGACGGTTCTGGCGGCCGCCTCAGTCCTGGGCACGGCCGGCGAGGAGCTGCTGGCAACGGTCACCGGCCTGGGCCCGCAGGAGCTGGCCGAGGCCCTGCGCGAGGCGATCGACCGCTACGTGCTCGAACTGTCAAGTTCGGGCGATGGAGCCGCCGCCTACGCCTTCCGCCACGCGCTCGCCCGCGAGGTTGTCTATGCCGATCTGCTCCCAGGCGAGCGCGCGCGACTGCACGAACGCGCGGCCCAGGCTCTGTCCGCCGACACGGGGGCCGGCGAACCTGCCGACCCACAGCACCTCTCCCGCCTGGCGCACCACTGGCGCCAGACAGGGCGGCCACTCGAGGCCTTTCGGGCGTCGTGGCGGGCGGCCGAGGCAGCGGAGCGAGCCTACGCCAACGCCGAGGCCGGCCTGCACTTCGAGCACGTCCTCGAGCTGTGGGACCAGGTCGAGGACCCGCAGCAGCTGCTGAGTGCGGACCGGGCTGACGTGCTGCTGCGCGCCGGCAGTGCCGCGCACCTGGCCAACGATCAATCGCGGGCCAGTGCGCTGCTTCGCTCCGCTGTGGATCGCATCGATGCGCAGCTGGAACCTGACCGCGCCGCCCAGGCCCGGCAGGTGCTGCTGGGCAGCCTGGTCATGGGCGGCATGGCGGACGAGGCACGGGAAGTCAAGGACCAGCTCGATGACCTCGTGGACGCCTGCTCCCCAGCGACCCGACTTCACCTGCTGACCGACTTCATGTGGTACTTCGAGCACTACGGCGACCTGGCCCAGTCGCTCGAGCTGTCCGGCGAGGCGCTGGCCCAGGCCGAGTCGGTTGGCGACGAGCGAGACAGGGCACTGCTCCACAGTCGGGCAGGGCGTTCGCGGGCGTTTCTGGAAGGTGCCGGCGCCGGCTTGGCCGAGCTGGAGCTGGCTCGCTCCATCGCCGCGGCGGCCGGCGATGACAACATGGTCGGCGGGATAGACAAGGACATCGGCATCGTCCTCCAGTCGGCGGGCCGCTTCGCGGAGGCGATCGAGGCTTTCGAGCGATCGCAGCGCCTGCTCGAGCCGCTGGGAATGCGCGTCGCCTCGCGCCACACGGACGCCGAGATCGCCTTCGCCTTGCACAGACTGGGACGCTGGCGTGAGGCAGATGCGGCCATAGAACGTGCGCTGACGCCGCCGGTAACGGAGTGGAGCTACGCCGTCCGCGCTTACGTGCTGGCCGCGACCGGCCGTCTGGAAGAGGCCAGGCGAGAGCTGAAACGAGCCTGGCCGTCGGTCGAGGCATCGCAGGCCCCACCTCCTATGGGCCCTACTTCGTTGCGCAGGCGGCCACGGACATCTGGGAAGGCCGAGCGGCCCAGGCCATGGACGCGGCGGAGGAGGGCCTGCGCCTGGTCAGGTCGACGGGCAACCACCGCTGGATCAGCGAGCTGTGCGCCATCGGAGTCCGGGCGGCGGCCGATGCAGGACGGTTGGCCCGGCCACGCGCCGAAGCACTGCTGGCCTACCTGCGCAAGCGAGCGCGGGAGGCGTTCGCCGAGGGCACGATCTTCGAGGTCGAGGTGCGTGCATCGCTGGCCTCCGCCCAGGCCGAGATGAGCCGGCTGGGCGGCACTTCGGACGCCCGGCTATGGGCGCGCGCAGTGGCGGCGTGGCGCGAGACCGGCCGGCCGCACGAGCTGGCCTACGCGCTATACCGGCAGACAGAGGCGATCCTGGCCGTCGGCAACGGGCGGGCGAAGGCTCGCGAGTACCTGCCGGAGGCCTGGCAGCTGGCCTCGGCGGCCGGCGCCGCGCATTTGCTGGCCGCCATCGAGGGGCTCGCCCGCCGAGCGCGCCTGGAGGTGGGCCAGGCGCCCGTCGAGGCCGCGAGCGTCGACTACGGGCTGACGGCCCGCGAACGAGAGGTGTTAGCGCTTGTCGCCGGGGGCCGAACGGACCGGCAGATCGCCGAGGCGCTGTTCATCAGTCCCAAGACGGCCAGCGTCCACGTGTCGAACATCAAGGCCAAGCTGGGCGTCGAGCACCGCATCGAGGCGGCGGCGCTCGGAGCGGGTCTTGTCGCGGCGGAGGACGCCTAGTCAGCCGTGGTGCCGGCGTCAGGCGCCCTGCTTCACCTCGTAGAGGGTGTGGGCCTCGAGCCCGTGCGCTTCGCGGTGGACCTGCGCGGCGGTCTCTGGATCCGGCGCGTCGACCAGGCAGAAGACTTTCCCGTCTGTCTCGTTGACCCAGTACTGCTTGTAGTCCACGCCGTACTTGCCCTGCACTCTGACGTCTGCCTCGTGCGCCTTGGCGACGTCGTCCGCCTTGACGCCCGGGATGTCATGAATATCCATGTAGGTCGGCATCGTGTGTCCTCCAGGCGTCGCGCTATATGGTGCGGTGGTCGTCGCGCGGCGCGAGCATATACCCGCGGTATCCCCTACGGAACTCCAGTCACGCCCTCTGCCTCTGCCGCGCGGGCCAGATGAGCACCTCAGTGCACGATCCGCCGCTGCTTGATCCGCTCCGCATCGGCTGCGAAAACGCCGGTGCCGTGGGGCCAGACGTCGACGATGGGCAGCATCGCTTCGCCGAATTCGGCGACCGTCGTTCGGTAGTCGATATTCAGGTCGTACAGGCCGTCGCGGAATCGGTCGACCTGCTCTGCGATCCATGCATCGTCAACTGTGACCCCGTCGATCAGCTCGATTGCGATCCCTGGACGCGGAGTGCCGGCCTCGTCGGTTCGCAGTGACAACGGGAACGAGTTCACTTGCCGCGCGAGCTCCGGATCGCGATAGATGATCGTCTCGATGTCCTCGGGATAGATGTTCGCGCCCATCACGCTTATCGTTGCGTCACTTCGCCCATGGATCCACAGGAAGGGCAACGGAATCGGTTGCGACCACGGCAGGGGACCACGCGGCCCGGCAACGTCCGCCAGCTCGTTGAGGCGCTCGATCCGGTAGCCGAATCGGGCAAGGACCCGCGATGCCCGACCGTAACTCATGATCCCGCCCTCGTCGTGAACATTGTAGCGGACACGCGGCGTCAGGACATCCAGACGGCTGATGGTGGCGACGATCTCGTGCTCGTCGTTGACCTCGAGCCAGTGCATGAGCGGGTCGTACTGGAAGACCATCGGCAGTCGCTGGTCTCGACCGAAGAGCGCTTTCTGAACGTCCGGCCTGGTGCGGGCGAGCCGGCCGAGACCGATGCTGATGGGCGACTCGGCCGCCATCCCTATCTCGATATCCGTCGCGCCGTAGCCTGAATACCGACATGAAGCGACCAAGGAGATAGTCGCGAAGTCCTTCGGTCATTCCCTCGCCCCCGACGAGGGCATGCAACTCGTATCCATCGAAGTCGAAGCCGTCCCGGTCGGCAACATCGAGGAGATGCTTCAGAAACGGCGGATAGCCCGAGATCAGGTAGCGATAGCGCGGTCCAAGGTAACGAAGCGTCGAGAAGATCTTGTCGAGGTCCGGGCCTGTCGACTTGACGAGCCCGTGTCGGTTCATGCCCAGGCTCATGTTGAAGCCGGCCGCCCAAGCGCCCATCGAGAAAGCGTTGATCGTGACCAGCGGGCCGGTTCCGAACGCATAGCGCGCGAAGAAACCGATGTTCCGATGGGCGATTGATCTTTCGTGGAGCGACCGGATCCAGTTGTATGGGGTCCCGGTCGAGCCGCTCGATTCGTCGATCATCGTGCCGCGGAACGTGAACTTGCCGTCGATGCATCTTTCCTCGAGGCTGTAGGGATCGATGTAGTTCCGCTTGTCTGTCTCGGGCAGGGACCGGAGGATCCCGAACGGCAGGCGCTCCTCACCATGCACACCCGCGGCCTCCAGGAAGCTCCGATACGCGGGCACCCGACGGATGGCTCTGTGCGCGGCGCGCTCCGCGCGAAGGCGACCCATGAACGCCAGGGGGCGCGGTGGCGCGTTGCTGAACAGCCACTTCATCCAGCCGTAGCGGACACCGAAGATGCGGAACGCGACGTCGAGCGGGAACAGCCAGAGCCCGCGGATGCCACCGCCGACCGCAGCGATCCCTGCCGCTGCCCGACGGCTGTTCGGTGCCTCTGTGTCCCTTGTGCTCCCGAGGTTGCTCATCGGCCCCTTCTCCTGACGCTGTTGGTGGTCTCGACGCCCGGCGCCCCGGGTTGTTACAGATGACAAGCAGCTGTCACCGCGGGGGAGGACACTTGGCGGGCAGTGCTACTCACACCAGCAACTCAGGCTGAGCCCCTAGTCGCCGATCTGAACGATGCCCAGCGCGAGGCCGTCCAGGCCACGAGCGGTCCGCTGGTCATCCTGGCCGGCGCCGGCACGGGTAAGACGCGCGTCATCAGCCGTCGCGCCGCGTACGCCATAGAGACGGGCGTCGTCGAGCCGGGGCGTGTCCTGCTGGTGACCTTCACGGACAAGGCCGCCCGCGAGATGGAGGAGCGCATGGCGGCGCTGGGCCAGCCGGGGGTCATGGCGCGCACCTTCCATGCCCACGCTCGCCGCCAGTTGCTGCACTTCTGGCCGTCGTGGCGCCCCGGCCAGCCAGCGCCCGAAACCCTGGACTCGAAGCTGCCCATCCTCGCACCGCTGGCCCAGCGGCTGCCCGGCAACTACCGCTTCCGGCCGGCGAAGGACATCGCCGACGCGATCGAATGGGCCAAGGTCCGCCGCATCCCGCCCGCTCGGTGGGAGGCAGAGGGTATAGATCGGGCGCCCATCCCGGCCGACCTCTTCGCGAGCATCTACGCAGACTACGAGCGCGCCAAGGCGCGCCGCGGGTTGATCGACTTCGAAGACATGCTGACGCTGACCGTCGAGCTGCTCGAGTCGGACCCGCAGGCCGCGGCCACCGTCCAGCGCCAGAAGACCTGGATCAGCGTCGACGAGTACCAGGACACCAATCCGCTGCAGCAGCGCCTGCTCGAGCTGTGGCTGGGCGACTCGGCCGACCTGGCCGTGGTGGGCGACCCTGACCAGACGATCTACACCTTCACGGGAGCCACGCCGGAGTTCCTGCTGCGCTTCTCCGAGAAGCATCCGGGAGCGCGGACCGTCACCCTCACCGACAACTACCGCTCCAGCCCGCAGGTCCTCGAATTGGCCAACCGACTCACCGCGGGCGGCCCACGCAGTGCCCTCCGACCGACGATGACGGACGGTTCGAACCCCACGATCAGCCGGATGACCAGCGAGGAAGACGAGCTCTCCGAGCTGGTGGCGGGCATGCGCAGGCTGTTAGCCGATGGGGTGGCGGCCTCAGAGATGGCCGTTCTGGTGCGGACCAACGCTCAACTGGCGCCAATCGAGGAGGCTCTCACTCGGGCAGGAATCGAGTTCACGGTCCGCGGCCAGCGCTTCTATGACCGGCGGGAGGTACGCCAGGCGCGGAAGCTGCTGGGTCGTGCTCGGCTGGAGGCCAAAGGGGCGGCGCTCGTAGGGGCCGTCCGCGAGCTCTTCGTCGGCCGGCTGGGCTTCGAGTCGGGCGGAGACGAAGTCGGCGAGGAAGCCCGCCAGCGCTCGGCCTCTCTCGAGACGCTATTGGGCATCCTCGGCGACGTGGCCCAGGCGGATGCCGGGCTTGGCCTGCCGGAGTACCTGGCCGAGCTGGAAAGTCGGGCCGCACGCGAATCGGCCGCCCAGGGGCGCGGCGTCAACCTGCTGACCTACCATCGCGCCAAGGGGCTCGAGTGGGACGCCGTCTTCCTGCCCGCCTTGGAGGAGGGGCTGCTGCCAATCCGGCAGGCGAAGACGGACGAGGCCTTGGCTGAGGAGCGCCGGCTGCTCTACGTGGGCATCACGCGGGCTCGGCGCCACCTGGCCATCTCGTGGTCGCGTCGCCCGTCGCCTTTCCTGGCCGAGATCAGGCCGCCGTCCACGGTTCGAACCATTCCCTCGGCCGTCCGGGCGGTGCCGGTCTCCGCCTCAACGGGGGAGGATCCGTTGCTCGCCGCGCTGCATGCCTGGCGGCGGGAACGCTCCAAGGCAGATGCGGTGCCGGCCTACGTCGTCGCCCACGACGCCACCCTGCGCGAGATCGCCGCGGCCCGACCGCAGTCGCTCGCCGCCCTGCGCCGCGTCAAGGGCATGGGCCCGGCCAAGCTGGACAGCTACGGCGCGGAGATCCTGACTGTAATCGCCGGCGCCCGCTGAAGGCCTGCTCAACGCCGAACTTGCTATTTACGAGGCCGCGACCCAACGCTAACCTCCGGGCAATCGATCGACGACGGTCGGTGACCGAGCGGGGATGGGTAATGGCCGATCAGACTTCGGATGCAAGGGATGACGTCGCGTCAGGGTCCGACACGAACGCGCCAGTGAGCAAGATCGAGCTCAAGCGGTCGTTTCAGTTCGGTAAGCCGCTGCCCCTCGACACCCTCCCGCCCGAGACGATCGAGCGGCTGCGCGCCGGCGGCGAGATCACGCCGGCCGAGCTCGCGATCGTTCAGGCAGCCGCGCTCCGCGACGCTGGACCCTTTGGCGAGCTCGTCCAAGCAGCGCTGTCCTCCCAAAGCGAGGTCTCAAGGTCATCAGGTGACTCGGTCGACACGGCCGCAACCCCAGCCCTTGCCGAGGGCAACTTCGTGGCCGTCCCGGGAGGAGGCGTGCGGACGTTCGAGTGGCGCTGGCCGGGCGAAGGTGGGCAGGAAACCGCCGACTTCGAGCCCGCAACCTACTACGAGGCGCTGACAGGGAAACGGGACCCACAGCGCAACTTCTTCATCACCGCCCGCCGCGTGATGAATGTCGGCGTCTGGGTAATCGCGCTCGGGCTGCCCATTGGGCTGATAACGCTTGCCATTGCCACCGGGCAGACACTCGAGACGATCGTCTGGGTCGGCATAGGTGCGTCCATCGTCGGAATGATGTTCAGGGTCTCGTTCCCGCGCACGCCGTTCGATTAGCCAGGGCGTCCGCAGGCGGTCCTTTACACCCCTCAGTGGTCCTGATCCAGCACCTCACGTGCGCGCTGGAGCAGCTCGTCCGGGTCGAATGGCTTGGTCATGTACAGGTTCGCGCCAACCTCCGCGCCCCGCTGGCGGTCGAGCTCCTGGCCTTTGGCGGTCAGGATGATCACGAACACGTCGTCCATCGCCAGCTCGCGCTTGACCGTCTGGCAGACCTCGAAGCCGTTCAGCCGGGGCATCATCGCGTCCAGCACGACCAGCTGCGGCCGGCGCTCCTTGATCGTGTCGAGCGCTGCCTGCCCGTCGGGCACGGTCAAGATCGTGACCCCCTCGTCGGCAAGGTCCTCCAGCGACTGCTCGATCAGCAGCCGAATATGCGGCTCGTCGTCGGCGACCAAGATCAGCCTCTCCTCCATTTGCATCATCCTCCCTCGCGTCGTGCGACGACGATCGTCAGGTCGTCCGACTGCTCGGCGCCGGCGGTGAAGTCGGCGACGGCCGAAATCAAGGATTCGAGCACCGACTCCGCCGATCCACCCGCCGCCACCGCAGCCACGGCGGCCTGCTCAAGCCGCTCGTCGCCGAACAGCTGTCGGTCAACGTCGCGCGCCTCGGTCACGCCGTCCGTGTAGAACACCACCACGTCGCCGGGGTCCAGCGTCAGGGAGCGTGCCTCGAGCCCGGTCCGCTGAAACGCCCCGAGGATGACACCGGGTGCCTCCAGCAGCCGCGTCGCCCGGCCACCGGCCGCCACCCACAGCGGCGCATCATGACCCGCGCTGGCGAACTCCAGGCGCCCGCTGTCGAGCTCGATTTCGGCATAGAGGGCGCTCAGGAAGGGGCGGGATTGGCGCTCCTGGACCATCAGCCTGTTCGTGTTCTCGAGCACCCGGACGACGGAGTGGCCGGCCATCGACTCCGCGCGCAGGACGGCGCGCGTGTAGGCCATCATCAGCGCCGCCGGAACACCCTTGCCGGTCACGTCCGCGATGACAAGTCCGAACCGGCCCTCGGCCAGGCGGTGGTCGAGGAAGTCATAGAAGTCACCGCCCACCTGGCGCGCGGCGCGATAGGTCGCTGCGAAGTCCCAGCCGGGAACCACCGGCGTAGCGGAGGGCAGCAACGTCAGCTGGATGCGGTGCGCAACGGCGAGCTCTTCCTCCAGCTGAAGCCGGCGCGTTTCCCGCTCGTGCAGCCAGGCTCTCTCGAGCGCGATGCCAGCCTGGCTGGCCAGGCCGAGCAGTAGCTTCTCGTCGCCGGCGGTGAACATGGGCCGGTTGCCGCTTCGACCCAGGATCACCGCGCCGAGCACCTTCTCGCCCGCATGAGCTGGCACGCACAGGGCGGATGCGAGCATGTCGTCATCGGCGGTCGGCCAGGCAGCGATGTCCGGCCGGCCGGTGGCCAGCACTTCGTCGATGAGCTGGGCGGCGCGTTCCCAACCCGCACCCGCAGGCGTGTCGCCGATCAGAAACGCGGCGGCGTCCGAGGGGATCACGCGCTCGGCCTCGTCCAGCAGCAGCTGCGGCACCGCGGCCGGGTTGAGGGACGCCCCGATCGTCTCGGACGCCCGGTACAGCAGGTTGATCTCGCGATAGCGCTCCAGCGTCTCGCGCGCAAGGTCGTGCTTGTCGAGCCTCTCGCGCAACAGCAGTGCCATGCTCAGGCCCAGCCCATCAACCAGCGCTGCAGGCGCGGAGCCCGAAGAGACCAGCCGGCCCAACGGCTCGCCGCGCGGCTCGAGCACGAGCGATCCGGCACTGCTGCCCGTGGCGTCCGGCGGCACGCCGGCCGGCCAATCGCCGCTGGCGTGCACCACCTCTCCGTCGTTGCCGACGACAGCCAGACCCAGGCCGGGGGTAGCGGCGGTGAACGCATCGAGCAGCTGCTTGAGATCCGAGGTGACGAGGCGGCGCAGCGGAGTTTGCGCGCGCGTCACGCGCGCAGCTCGCCAGTGCCGGGCGGCTCCAACGGCAAGGTGAAGGCGAACGTGCTGCCCCGGCCGGGCGCGCTCTCCAGCCAGAGCCGCCCCCCGTGGCGCTCGACGATCTCGCGACAGATCGGCAGACCCAGGCCCGTGCCGTGCGGCTTGTCGGTTAGCGTGTCGCCGACCTGGGTGAACTTCTGGAAGACGAGTGCCTGGTCTGCCGGTGCGATGCCGATGCCCGTATCGATCACGCTCACGGCGATCCCCTCGTCGGTCCTCGTGGCGCGACAAGTGACCGAGCCCTCGTCGGTGAACTTCACCGCGTTCGAGAGCAGGTTGATGACGACCTGGGTAAGGCCGTCGCGGTCGCCGATGACCTCGGGCAGCCCGTCCGCAACCTCGCGCACGAGCGCCACGCCCTTCGCCTCGAAGAGGCCGGAGGTCGTCGCCAGGGCGTGGTCGATGACGCCGGCCATCGATGTCGGCTCCATCCTCCACTCGAAGCGGCCGGCTTCGATCTTGGCCAGGTCGAGCACGTTGTTGATCAGCGTCGTCAGGCGTTCGCCCTCGGACACGATCACCCCTATGTTGTCGCGCACCTGGTCGATCGCCCGCTCCGTCCGGGCATCCGCGGTGTCGACGTGCGGCACGATCCGCTCGTCGAGCTGGCGCCGGATGACCTTGGCGAAACCCAGCACGGACGTGAGGGGCGTGCGCAACTCGTGGCTGACGCTGGCCAGGAAGGTGCTTTTGACCTCGTTGGCGGCCTCGGCAGCCTCCTTGGCGCGCTCCATCTCGGCGAACGTGCGGGCGTTCTGGAGGGCAACTCCCATCGTGGCAGCGAGCGTGGTCAGCAGCCGCTCCTCGGAGTCGCCGTACGCGTCGCGCTCGCGCGTGCCGATGGCGAATACGCCGATCGCCTTGCCGCCGGCGGGAATGGGCGCGCCAACGTACGAATGGGTGCCGCCGATCTTGAAGGGCGTGCCCCGTGCGGCTGCTTCCTCGGCCGAACCAATTCGGACGGAATGGTTCGTGCGCAGGATCTCGGCCGATAGCGCATCGCCCAGCACGACACGCTCCATCGTGCTGCGCCGCACACCCTCGTCGACCCAGTAGTAGAAGGTCAGTTCGTCCGTCTCCGGGTCGACGATCGAGATCGACAGGCCGAGCACGCCGAGGGCCGCCGCCGTCCGGTCACCCACCGCCTCGACGACCTCGCCGAAGCTCAGCTGCTGAGCCAGGGCGCGGCCGACCTCGGTGACGATCTCCAGTTCCACCACGCGCTGGTTGCTCTCGGCCAGCAGGCGCCGAGTCTCGGCGTACAGCTCGGCGTTCTGAATGGCCACGCCCACCCCCGCGGCGACCGTCGACAGCAGGCTCTGATCGGCGTCGTCGAAGGCGTCCTCTTCATGCGTGTTGGCGACGGCGAGCACGCCAATCGATTCCTCCCCCACGCGGATGGGCACGCCCAGGTACGACCTGGGCGGCGTGCTGGCGAGGTGCGTCTCGAACTTGTCCGCCTCCTGTCCGGCGCTCACGAGGAGTGGCTGGCCGGTCTGCAGGATTTGCGACGTCCAGCCCTCGCCGTAGGCCATCGACGCCGGCGGCTTTCGGTTGCCGTTCTCGCTGTAGTACGGGAATCTGATTCGGTTGCCCGACTCGTCGAGCAGGGCGACGTAGGCCATATCGGCTTCGAACGTCTCGCGCACCCTGTCGCCCGCCAGCTCGATGACCGCCTCCGGGGAGACCTGGGCGCCAACCGCCCGGTTGACCTCGCTGACGATGGCCAGCTCGGCCACCCGCTGGCGTGTCCTGGCCGCCAAACGGGCGTTCTCGAGAGCGACCCCCATGGCCGAGGCCATCGTCGTCACCAGGCGCTCGTCGGCGTCCGAGTAGGCGTGCTGCTCATGGGTGCCCAGGGCGAAGACGCCGATGGCCCGATCGCCGCCAGAAATGGGTACGCCGAGGTACGACTCGGTCCCGGCAATCTTGAACGGTGTCCCGCGCGCGGCCGCTTCACCGGCAGTGCCGATACGCACCGCCCGATTGGTGCTCAGGATCTCGGCCGAGACAGCATCACCCAGCTTGATCCCTTCTAGTTCGTAGTTACGCACACCCTCGTCGATCCAGAAGTGGAAGGTCAGCTCGCCGGTGGCCTGGTCGACGGTCGAGATCGACATCCCGCGCACGGCCAGGGCGGCCGCGGCGCGCTCGCCGACCGCCTCCACGATCTGCCCGAAGTCGCGCTGGCGGGCAAGCGAATGGATGATCTCGTTGACGATTGCCAGCTCAGCCGCACGCTGACTGTTCTCGGAGGCCAGGCGTTCGATCTCCGCCTGGGCACCCGTGACGGTCTTGCCTCCCTCTCCCTCGAGCATTGGCCCGATGGTAGCCGGTAGGCGCCGGACCGATCTAGGTGCCGGCCGACCCGCCAGTGGGGGGCTTCAGCCCGGCGACGGAGAACGCCTCCACCGGTCGGTTGAAGCCTTTCAGCTCGAACGAGCCAAGCTGCTGGGCCTCCACCGCCGAGTCGACCATGGCGTAGGTCCGGCCGCTGATCACGATCTGGCCGGGAGTCGCCACGGCACACAGCCGCGCGGCGAGGTTGGCCACGCTGCCGATCGCCGCGTACAGGTAGTAGCCCTCGAAGCCAACCCGGCCCACGGTCGCATAGCCGGTCGAGATGCCTATGCCCAGCCCGAGCTCGAAGCCACGCCTGCCCCAGTCCTCGGCGAGGCTGGCGAAGCGCCGCTGCATCTCCAGGGCCATCGACACGCCGACCAGCGGGTGGTCGGCCACCGGCTTGGGATCATTGAGGAACCCGAAGATGCCGTCGCCGGCGTAGTGCTCGAGCGTGCCGCCCTTCTCGAGCACCAGGCCCCCGATCTCGCGCTGGTAGGCGGCCAGCAGCTCGAAGACCTCCTCCGGCTCGGCCGTCTGTGTGAAGTCGGTGAAGCCGCGCAGGTCACAGAAGATCGCCGTTATCTCGCGCCGATGGGCGCCCAGCAGGGGCGACCCTCCGGGTGAAGCCATCAGCTCGGCGACGGTCGATGGCAGGAAGCGGGCCAGCTCTAGGCGGTGGCGCTCGGCCTCCGCGCGCGCCTCCTGGGCCTCCGCGTAGAGGTGACGCGTCTCCTCGTACAACTTGGCGTTCTGGATGGCGACCCCCACGCCGGCGGCGATGGTGGCGAGCAGTCGCGCGTCTGCCTCGTCGAAGCGCCCTTCCTCGCGCGTGCTCTGCACGGCGATCGCGCCGATCGCCTCGTCTCCCACGAGGATCGGCACGCCCAGGAACGAGCGGGCCGGCGTGCCGACGACAGGTCCGAGCGACGGCCGCTGCACGTCCGAATTGAGCAACAGCGGCTCGCGCGTCTGCAGGATGCGCGAAGTCAGACCTTCGCCCACCCGCAGTGGCGGTTGCGGCTCGCGGTTGCCGTCCTCGTTGTGGTACGGGAACTCGATGATGCCGCGCCCAGCGTCGAGCATCGCCACGTAGACGATATCGGCGTTGAAGGTCTCGCGCATCTTGTCGCCCACGAGCTCGATCAGGGCCGTCAGGTCCAGCTGCGCCGCCAGCGCCTGCCCGACGCTGTTGATCGTGCCCAGCTCGGCTACGCGCTGGCGCATCTCGTCGACGAGGCGCACGTTCTCGAGGGCCACGCTCAGACTACTGGCGAGCGTCGTCAGCAACTTCACGTCGGATTCGCTGAAGGCGTGCTCCCGGTCGATGTTTTGCAGCGAGATGACGCCTCGAGCCTCGCTGCCGACCACGAGCGGGGCGAACAGCGCCGATTTCGGCACTTCACCCTGCAGCACGGCAGGCTGGCCGGACTGGGCGGCCAACTCGACCGCGCGCTCGTTGATCAGCAGCGGTTCCCGGGTCTCGAGGACGTGCTTGCGAAAGCCGATGATCTCGATCGGCTCGTCGGGGAAGCGGACGCCGCGCTCGATGGTGTACGGGAACCGGATCAGTTGGGCTGCCTCGTCGACGACGCCGATGTCGACCACCTGCGCGTCAAAGATTTTCTGGATTTCGTCGCCGACCAGGTCGTACATCGCCTGGCTATCAAGCCGTTGGGCCAGGCCGCCTTGGACACTGCTGATGATGGCCAGCTCGGCCGCACGTTGGTTGCTCTCGACCAGCAGCCGCCTCGTTTCGGCGATCGCCCGGGCGCGGGTCAGCGCCGAGGCGATGTGCTGGCCGACGAAGGTGAGCAACTCCTTGTCCTGCTCGCTGTAGTGCTGGCCCGACTCATAGGTCTGCACGACGACCACGCCGATGCTCTTTCCCTCGGCACGGAGTGGGACGCCCATCCAGTCCTCGCCGGGAACGCCAATGGAAGCGACCTCGTCCGCTGCGACCATTTCCTGGAATCTGTCGCTGGTGATGAGCTCGGGCTTGCCGGTGCGCAGGACGTAGGCTGTCAGGCCGCGGGCCTCGCCCGTGCCCATCGGATCCCAGACTTCGGGGTCGGGCAGGTCCTCGTCCAACTGGTCGACGTAGTAGGGGTAGTTGAGCAGGCCGCGCTCCTCGTCGTAGAGCGCGATGTAAAAGTTGTCGGCGTACATCAGCTCGCCGACGATGCGGTGGATGGCCGCGTAGAACTCACCCATGTCGCTGGCCGCGCTGGCCATCTCCGCGATGCGGTACAGCGCGCCCTGGACGTCGGGCGTGCGCGCCGGCCGCTCGGCGTGGGCTCTGCTCGGGTCAGTGGCAACCATCGCCCCAGATCGTAACGGCCGCGCGCCAGCCCCTTGAGTGTCAGGCGCCGGGGTGTCGGCCAGACCGACAAAGTGACCGATGGCGGAAGATCGGGGGCAGAGTCGGCCGGCCGATGGCGGGCTGCCGGCCCATTTGCCGGTCGTCTGGTGGCGACTTCTGGTCAGGCTGACCGACGGACGGCCTCCAGTCGCGCGCCCTGGAACATGCTGCGCTCGCTTCATCGGTCGGTTGGTCGCCTAGCGCGACCAAATCCCTACCCGGAGGCCGGCTAAGGGTCACGAGATAAACCAGGTTCGTAGGGGAGGCTGACGTCTGCGCCACAATGCCGCCGATGCAGACGAACGAGCTCGGCCGCCTGCGCCTCTTGAACCAGCGGCTCACGGGCGCGCCGCTCGGGTCGGCGGAGGGGGTCGTCGGCTGGCTTGGCGCCGTGCAGGCGCAGGAGTACGCCTACGCCAAGTGGTCGGTCGGCCAGCGGACGGAGGGCGTCCAGCACACCGACCTTGATCGCCTGCTTGCCGATGGCTCGATCATCCGCACGCACATCCTGCGGCCCACCTGGCACTTCGTCCGTGCAGAGGATCTGCGCTGGATGATGGAGCTCAGCGGGCCGCGTGTAGAGGCACGCAACCGCCACCGCTACCGGCAGTTGGAGATGAACGAGCTCACGCTGGGCCGGGCGCGCGATCTCATCCGGGCCGGCCTGAGCGGTGGCCGGCGGCTCACGAGGCCGCAGATTGGCGAGCTGCTGACGGCGGGCGGCGTGGACGTCACGCAGCCACAGCGGCGCGAGCACATCGTCATGCACGCCGAGCTCAACCTGCTCATCTGCAGCGGCGGGCTCGACGGCCGGAACCAGACCTACACGCTCGTGGACGAGGTCGTGCCGCCGGCCGCGCCGCTGGATGAGGACGAGGCACTGGGCCAGCTGACGCGGCGTTACTTCGCCAGCCACGGGCCGTCGACGATCCCTGACTTCGCTTGGTGGTCCGGCATGAAGGTGTCAGAGATCAAGCGCGGTCTGACGGCCGCCGGCTCGGAGTTGAAATCTTTCGAGATCGAAGGGACGACCTACTGGGCGGCCGATGAGCCCCAGCCAGCCCTCCAGCCACGCCGGGCCCACCTGCTGCAGGCCTTCGACGAGCTGGTGGTCGGCTACCAGCGGACGCGTACGGTCCCTCTCGACCCGAACTCGATGAGCCATCCGATCGTCATCGACGGCGAGATCGTCGGACGCTGGCGGCGGGTCGTCGCGCGCAGCGGTGCCGGGGTCGACGCTCGGCTCTGGGCGCCGCTGGACGGCGCGCAGAACGAAGCTCTGGAGGCGGAAATCGCCCGCTGCGAGGCCTTCTACGCCGACTGAGGGCGGGCAGCCTCTGCCGCGAACGCGCAAAGGCCGTTGACCATGCGCAGCTGGTCGGGCGTCCTGGGCACGGCGTCGAGCAGGGCGGGGGAGGCCACCACGATGGCCAGCGCCCGCGCGCGCGACGTAGCCACGTTGAGCCGGTTCAGCGAGTAGAGGAAGCCCAGGCCGCGCGGCGCGTCCTCCGCGCGCGAGCTGGCCATCGTGTAGATCGAAACGGGCGCCTCCTGGCCCTGGAACTTGTCGACTGTGCCTATCCGCGCGCCGGGGAGCTTCTCCGTGAGCATCAGCCGATGCGCGTTGTAGGGCGAGACGATGACGATGCCTTCACTTCCTATGACCTGCTCGCGGCCCTTGGCGTCGACCCAGCGCCGCCCCACCAGCGCCTGCCAGATCTCGCACACGCGCTCCGCCTCGGCCTCGGAGGCGTTGGTGTTGCCGTCGTGCGCGACCGGCACCCAGCGCAGGCCCGAGCCGCTCAGCCAGTCGTCGCCCAGCACGCGCTGGTGCTCCAGGCCCTCGACCGACTCGAGCTTGCCCTCGTAGAACAGCGAGGAGGTGTAGGCCGTGATCTGCGGGTGCATGCGCCAGGTCTTCTCGAGGAACACGCCGCTCTCCGGCGGCACGGTTTCGGCCGTGTCGAGCAGGTGGGCCAGCGCCGAACGACCCGCGCCGTCAGGGTGCACGCCCTGGGTGGGCTGGTCGAGCTGCTGCGGATCGCCCAGCAGGACGACGTTGCGGGCCGCGCCGGCCACCGCCACCACGTTGGCCAGCGAGACCTGCCCGGCCTCGTCGATGAAAAGCGTATCGACCAGACCTTCCATCTCGTCGCGCGCCCACAGCCAGGGGGTACCGGCGGCCACGTCGACCTCGCCGGCCGCCAGCGCCGCGGCCACGACCTTGTTGTCATCCGTTCGCCTCACCTCGAGGTAGTCGTGAGTCAGCACCTCGTCCTCTTCGCCCTTCTGCATCGCGCGCAGTGGTTCGGCGGCTTCCTCCGCCGCATCGCACACCGCCTCCAGGAGGTTGCATATCACCTTGTGGCTGTTCGAGGTGATGCCCACGCGGCGCCCAGCGCGGACCAGGTCCAGGATCATCCGCGCGCCGGTGTAGGTCTTGCCCGAGCCCGGCGGGCCCTGGATGGGCAGTGTCGTCCCGTCGAGTTGCGTCACCAAGCGGCGTGCCGCGTACGTGCCCGTTTCAGCCTCGCGCACCAGCTTCCCGCCGTCGCCGCCAAGCCAGCGCGGCGCAAGCCGGCGCAGCAGGTCGCGTGCCGCCCGGTACTGCGGCAGCGGGGAATCAATGCCGTTCACCGCCACCCAGTTGCCGATCCGCATCAAGGCCTCCTGCTGGGCCTGAGCGCCGTAGACGTCCAGCGGCACGATGGCGCTGGGGTGCTGGCCGGCCCACGCCTTCGAGCGGCGGATGGCGAGGACGCCGTTGTCCTTGTCCATGGACTGCACGCCGCCTGTCTTGGTCGCGCCGCCAGGCAGCTTCGGATCGTGGACCTCGTTGCCCACGTCGATGGAGTGTTCCTGAGCAGGAAAGGAGTAGCGGTGATCGTGGGACCTGGCCGTGCCGCCTTCGGGGTCGATGCCCAGGTACTTCAGCCCAGAGATGGGCTCGCGCTCGTCGAACAGCTCTTCGTCCGACCTAGTCAGTAGGTCGAAGAACCGCCACCACGCGGCCTTGTTCTCGCGCCGGTGCCAGTCCAGCAACTGGGCCAGCAGCCAGGTCGCCTGCTGCTCCGGCGTGCGCTCGACGGCATTGCTCGGGAGGCCGGCGGTCAGCCGAGCCTCGAGTTCGCGAACCGCCCGCTGGCGTTCTGTTGCCGCTTCCTTGGGCGGCTCAGGTTCGCCGATCGGCGGACGCGGCAGCTGCACACCGAACTCGCGCTCGGCCTGCGGCCGGCGCTCCTCCAGCCAGTCGCGCAGCAGCTGCGTCGAGACGCAGTCGTCGCGGTTGTAGGCCTCGATCATGGCCTTGAGCTCCCCTTCGGGATCGCCCACTTCAAGGATCTTCTCGAACTCGACGATGCTCGAGTTGGCGTCGCGCAGCTTCACCTCGCGCGTGAAACCGTAGAGCGGCTCCAGGTTCTTGATCGAGTAGCGCTCGCTGCCCACGCGCAGGCCCTGGCGCACGACCCTGTACAGGTCCACGAAGACGCGCCCGCTTAGCAGCCGGTCCAACTCCTCCTCGCGCGTGCCGTGCCGGCCGGCCAGCCGCTTGAGCGCGGTGGGCTCGTAGGGGGCGTAGTGGTAGATGTGCATGTTGGGGTCGGCCGCCCAGCGCTCCATGAACAGGTCCATCACCTGCTCGAAGGCGTGCCTCTCCTCGTCGCGGTTCATGGCCCACAAGCTGCGCCACTCGCCGTCGCCGCTCCAGATGCCGAAGAGGTAGTCCAGCCCCTCCCAGTAGGCGAAGGGGTCGCCCTCGATGTCGAAGAATAGGTCGCCGGCCGACGGCTCGGGCAAGGCCGACAGGCCGCGGTCGGCCACCAGCGCGCCCTCCGAGTCGACCTCCGGCGGCAGGAGCTCGTAGACCGGTACGAGCAGGCCGGCGCTGGCCACCTGCAGGCGGGCCTGCTCGCGCATCTTCCACAGCGACTCGGCCTGTCCGCGTTTGAGACCTGCGAGCTGGATGGGCGGCGGCAGCTGCGACAGCGCGAGCATGGTGGCCACCGAGTTCTCGCCCAGCAGACCGCGCTGCCGTCGGCTGATGCCGGCCACCAGCGGCAGCGCATCGTCGTCGCGCCAGGCCCGCTGGCAGAACTCGGGGAACCAGCGGCAGACCGCGCAGTGCTCGACCGGGTCGGGGTAGCTGTCCTCGCGTGAGATGGGATAGACCGGCGCACCCGAGATTGCCTCGTCGAGCGCCTCCTCGAAACGCGCCCTGGCGTAGGCGTAGTAGGCCATCAACTCGGCCGTCCGGAAGTCGTGGCAGCCGATCTCTGCGCCGCCGGTGACCACGTAGACCCTGTCAGGCCGCCGAACCTGGATGCGCTCGAGCTGGTCGACGTACGAGCAGATCTGGACCAGCGCGCCGGCCTTGGCGCTGTGAGCCAGCTTGGTATCGGCCACCTCGTAGTGCCAGTCGCCCAGGGCGGACGCGCCGGGAACTCTCAGTAGGAAGTCGGGGTGGCCCACCCAGCGGCCGTCGAAGACCGTCGCCTGGTAGATGACGTCATCGCCCCGTTGCATGGCGGCGATCGTTTCGGCGGCCCGCTCCTCGTAGGGCCGCTCCCAATCCGCCCTCAGGCGCGTAACCTGGCGCCCGTCGGCCTCCAGCTGGGCAATGTAGCGGCCCTCGTGCTCGCCGCCGCGGCGCTGCAGTAGCTCGACCTCCGGGTCCTCTCGATGAGGCTTGCGGATCAGTCCGGCCGCCTGCGCACGTTCGAGGCGGGTCAGGTGACCGCAGGCCAGGAAGCCCACCAGGTCGGTGGCCGAAACGATCAGCTTCCCCTCACGCCGATGCATTGGGCAACTCTAGTCGCTCTGTTTGTGTGCCGAGCGAGGCCGTGGCCGCGTGGCGGCGGCAGCCTCGTGGCCGGGATCGCAGCTGCAGCGGGCAGTCGACGCAGCCTGGGCGACTCATGACCCAGCCTGAGTGAGTGGACCCGCTGCTGGCGACGGCATGCCGGCGGCGTCGGGTCGGTCTTAGGACCCCGTGGCCGGATCGCAGCTGCAGCGGGCGGTCGACCCAGCCGGGCTGACTCATGACCCGCCGTGGGTGACTCATCACCCACCCTGGGTAAGTGGACCCACCGCTGGCGGCGGCATACCGTCGCCCCAGGCCGGATCACTTGTCCCTCGCGATCGTAGTCCGGCTGGACCTCGGGGCGACAATGTCTCCAGAGGGAAAGCCGATGCAGCGCAGGAGGCAACCATGGCCACCGACCTGACCATCAACCTGGGCAACAAGCCGGGCACCCTCGCTCACATCGGCGAGGTGCTGGGCAACGCCGGCATCAACATCGAGGGCGTCAGCGGGGCGGCCGACGACGACTCCGGCCTCATCCACCTGCTGGTCGCCGACGCGGGCATGGCGCGGAGTGCGCTGGAGGCCGCCGGCGTTGAGTGCGACTCCGAGCGTAGTGTGGAAGTGGTCTCAGTCGTCGACCAGCCCGGCGAGCTTGGCCGGCACCTCAGGCGCGTCGCCGATGCCGGCATAAACGTCGATCTGGTGTACCTGGCAACGGGCACGCGACTGGTACTGGGCTCACTGTCCGACGGCGAGGGCCTGCGCGGGGCGCTGCACGGCAGCTGACCTGCCGCGTCTCAGCCAGCAGGCAAACAAGGGGGCAGTCGACGTAGGCAGCGCCGCCGCGCGCACGATCTGCGCAGCACTGGCGCTGGCCTGTGCGCTGCTGGCGTGGGCCTGCAATCCGGCGACCGATCCGCCCGGAGACGCTGGCCTCCAACCCACGGGCCCTACGCAGGCCGCCCGCGTGATCGACGTCGTCGACGGCGACACGATCCGCGTCGCTCTCGTCGGTCGAAATCAGCGGCTGCGCTACATCGGGATTGACAGCCCGGAGCTGGGCCGGGCCGGCCTGCCCGCCGAGTGGCAGGCCGACGCGGCCACCCAGGCAAATAGGTCGCTGGTGGACGGTCGCTCGGTGGTGCTGGAGCGGGATGTGTCGGAGACCGATCGTTTCGGCCGGCTCTTGCGCCACGTCTGGCTGCAAGGCGATGAAGGTTGGCTGCTGGTCAATCTCGAGATGGTGCGGCTGGGCTTCGCGCAGGCGGTGACTTTCCCGCCCGACGTCAAGTACGGCGAGCTGTTGCGGGAGGCCGAACGGGACGCGCGCGCGGCGGGCCGCGGCCTGTGGGCCGATCCGCAGGCCGACGTCGCGCCTTAGGCCGCCGTACTGGCGACCGCCGCTTTGTGAGCGAGACGCAACCTCGGCTCCCTAGTTGACCCCGGCGCCGACACCTCCGCCGGGCGATCCTGAGACCAAAGCCGATGCGCGGCTTTTGCGCGACGCCGCGCCCACCGCTCGCACAAGGGAGAACCCATGCGCTACCGAGGCCAGGGACGCTCGGTCTGGCCGATCGTCCTGCTCATCGTGGTCATCGCTCTGATCCTGCTGGCCGCTTACTGGTTCTTCTTCATGGCGCCGCCCGGCGTCGGGATCTAGGCCAGGCGACCACACGTAGACAAAGGGGAACCAAATGCGCAAGGGAAAGAACGTGATCGGCCAGTCCGTCGTCAGCCTGCAGGACGGACGGAAGGTCGACAGCGTCAAGGACCTGCTGCTCAACCAGGACAACGACGCCATCCTGGGGCTGCTGGTCGACGAGGGCGGCCTCCTGAGCAGCTCGCGGGTAGTGCCCATTGAGGGCATCTATGCCTTCGGCCGCGACGCCGTCGTGATTCGCGAGACGGACGCGGTAATTTCCGCCTCGGCGGATCCGGAGATCAAGGCCATCATCAACCGCAACGAGCACCTGCTCAACAAGCGCGTGATGACCAACACTGGCGACAATCTTGGTCACATCGGCGACATGTACTTCGAGGAGGCCACCGGCCGAATTACGGGTTTCGAGGTTTCGGGCGGCATGTTGGGCGACATCGCCCGGGGCACCTCGCACCTGGCCGTGACGGACATCGAGCGCATGGGCCTCGACGTGGTCTTCGTCCGGCCCGAAACGGCTGACGACCTGCTCAACCAGAAGGGCGGCCTGGAAGGCGCCATGAACGACGCCGGTCAGAAGATTGGCGACGCAACCGACAAGGCCGCCTCGGGCACCCAGGCCGCCTTCAACGAGCGCGAGCCGGAGAAGTCGCTCATCGGCCGCCGCTCCGGCCAGGACGTGGCCGACTCGAACGGCAGCATCGTGGTGGCCAACGGCCAGCGCATCCGCCCGGAGCACGTCGAGTGGGCCAAGCGCACCGACAACATGGGCGTCCTGACGCGCGCAGCGACGGCCGGCCAGGCAGCCGACTTGCGCGATAAGGCGGGCGCCGGACTGGAGGCCGCCGGAGACAGCGTCGCCTCGATGTGGGATCGCTTCACGCAGAGCCTGTCCGAGCAGCGCGACGAGGAAGGCAAGCGCGTCGAGGAGTGGCAGATCAAGGCTCGCCTCAACGAGATCGCCGATGCCATCGGCAGGCCGGTGGGCAAGGTCATCCTCGATCGCAGCGACAATGTGATCCTCGACTTCGGTGACATCATCACCCACCAGGCCGTCCAGCAGGCCTACGACTCGGGCATGCTCGAGACGCTGCTGGCCACGGTCTACCGGGCCGACTTCGGCCTGCCGCTCGACCAACTACGCGCGGAGGCGCCGGCCACGGCCACCGTCGAGAAGGCCAGCGGCGGCGCCGCGCTGGTGGAAGAGCTCGAGCAGAAGGTCCAGCAGACCGACGAGCAGCGAGCCCAGGAGGAGGAGCGCCAGCGCGAGGAGTCGCAGAAGGCCGTCGAGCAGCGTGAGCGGGAGCGCGAGCAGCGAGCCCGCGCCCGTGAGTCGGAGGACACCCAGCGTCAGCGCGAGACCGAGCAGGCCAAGACGGCTGGCACCGGCGACGATTACGAGACAATCGCCGTCGAGTCGCCGCAGCCGGCGGCGTCTGTCCGGCGCGCGACCGCCAAGCGCTGAACGCAAGGGCCCCGGGCCATTGCTGGCCCGGGGCCTTTCTCGGTGAAGCCGAGGTAGCAGCCGCCTCAGTCACCGTCGGGGATGGTGGTGTAAGAGCCGGGCGCAACCGGTCGGTGACCCGCGGGGGCTACCGGCTGGGGCGCGGCCGCATCGGCGTCTGACTCGGGGATGGTGGTGTACGAGCCCGGCGCCACCGGGCGATAGCCTGCCGGTGCGACCGGAGCGGGGGCGTTCACCGGCCGCGGGGCCGCCGGCTCAGACGACGGGTCGGGGATGCTGGTGTAGGCACCCGGCGCCACCGGCTGATAGCCCGCCGGTGCCACGGGAGCCGTCACAGGCTGCGTGACTGGCTCAGGGACCGGCTGCTTGGGCAGGCTGAGCCCGATGGCCGTGGCCGCGATGACCGTGATCACCACTCCTGCCAGCTTGTTCATGTGCTTGTTCATCGCTGTTCTCCTTTGACTCGATGTGTGCTGCTTGGCTGCTGGGCAACACGATCGGTCTAAGGAGTGGGCCGGCACATCGGGCCTTTCCTTATATCGGGCCCGGCCGCTCCTCATTTCGCTCTCTCGTGACCGGCGCGGGAGGCGAGAATGCGGGCATGCGCATCAAGAGCCCGGTCTTCGTAGGCCGGCGCGAGGAGCTGGCCATGCTCCACGGCCGCGCGCGGGCGGCGAGCGAGGGGCAGCCAAGCATCGTGGTCATTGGTGGCGAAGCCGGCGTCGGCAAGTCGCGCCTCCTGGCCGAGTTCGCGAGCCTGGCCCAAGCCCGCGGCATGCGCGTGCTGAGCGGCGTAGCGGCCGACTTCGGTGAGGGCGGGCTGCCGTTTGGCCCCGTGGTCGAAGCCCTCAGGCCGGTGCGCGAGATTCAGCGCGACCTGCTTGCTAACCTGGCCTTCGCGCAGGGCGTGCCCGAGCGGCGCATCCATCCCGAGCTGCGTGCCTCGCTTCCGCAGCAGCGCATGTTTGACCTGTTGCTCAGCCTGCTGGAACGCCTGGCAGGCGAACAGCCCAGCGTGCTGACCCTCGAGGATCTGCACTGGGCCGATGCGTCGACGCGCGAGTTCCTCGCCTTCCTGGCCCGCAACCTGGGCAACCTGCGGCTGCTCGTGGTGGGGACGTATCGCAGTGACGACCTGCGCCGCGATCACCCATTGCGCCGCTACCTGGCCGAACTCGAGCGGGGCGGCCGTATCGAGAGGTTCGAGCTGCGTCGCTTCGGCGAGGCCGAGCTGCGCCAGCAGATCGAGGCGATCAGCGGCGAGGCGGTCGGACAGGCCGTGCTCCAACGGCTCTTCCAGCGTTCGCAGGGCAACCCCTTCTTCACCGAAGAGGTGCTCGCCGCCGAGCGCCAAGGCGTGGAGCTGCCGCCTGACCTCAGGGAGCTGCTGCTTGCCCGGCTGGAAGGGCTGTCGGCGGTCAGCCGCCATGTGCTCGCCGCCGCCGCCGTCGCCGGTCGCGCCGACGACGAGTTTCTCGCGGTCGTCACCGGCCTGCCCCACGCCGAGGTCGCCGCGAGCCTGCGTCAGGCCATCGACCGCTTCGTCCTCGAGCCGTCCGGCGGCTCCTCGGCGCTGGGCCATGCCTTCCGGCACGCTCTGCTGCGCGAGGCCATCTACGACGACCTGCTGAGCGGCGAACGAGTCCGGTTGCACCGCCGTGTGGCGGAGGCCATGTCGGCTGCCAGCGAGGGCAGTGGCGATCCCACCTTTGACGCCCAGCTCCTGGCCCAGCTGGCTCACCACTGGCAGCGCGCCGGCCAGCCCGAGCAGGCTTTCATCGCTGCCTGGCGGGCGGCCGAGGCGGCCGAGCGCGCGCGCGCCTACCCCGAGGCCAGCCGCCAGTTCGAGGGAGTGCTGGAGCTGTGGGCGCAGTTGCCGCAGCCGGAGGAGCTGTTGGCGGAGGAGTTGCGGCGCAGCGGACGCGCAGCGCCGGCCGACAGGGCATACGTCATCGAGCGAGCGGCCGCTGCCAGCGACACCGCCGGCGAACTGCACCACGCGATCGCGCTGTACGAGGCGGCAGCAGCCGAGGTGGACCCGACGGCCGACCCCGATCGGGCGGTCGCCATTCAGTTGGGCCTGGTCAGCAGCGCCCACGGCGCGAGCGACGGCGATGCAACCGAGAGGGCTCTGAACCGGGCGACGAGCCTGCTTCATGAAGACTCGCCGGCGGACCTGCGGGCAGCGGTTCTTCTAAATCAGGCCGGCCTGCGCGTCATCGCCGGCCAACCGCACAAGGCGATCGAGGTGGTCATGCGGGCAATGGCTGCCGCCGAAGAGGCCGGCGATGCCGCTCTGCTGGCCAGCGCCCACGTCGACGCCGGCGGGGCGTTGTCGTTCATGGGCCGGCTGGACGAGGGCCTCGCGCACTACGCCAAGGCAAGCGCGCTGGCCCGGGCCGGCGGCTGGCCGGAGCTGGCCGCCATGGCCGACAAGTGGCGCGGAGTAATTCTGGACGCAGCCGCACGCTTCGCCGAGGCGGTCGACGCGCTCGACGCGTCCCAGGCGGTGATGCGCGAGCGCGGAGGCGTGCGAGAGCTGCGCCACACGGATGCGATCATCGGCCAGGCACTTCACCGTTCCGGGCGCTGGGCGGAGGCCGAGCAGGCGCTGGACCGATCGCTGGCGCCACCGGCCGCGGAGTGGGGCAGAGTGGTCGCCGCCTACCTCTACGTCGGCCTGGGCCGCTGGCCGGACGCGGAGCGAGAGCTGACCATGGCGCACGAATCCGTCCGCGTGTCGAGCTCATCCGCTTCCTACGGTCCGTACTACGCGGCCCAGGCCGAGCTGCGCATCTGGCGGGGAGACCCGGCTGGCGCGCTGGCGGCCGTGCTGGAGGGCCTGCCATTGGTCGAGTCGGCCAACGACCTGCGCTGGATGGGCGAGCTCACCATGCTCGGTGCGCGCGCTGCAGCCGACCTGCCCGCGGACGGCGGGCCTAAGGCGGCGCTGCTGCTGGAGCGGCTGGAGGTACATGCTGGCTCGCTGCTCGAGGTCGGAACGATCTTCGCCGGCGAGGGGCGGGCGGCCATCGCCCTCGCCCATGCCGAGCGCGCACGCGCGCACGCTGCGGACACACCGGACTTGTGGCTGGCTGCGGCCCGAGCATGGCAGGCGCTGAGCGAGCCCTATCCCAGCGCGTACGCTCGTTACCGGCTCGCCCAGTCGCTGCTTACGGCCGGCACCCGAGCGAAGGCGCGGGAAGCGTTGGCGGAGAGCCGCCAGGCGGCCGGCACCCTGCGAGCCATGCCTTTGCTGAACGCCATCGACGACCTCGCCCAGCGGGCGAGGCTCGATGTAGGCCTGGACGAGCGTCCACAGGCGGACACACTGGCTCAATACCGCCTGACTGCCCGCGAGCGGGAGGTCCTGGCGCTGGTGGTCGGCGGCCGGACGGACCAGCAGATCGCCGAGGCGCTGTTCATCAGTCCCAAGACGGCCAGCGTCCACGTGTCGAACATCAAGGCCAAGTTGGGCGTCGAGCATCGCATAGAGGCCGCCGCGGTCGGCCTCCGCCTGGAGCTGTCAGAGGACGGCTAGCACCGCCCTACAGGTCGGCGCACTCGCCCTCGCGGTCTCCGCCCACGCTGTTGCCACCCCCCTGCGGCGGTGGCTGGTTGCCCTCGCACTGAAGGTCGCCCTCGATGTTGTTGTCGGTGATCGTCAGGCCGCCCGTGTTGTCCTCGTCGACACGTCGATTGGTGCCGGCGTGACGCCGCTGCCGGCAGCGCAGGCTGCCAGGGCAAGCAGCATTAGGCCGGTGATGATGCCGGCACGGACGCCCGGGAACTTCAGGGCTGTGTACTCCACGGCGATTGATGGATGCGGGCGGAGCATACCCGCCGCTGCCGAATGGGCTGGAGAAGGGCGGGTCGGCGGAGCGCCGCTATGCTGCCCCGCATGCGCATCGGCATGCTGGCAACCCGACTGGGCGACGTGGACGGCGTCTCCTTCGAGGTGATCAAGTGGCAGAGCGTCCTGCAGCGCCTGGGCCACGAGGTCG
>DATKBB010000098.1:0-12500 GCA_035514295.1 Candidatus Limnocylindria bacterium | reverse complement strand
CGCGTGCCCGCGAACGGAAGGAGTCTGACGAGCCCACGAGGACACGGACGACATCCAGATCAGAGCGAAGGCCCGGGCGACGGCTCGGGTCTTGTTGTTTCCCCTGGGAGATTTGGACCTAGGAGACGCAACTTGACCTTAGAGCGCACAGAAGGGACTGAGACGGCGGATCAGCCGGCCCCGCAGGAGGGGCAGCCGGATGTCAATGCAGACGAGCCGCAGTCCAGCCAGGCGGCCACCGAGCCCCAGCCGGTGACAGACGCCGACGAGCAGACCCAGCCAACGCAGCCTGCCTCCGACGAGGCCGCTCCAGCTGCGGCCGGCGAGCCGGTGGCTGAGGCCGATGTCCCCGCTTCCGCGCAGGCGGCTGATGCTGCCCAAGGCACCGCCAGCGAGGCCGCAGAAAGCCCGGCCGCCACTAGCGAGAACACGGACGGCCAGCCCGCAGACAGCGTCGACACCTCGGCCGCAGATGGCGCGCAGGCAGGGGCGGAATCCGCCGACACGCCCGCAGTTGACGCGCCCGCCGCCGACGCGGAGGCCGCCGACACGCCCGCAGTTGACGCGCCCGCCGCCGAGGCGGAGGCCGCCCAGCCGCCCAGCGCCGATCCATCCCCCGAGGCTGCCGTGGGCGCGAGTGGAGCACGCCCGCTGGGCGATGCCGAGGAGGTCGCCTCGCGCGTGAGCGATGCCGTCGACGGAATCGGGCGCTCGACGGAAGGCGACGCGCAGGCGCCGGCCTCAGCCGCCGCCTTTGCCGGTAACGGCGCAGAGCCGTCCGCCGCCGCGGCCGAGCCGTCCGCCGAGCCGACGGCCGCTCCGGCCGCCACAGCCGTAGCGGTGCGCGACGAGCCCGAGCCCACCACCATGGAAGAACTGCTCAACGAGCAGCCCGGCGAGATCCGCAGCCTGAAGCACGGCGACGTCGTTGAGGGCACCGTCGTGCGCATCGACAAGGACGAGATCCTGGTCGACATCGGCGCGAAGAGCGAGGGCGTGGTCAGCAATCGCGAGCTGTACGGGCGCAATGCGGAAGTCCAGCCGCAGCTCAACATCGGCGACACGGTGCTCGTCTACGTGCTCCAGCCTGAGTCCCAGGAGGGCCACGCGGTTCTTTCGCTGCGGCGGGCCGGGCTCGAGCGCAAGTGGCGGTCGATGCAGGAGCAGTTCGACGCGGGCGTGATCATCGATGCGCCGGTCATCGACCACAACAAGGGCGGCCTGATCGTCGACTGCGGCATCCGCGGCTTCGTCCCGATCAGCCAGATCGTCGACTTCCCGCGCCGGCCGCAGAACGAGCAGCCGCGCGACGCTGCGCAGGAGATCGCCGAGAAGCTGCAGCCTTACGTCGGGCGCAAGCTGCGCCTCAAGATTCTCGAGGTCAACCGGAAGGCCAACCGGCTGATCCTGTCGGAGAAGGTGGCCCTTTACGAGGAGCGCCGCGAGAAGCGCGACGAGCTCTTCAGCAGCCTGCAGGTGGGCCAGACGGTGAAGGGCACCGTCCGCTCCATCGCACCCTTCGGCGTGTTCATCGACCTGGGCGGCATCGATGGCCTGGTCCACAAGAGTGAGCTCTCGTGGAACAAGGTCAACAATCCCGAGTCCGGCTATAAAGTCGGCGAGGAGGTCGAGGCCGAGGTCATCGACATCAACCACGAGCGCGGCCGGATCAGCCTGTCCATCCGCCGCCTGCAGCCCGACCCCTGGCATTCGACCGTGGCCGACCTGAAGGTGGGCGACCTGATCGACGGCGCGGTCACGAAGATCGTCAATTTCGGTGCCTTCGTGCGCGTGCGCGACGGGCTGGAAGGCTTGATCCACATCAGCGAGCTCTCGCACCAGCGCGTGGCCCACCCGGGAGACGTGGTGCACGAGGGCCAGCGCATCAAGCTCAAGGTGATATCGCTCGACTCCGAGCGCCATCGCCTGGGCCTGAGTCTGAAGCAGGCCGAGGAGGCCCCGCCGCGACCGGCCGAGCGCGAGCGCCGGCCGCGCCAGGACCGAAGCTACGATGCGTCGCAGGCCGTGCAAGAGCCGGAGGGCGGCATCGACAACACGCTCGCCGCCGCCTTCGCGCAGGTGCGCCAGCAGATGGAGGAGACGGAGGCCGCGCGGCGCGGCGGGGACGACGAGCCCGCCGAGGCCACCGACGAAGCAGCCGAGGCCACCGACGAAACAGCCGAGGCCACCGCCGAGCCCGCGGAAGCCACCGCCGAGGCCGCCGCCGAGCCCACCGAGGCGACCGCCGAGCCCGCGGAAGCCACCGCCGAGCCCACCGAGGCGACGGCCGAACCGGCCGAACCGGCCGAAGCGACCGAGGCCACCGCCGAACCAGCCGAGCCCGCGGAAGCCACAGCCGAGGTCACCGCCGAAGTCGAAGAGTCGCCCGCCGAGCCCACCGAAGCCATCGCCGAACCCGCGGAAGCGAACGCCGAGCCCGCCGCCGAACCGGCCGAGGCCAAGACGGACGCCGACGAGTCGCCCGCCGAGGCGAGCGAGGCACCTGCCGGCCGAAGCCGGTCATCGCGCCGCAAGTCCGAGCCCGAAGGCGAGACCGCCGCCGAGGAATCGGGCGAACCAGTGGCGGACACGTCGGCCGAGCCGGCCGAGGGAGCTCCCGACGCGGCGCCGGACGAGGGCGCGGATCGGGCCTGAGGGCGCCCGGTTCCGATTTAGTCCCGCCTGGTTCCGATTTCTTTAGGGATTCCACGCCGCCAATAGCACCCGCGTAGCCTGGCGAGGCGTCATAGTGGGGTGAAAGCTCGGCTCCGAACATCCATCGGACCCCCGCGCCGGCAGGACCGTCGGGGGGTCGGCGGGCCGGACCCGAGTGTTAGGATTCTGGTTATGAGCGCTGCGGGGCGCTCTGCTTAGGGAACAGGCGTTCGAACTTATGGACCGTTTCGACAAATTCACGGATCGCGCGCGCAAGGTCTTGACGCTTGCGCAGGACGAGGCGCAGCGGTTCAACCACAACTACATCGGCACGGAGCACCTGCTGCTCGGGCTGGTGCGCGAGGGCGAGGGCGTGGCCGCTCGTGTCCTGGAGAACATGAACGTCGAGCTGGCCAAGGTCCGTACGGCGGTGGAGTTCATCATCGGCCGCGGCGACCGGCCGGTCGTCGGCGAGGTCGGCCTCACGCCCCGCGCCAAGCGCGTCATAGAGCTGGCCATCGACGAGGCGCGCCGGCTGGGCCACAACTACATCGGCACGGAGCACCTGCTGCTCGGTCTGGTGCGCGAGGGCGAGGGCATCGCCGCCGGCGTGCTGGAGAGCCTGGGCGTCAACCTTGACAAGGTGCGCCATGAGGTGATCCGCGTGCTCTCCCAATCCAGCTCGACCGGGCCGGCCACGGAGAGCAAGCGCGCCAGCAAGACGCCTACCGTCGACCAGCTGGGTATCAACCTGACCGACGCCGTGCGGGCCGGCAAGATCGACCCGGTCATCGGACGCGAGAAGGAGATCGAGCGCGTCATCCAGATCCTCTCCCGGCGGACCAAGAACAACCCCGCCCTGATCGGTGAGCCGGGCGTTGGCAAGACGGCCATCGCCGAGGGCCTGGCCCAGCGCATCGTCAGCGGCGACGTGCCGGAGACGCTGGCCAACAAGCGCGTACTGACCCTCGACATCGGCTCGCTGGTCGCCGGCACCAAGTACCGTGGCGAGTTCGAGGAGCGGCTCAAGAAGATCATCGAGGAGCTGCGCAGCACGAGCGACGCAGTGCTGTTCATCGACGAGCTGCACACGCTCGTAGGTGCGGGCGCGGCGGAGGGCGCGATCGACGCGGCCAACATCCTCAAGCCGCCGCTTGCTCGCGGCGAGCTCCAGTGCATCGGCGCGACGACCCTCGACGAGTACCGCAAGTACATCGAGCGCGACGCCGCCCTCGAGCGGCGCTTCCAGCCGGTGATGGTGGAGGAGCCCACGCTCGAGCAGACGGTCGACATCCTGTTCGGCATCCGCGAGCGCTACGAGGAGCATCACAAGGTCAAGATCACCGACGAGGCTGTGCGCAGCGCCGCCGACCTCTCCATCCGATACATCACGGACCGGCACCTGCCGGACAAGGCCATCGACCTGATCGACGAGGCCGCCAGCCGCGTGCGCCTGCGGGCCAGCTCCGCTCCGCCCGAGCTGAAGGAAGCGCAGCGCGAGCTGGACCGGGTGACCAAGGAAAAGGAATCGGCCATCAACGACCAGGACTACGAGGTGGCCGCCAACCTGCGCGACGCGGAGGCAGACGCCAAGAAGCGGGCCGATGACCTGCGCTCCAACTGGCAGGCCACCCAGGACGGCCAGACGACGGAGGTCACCGAGGAAGACATTGCCCAGGTCGTGGCGATGTGGACCGGCATCCCGGTGACGCGCATCGCCCAGGAGGAATCCGAGCGCCTGCTGCAGATGGAGGACGCCCTGCACCACCGCGTCATCGGCCAGGTGGAGGCCATCGGCACGGTCAGCAAAGCTGTCCGTCGGGCGCGCGCCGGCCTGAAGGACCCCAAGCGACCCATCGGCTCGTTCATCTTCCTTGGGCCCACCGGCGTCGGCAAGACGGAACTGGCCAAGAGCCTGGCCGAGTTCATGTTCGGCTCAGAGGACACGCTGATCAAGATCGACATGAGCGAGTTCATGGAGCGGCACAACGTCAGCCGCCTGGTCGGTGCACCGCCCGGATACGTGGGCTTCGAGGAGGGCGGCCAGCTGACCGAGGCCGTCCGCCGCAAGAGCTACTCGGTCGTCCTGCTCGACGAGATCGAGAAGGCCCATCCGGAAGTCTTCAACATCCTGCTGCAGATCCTCGAGGACGGCCACCTGACCGACGCCAAGGGCCGGCGTGTCGACTTCCGCAACACGGTCATCATCATGACCAGCAACGTGGGCGCCAAGTCGCTGCTCAAGGACACCAGCCTGGGCTTCAGGCCGGTGGCCGCCGACGAGTCCAAGCTGGCCGAGCAGCAGTACGACCGGATGAAGGAGAAGGTGCTCGACCAGCTCAAGAGCCAGTTCCGGCCAGAGTTCCTGAACCGCGTCGATTCCGTGGTCGTCTTCCGCTCGCTGAACGTTGACGAGATCCGCCAGATCGTCGACTTGATGCTTGCCCGGGTGCGGACTCAGCTCAGGGCGCAGCAGATGGAACTCGAGGTCACACAGGAGGCCAAGGACCACATCATCAAGCTGGGCTACGACGTGGACTACGGCGCCCGGCCACTGCGCCGCGTTATCCAGAACATGATTGAAGATCCTCTGGCCGAGGCTCTACTGATGGGCCGCTACCCGGTCGGCAGCACCATCAGCGTCGACAAGTCAGATGAGGCCGGTCTGACCATCGAACCGCTCGCCGAGAAGATACCCGTCGAGGCGGGCTGACCTTGGTCCGCTCCGAGAGCCGCTTTGTTTGCGGCACCTGCGGGGCTGAGAGCCTGCGCTGGGAGGGCCAGTGCCGCTCCTGCGGCGGCTGGAACACTCTAGTTGAGACGCCGGTCGAGCGGCGCACGGCGCGCCCGTCGGCCGGTCGGTCGGCAGCGCCGTCGCTGTCGACCCTGGCTGACCCGCGAGGCCAGGGCGAAGGGCTGCGTCTGCGCGTGGGCGCCGAAACGGATCGCGTGCTCGGCGGTGGGCTGGTGCCCGGGTCACTCGTGTTGCTCGGGGGGGAACCGGGAATCGGCAAATCGACGCTGGTGCTGGCCATCTGCGCCGCCGTCGCTGCGGCGTCGCCGGAGGGAAGTCCCGTGCTGTATGCCTCGGGAGAGGAGTCCGTCGCCCAGCTGCGCCTGCGCGCCGACCGCCTCGGGCTGACCGACGGGCCGGCGGCGGCGGGCATCGTGGTGGCCAGTGAGACGTCGGTCGAGCGCGTGCTGGCCGCCGCCGAGGCCAGCCGGCCGGCATTGCTGGTCGTCGACTCGATCCAGACGCTGACCACGGACGAGCTCGACGGCCCGGCTGGCTCGGTGGGCCAGGTGCGCGCCGCCGCGGCCGGCCTGCAGGCATTCGCCAAGGGGAGTGGCGTGCCGGTCGTCCTCGTTGGCCACGTCACCAAGGACGGCACCCTGGCCGGGCCCAAGACGCTGGAGCACCTGGTCGACGTCGTGCTCACCCTCGAAGGTGAGCGCTCGTCGGGACTGCGCCTGCTGCGCGCCTCCAAGAATCGCTACGGCTCGACCGAGGAGGTGGGCGTCTTCGAGATGGCCGGTAGCGGCCTGCGCGAGGTGGCCGACCCCGCGGCAGCATTCCTCGAGCCTGCCTCGCTGGGTGCCCCGGGTGTGGCCGTGGCGGCCACGCTGGAGGGCAGCCGGCCGCTGCTGGTCGAGGTCCAGGCCCTCGTCACTCCCCAGTCCGTGGGCTCCCCGCGCCGGACGGTCGCCGGCCTCGATCCGCAGCGGCTGGCCCTGATCATCGCAGTGCTGGGGCGGCGCACCGGAGTGAACCTGGCCGGCCACGACGTGTATGCCAGCCTGGTCGGCGGCCTCAGCGTGGACGAGCCCCAGATCGACCTGCCGCTGGCGCTGGCGCTGGCCTCGTCGCTGCGCAACCGTCCGCTGCGCACGGGCCTCGTCTGCTTTGGCGAGGTAGGCCTGACCGGCGAGCTGCGCCCGGCCCAGGGTGAGGAGCGACGGCTGCGCGAGGCGGCTCGGCTTGGCTTCAGCCAGGCGCTGCTGCCGGCCGCCCGCGACGGCAGCACGGGTACTCCGCCGCCCGGCCTGGAGTTGCGCCGTGCCCGCACGCTGCGCGACGCGCTTTCGGCAGCGCTCGAACCAGCCACAGATGTGCTCCAACACGCCCCGAGCGGCCCGCCGGCTGTGCTAGGCTCGCGCACCCCATGATGATCTTCGTTCGGCTGGTCGGGGGGGCCCTGGGCATCGTCGTCGCGCTGTCGATGGTCGACGTGACCAAGCCCGTGTTCGACATCGAGACAACCACCGGTGTGGTGCTGCTGCTCGTCTGGCTGGCCGCCTGGTTCGTCATCGGCTTCTCGATCATGCCCTACATCACCGTCGAGCCGGCCGGCTGGCTCGTGCGCTCCGTGGTCGACCTCTCGACGGGCGAGTTCATCAGCGCCGTCGTCGGGCTGGTGGTGGGGCTGGTCATCGGCCTGCTGCTCGGACTACCGCTCAGCAACCTGCCGCCGCCCCTGGGGCTGCTGTTGCCCATCGGCACGTCGGTGGTGCTCGGACTGGGAATGATGGGCCTGACCGTTGCCAAGCGCCGCGACATAGCGCAGGCGATCCGCCAGACCGGCCTGCTGCCGGCCCAGCGTGAACGGGACGCGGCGGTCGGCGGGGGCGGGCAGGCGGGTCCGACCATCTACGTCGACACCAGCGCCATCATCGACGGCCGAATCGCCGACGTCGTCGCCTCCGGCTTCCTGTGGGGCACGCTGATCGTGCCGCGCTTCGTGGTCGACGAGCTGCAGGCGATCGCCGATCACCGCGACGCCAGCCGGCGCTCGCGGGGCCGGCGCGGGCTGGAGATCCTGGCGCTCCTGCAGAAGGATCCGCGCATCTCCGTCGAGCTGGTCGACGAGGACGCTCGCGAGCTGGACAAGGTCGACGCCAAGCTGGTCGAGCTGGCCCGCCGGCGCACGGCGGCCGTGCTGACCAACGACTACAACCTCAACCGCGTGGCCCAGCTGCATGACGTTCGCGTGCTCAACTTGAACCACCTGGCCAACGCGCTCAAGCCGGCCTTCCTGCCCGGCGACGGTATGCGCGTGAAGGTCATCCAGCAGGGCAAAGAGCCGGGCCAGGGGCTGGCCTACCTCGACGACGGCACGATGATCGTGGTCGAGGGCGGTGGGTCGCTGATGGAGCGCGAGGTCGAGGTGACGGTCACGCGCGTCCTCCAGACGGTGGCTGGGCGGATGGTCTTTGCCCAGCCGCGCGCCGAGTCCTGAACCAGTCTTGGCAGGCGCAACGGCTGCCGACATAGTGATCGTGGCGGCCGGCAGCAGCCGGCGCATGAACGGGCTGGACAAGCTCGAGGCACCACTGCTGGGCAGGCCGCTGCTGCGCTGGACGGTGGAGCGCATGAGCTCGGCAGCCTGCCTTCGGCGGCTGGTGCTCGTGGCTGCCTCGGCACGCGTGGAGAGGCTGCGTAACGCTGACTGGCTGCCCGGCGGCGCGCTAGTGGTCGAAGGCGGACCCACCCGATCGGCGTCCGTGCTGGCTGGCCTGCGCGCCAGCGAAGCGCCGCTGGTCCTGGTCCACGACGGGGCACGCCCCCTGGCCACTGGCCGCCTGGCCGACCGGGTGGCGCAGGCGACGGCCCAGGAGGGCGCGGCAGTGCCCGTGCTGCCCGTCGTCGATGCGCTGAAAACCGTCCGCGGGCAATGGTTGGCGGGAGTCGCCGAGCGTGAGGCGCTGGTCCGCGCGCAGACACCCCAGGGCGCCCGGCGCGACGTGCTGATCGATGCTTATGAAGCCGCCGGCGGAGTGGCCTTTGGCGACGAGGCGGAGCTGCTCCAGAGTCGCGGCGTGCCCGTGGCCACGGTCGCCGGCGAAGCCGCCAACCTGAAGGTCACCGAAGCGGCGGACCTGCAGCTGGCTGGTGCACTGCTGGCCGCCGAGGCGCGCGCCAGCGACGACGAGAACGGCCGAAACCGCCTGCGTCACGGGTGGGCGGAGGACAGTCACCCCTTCGGCCCAGAGGACGGGCTCTGGCTGGGCGGCCTCCTGATCGAGGAGGCGCCCCGACTGTACGGGCACTCGGACGGCGACGTGGTCCTGCATGCCCTGGCCAGCGCCCTGCTGGCCGCCGGCGGGCTGGGCGACCTTGGCCGGCGTTTTCCCGCCGGCGAGCCGGCCACCCGCGGGATCGCCAGCACGAGCCTGCTCAGTGAAGTCCTGGCCGACCTCCGGCGGGCCGGGTTGCGCCCTCTCTCGGCGCAGGTCGGCCTGCGGGCGGGACGTCCCAGGCTGGGCCCGGCACGCCTGGAGCAGATGCGTGCGCGCCTGTCGGCACTGCTCGAGTTGCCCGTGGAACAGGTCTCGCTCAGCGCTTCGAGTGCCAACCTGAGCGGGCCGGAGGGGGAGGGGCGAGCGATCAGCGCGACTGCGTCGGTCAGCCTTGTGGCTGCGTGAGCCTGCGGCTGACCAGCACGCTGGGCGGCGAGCTGGGCGAGTTCGTCCCGCTGGAGGCCGGGCGGGTCAGCATGTACAGCTGCGGCCCGACGGTCTACGGTCCGGCCCACCTGGGCAACTTCCGCGCCTTCCTGTTCGCCGATCTCCTGCGCCGCTATCTCGAGTGGTCGGGCCTTGCCGTCACCTGGGTCATGAACATCACCGACGTCGACGATCGCATCATTCGCGACCTGGCCGCCGCGGGCACCACGCTGGACGAGCTGACCGCGCCGCACATCGAGCGCTTCCTGGCCGATCTCGACACGTTGCGCGTGCGTCGGCCGGACGTCATGCCGCGGGCCACCCAGCACACAACCGAGATGGCCGAGCTGATTGGCCGCTTACTCGAGAAAGGGCACGCCTACCGCACCGACGACGGCTCGGTCTTCTTCAGCATCGCCAGCTGGCCGGCGTACGGGCGGCTGGCCCGCCTGGACGCCGGAGCGGCGAGGCGCGGCGAGCGTGTGGCGGCCGATGACTACGGCAAGGACGACGCGCGCGACTTCGCGCTGTGGAAGGGGCCGCGCGACGGCGAGCCCAGCTGGCAGACGGCCGTGGGCGCCGGCCGCCCGGGCTGGCACATCGAGTGCTCGGCCATGAGCATGCGCTACCTGGGCGAGACGTTCGACATCCACACCGGCGGAGTCGACCTGGTCTTCCCCCACCACGAGAACGAGATGGCCCAGTCGGAGGCGGCCACCGGCCGACCTTTCGTGGGCACCTGGCTGCACAACGCCCACCTTCAGATGGGCGGCCAGAAGATGGCCCGCAGGGAAGGCAACATTGCCCGCCCGGCGGATGCCTACGAACAGGGCTACCGGCCGGCGTCGGTGCGCTACGCGTTGCTGGCCACCCACTACCGGGCTCCGCTGGAGTACGGCGACGACACGCTCCACCACGCTCGAGCGGCCGTCGAGCGGTTGTCCACAGCGGTGACGGCCTTGGACGCCTATCGGCACGACGCGCCCGACGAGGCAGATCTCGAGGCAGTGCTGGGCGACGCTCGCGCGGGCTTCGTGGCCGGCATGGACGACGATCTCAACGTGTCGGCCGCCCTGGCGGCGCTCTTCGAGCTGGTCCGCGAGCTGAACCGGCGCATCGACGCGCACAGCCTGTCGAGCGACGACGCGCGGCGGGCGGCGGCCGCGCTGCGCGACTTCGATAGCGTGCTGGCCGTGCTCGACCTACCAGATCAGCTGCCGCCGGGTGCGGCCGCGCTGCTCGAGCAACGGAGCGCGGCGCGGGAAGCGCGCCAGTGGGTTGAGTCGGACCGCTTGCGTGACGAACTAAATGCACTCGGGGTGCAGGTGGAGGACACTCGTGATGGCCAGCGCTGGAGGCTGCGCCCGGAGGTGAGCGATGGCTGAGCGATACAGGCGGCGCGACGAGGATGCCGGCAATGAGCGTCCGCGCGAGCCGCGTTGGGGGCAGGGTCGTGGTGGTCCCCCCGGCGGGGGCAGGCCCGGCGGGGGCAGGCCCGGCGGGGGCAGGCCCGGTGGGGGCAGGCCCGGCGGGGGCAGGCCCGGCGGCGGCAGGCCTCCGGGCGGTTGGCAGGGCGGTGGCAGGCCGCCTGGCGGTCGGCCGTGGGAGCGGCGTGACGAAGGCGGTCGCCCGGAACAGGGAGAGTTCCGGCCGGATCGACCGTATGGCGAGCGCGCGAGGGACCCGCGCGACGAGCGCCGGCCGAACGCGCGTCCCGGGGGGTGGAGCGAGCGACCGCGCAGCAGCGGCCCGCCCCCCTTCGCTCGGCCCCGGCCGCCCTTCCGTGACGAGTTCCGGGGAGCCCCTCGACCGCCGACGCAACCTGCCGCGGATCTGCAGGCGGAAGGCGAGGAGCTGGTCGCCGGGCGGCGTCCGGTGGAGGAGGCCTTCGCGGCCAGGCGCGACCCTCGTCGCCTGCTGGTCGTGCCGGAGCGCCGGGCCGCCCTCGAGGCGCTGGTGCTGCATGCCACCACGCTGCGCATCCCGATCGTCGAGGTCGAGGGCGGCACGCTCACTTCGTTGACAGGCTTCGATGGGCACCAGGGAGTCGCGCTGGCACTGGCCGCGCGCGCCGCTGCGAGCTTGGAGGACGTGCTCGACCGTGCGCGCGAGCGCCGAGAGCCGCCGCTCGTGCTGGTGCTCGACTCGCTGGAGGACCCCCAGAACCTGGGCACGCTGTTGCGCAGTGCGGAGGCCTGCGGTGTGCACGGCGTGGTCTTTCCAACTCGCCGTTCGGCGCCGCTCAGCCCGGCCGCCATCAAGGCCTCGGCCGGTGCCACCGAGCACCTGCTGCTGGTGCCGGTCGACGACCTGGCCGCCAGCCTGGCCGACCTTCGCGCCCACGGCCTGCGCCTGGTCGGGGCCGACGAAGGCGCCCCGCTGCGCTACGCCGAGGCCGACCTGCGCGGACCGCTGGCGCTGGTGGTGGGCAGCGAGGGCCACGGCATATCGGGCGCTTTGCGCCGCCGCCTGGACATGACCGTGCGCATCCCGATGCGCGGCAGGATAGGCTCGCTCAACGCGGCAGTAGCCGGGTCAGTGCTGCTCTTCGCGGCGGCCGAGCAACGCGGCACGGCCGAGGCCGGCGAGGCACCCGACAAGGGAGCGGAGCCAAGCTCGCCGCCGGCCGCCGAGACGGAAGCGGTTGAGAGAGAACCCGCTGTCCCGGCCAAGAGGCGGGCTGCGCGCCCCAAGCGGCCCTCGGCTCCCAGGGCGGGAACGACCAAGACCGAGAAGGCGCCCGCGGTCCCGGCCGAAGACGACGTTCTGCCCGGCGAAACACCCAGCGAGTCACAGCAGGGATGAGCGGACGCGGACAGGACTAGCGGCGTCTGGCCTCCAACGCCTCGTAGCCGCAGTCGAGCGCCCTGCTGTATCCTTGTTCGTCGCGCCGACGTAGCTCAATTGGTAGAGCAGCGGTTTTGTAAACCGCCGGTTCCGGGTTCGAGTCCCGTCGTCGGCTCCATAATCGAATAGGATTGCGTGCCTCGTCACCCTGGGCCTCCCGGCCCCGAGGCCGCAAACGCCATGGGTAGGTTGAGCAGGTGGTGAGCTCCGCTGACTGTAGATCAGCCGTCTTTCGACTGTGGGGGTTCGATTCCCTCCCTGCCCACCACTAAACTACCGGCACGGACCGGGCCCACATAGCTCAGCTGGCAGAGCACTTCCTTGGTAAGGAAGAGGTCATGGGTTCAAGTCCCATTGTGGGCTCCACCCTCCCCCCAGCAGTTCCCGCGGCCGCGTGTGCCGGGGACCCAGCACAGGAACGAAATGGCCAAGAAGAAGTTCGAGCGCACCAAGCCCCACGTCAACATCGGCACGATCGGTCACATCGACCACGGCAAGACCAGCCTGACGGCGGCCATCACCAAGTACCTCAGCCTGAAGGGCGAGGCCGAGTA
>DATKBB010000097.1:0-2467 GCA_035514295.1 Candidatus Limnocylindria bacterium | reverse complement strand
GCGGGCCACCGAGACGCCCGCCGGGCCGGCGCCGATGACCGCCACCGTCGTGTCGCGCGGCGTTATCGGCGGCATGTCGTCGGGAATGCCCGACGCCTGGTGCCACTCGACGAGGAACCGCTTCATGGCTCGAATGGCAAGCGGCCGGTCGATGTCGCCGCGCCGGCAGGCGCGCTCACACGGGGCGGAGCAGACATAGGCGCACATGGCGGCCACCGGATTGGACTCGCGCGACAGGATGTAGCCCTCTTCGAAGCGCCCTTCGGCGGCCAGGTTCAGGTAGCCCCGGCAGTTGGTGCCGACGGGGCAGGCTTCCTGGCATTCGATGTTGCACTGCAGCCAGGAGGCGTCGACAGGCTGAACCAGGAACTCCTGGTCGGGGTCGATGGCCAAGGATCAGACCTCGTGGGGCAGGCTGTGCTCGGTTGCCACCGCGCACGATCGTATCACCGCCCTCCCCTGCCCGCCCGGGACAGCCCAAGAAAGCTCCTCCGACCGCCGCCCGTACCCCACCCAACACTCGATCCGGCCAGTAGACGTGATGCGGATGCAGGCCTACCCTCCGGCGCATGATCGGTGAGCGCGCCGCCGGGCCGGGGAAGACCGTCACCTCACCGGGTGGCGGTCCGTGCGGCCAGGCTCGCGCCGAGGCCGACGATCGCTGCTCCGAAGCCGACCGGCTCGCCGAGGCCGCAGCCTCGTACCAGGAGCGTGTGCGGCAAGCCAGGCGCGAGCTCGTCGAGGCCAACCTGGAGCGCGACCGGATCGCCGAGATGCGCGATGGGCGTCATCTGGCCGAGCAGAAGGAGCGGGCGCGCCTGGCGTACCGCGAGGCGGTGGCAGCATCCACCGGCAAGGCCGCCGTGGTGGAGGCAGCAGGCGCCTGGCTGGGCGAGGTGGACCGGCTCAACCGCCAGCTTGACGAGGCAGAAAGGCGCACCGACGTGGTCTATCGACGGCTGGCCGATCTCGAACACCGTTTGCCGGGCATCGAGCTTGCCGCCGACGCCGCCCGGATTGCCGCAGAGACGGCGCAGGCAGCCTGCGTCGAGGCCCGGCGCGCACTGGCGGCGTGCGAGGAAGAGGCACGCGCGCGCGCCGTCGTCTCGGACGGCACGCTCCTGGAGCTGGCGCCAAAGCTGCCACCCACGCAGCCCATCACGCTCGTCCTGCACGGCGACCGCCAGACGCAGCTCGGCCTGGCGCTCAGGCTGGCCGAAGAAACGGGCGTCGAGGCGGGGCGGCTGCAGCTGCTGCTGATCGAGCTCCGAGACCAGCTTGCCGCCCGAGCACTCGAGGAGCACGTGCTGCGCTTCTCGCCCGACAATCCCTTCTGGAGCCAGTTCACGCCGGGCGAGGCACGCGAGGTCGTCGCCGCCCTGGCGACGATGGGCTATCGGTTCGACGGAAGCGGCGGATGGGCATTCGGTCGGTCGCCCACGGCGCACGATCTCGCGCTCGCCCTGTCGTACTGCGGCCACGATCCGCGTTCACTGCGCCGGCCGGCCGGCCAGGCCGCGATCGATGGTCTCTGGGAGGGAACCCAGGTGCGCACCGAGGAGTTCCTGGCCGGCCGGGCGCCCGACCTAGAGCTGGGGGCGATGATGGCCCTGCTGGGCCCGGGCGCGCCCGGCCTCTCCGAGCTGTGGGACATGTGGGGACGGCTGCGTCCCCTTTTGCTGGCGTCTAACGCAGGGTAAGCCTGCGGAACGACTCCGCCGCGGCCGTGCCTATCCGCGCTCCGTCCTCGCGTGCCCAGGCGCGCAGCCGCTCCTCGAGTTCGGCCGGTTTACGCAGTTGGCTGACGTGCTCGCGCAGGGCGGCCAGCTTGACATCGATCGTGTCAGAGACGTCCACCCAGACGTTCGGCCGGTCGGTGAAGAAGAGATACACGATGTCCGCGCTGTGCGGCTCGAGATCTTCCTCGGTGACCAGGTGCGGGAAGGCCATCGCGTTGCGCGCCGCCGGATAGACCGCATCGACCGCCGCCAGCGCGGCGTTGCGATGGTCGACGTGCTGGATGAATCCCGATTCATGCACGATGACCGTCGGATCCATGCACATCACCGCGTCGGGCCGGAACTGGCGGATGACGCGCACCAGCTGCTCGCGCAGCGCGAGATCGTTTTCCAGCGCGCCGTCCGGCCGGTGCAGGAAATCGACTGCCTCATAGCCGACCACGGCGGCCGCAGCACGCTGTTCGGCCTCGCGGCGGCGGGCCAGCTCGAGTGGATCGGTGCGCGCATCGTCGGCCCCCGCGTCACCACTGGTGCAGCAAACCATGCGCGCAACGGTGCCCGCGCGTACCCAACGACTGATCGTGCCGGCGACACCAAAATCGGCGTCATCGGGGTGGGCGACGACTACCAGAACGCGTTCCGGCCGATCTTTGTGGGCCTCAATTTCTGGCGCCGACGGAGTGTCGTTCACGGGCACGCGACCTGAATGCGTTTGAACCCTGTAACAC
>DATKBB010000096.1:0-12201 GCA_035514295.1 Candidatus Limnocylindria bacterium | reverse complement strand
GCCAAGAAGGACCTGGGCGCCATCGCCCGCGCCTACGGCAACGTCTACGTGGCCCAGGTGGCGATGGGCGCCAACGACGCGCAGACCACCAAGGCGCTGCTCGAGGCGGACGCCTGGCCCGGGCCCTCGCTGGTCATCGCCTACAGCACATGCATCGCGCATGGCATCGACATGAGCCTGTCCATGTCCCACCAGAAGGACGCCGTCAAGAGCGGCTACTGGCCGCTCTACCGCTTCCATCCTTCCGAGATCGAGGGCGGCCGGCCGTTCAAGCTCGATTCCAAGGCGCCCACCATCCCGGTAGCCGACTTCGTTGCCACCGAGACGCGCTTCGCCGTCCTGTCGCTCACCAATCCCGAGCGCGCCGAGCAGCTGGCTGAGCTGGCCCAGGCGGATGCCGACGAGCGCTGGCGCTACTACGAGCAGTTGGCCGGCATGGAGCGCACCGTGCCGCACGTCGAGCCGGGGGAGGAGAGGCAGTGAGCGTGGAGCTGCGCAGCCGCTACCTGGGGCTTGAGCTGCGCTCGCCGCTTGTCGCCTCGGCGGCGCCGCACAACGCCGAGCCGGATGTGGCAGAGCGGCTGGAACGGGCCGGCGTGGGCGCGATCGTGCTGCCCTCGCTGTTCGAGGAAGAGATCGTGGCCGAGGACCTTGGACTGACCCGCGCTCTCGAGCAGGGCACCGAGTACTTCGCCGAGGCGCTCGATTACTTCCCGGCGTTGGACTCCTTCGTGACCACGGCCGATCGCTACGTGGCCGCGCTGGCCAAGGTGCGCGCAAGTGTCGAGGTGCCGGTCATCGCCAGCCTGAATGCCACTACCGTGGGCGGCTGGGTTCGTTACGCGCGCCAGCTGCAGGACGCCGGTGCGTCGGCACTGGAGCTGAACCTGTATCACGTCGCGGCCGACCCGCGGCGCAGCGGCGCGGACTTGGAGGCAGCCGACCTGGAGCTGATCGCGGCCGTGCGGGCGGTGCTCGACATCCCACTGGCCGTCAAGCTCAGCCCCTACTACTCCTCCCTGGCCGCCTTCGCCGCCGAATGCGTGCGGGCCGGCGCCAACGGGCTGGTGCTCTTCAACCGCTTCTACGCACCCGACATAGATCCCGAGACGCGCGATATCGTTCCGCGCCTGGCGCTCAGCCACTCCGCGGAACTGCGTCTGCCGCTGCGCTGGATGGCCGTCCTCCGCCCGCAGCTCGGGCCGGACGTGTCGCTCGCTGCGAGCTCCGGGATCCACACCGGCATCGACGCCTTGAAGGTGCTGCTGGCCGGCGCCGACGTGGCGATGATGACCTCCGCGTTGCTGCTTAATGGGCCCGAGCACGTGGCCAGCGTCGAGGCCGAGCTGCGCGCCTGGCTGGTCGAGCACGAGTACGAATCGGTCGCCCAGTTACGCGGCAGCGTCAGCGCCGCCAATACCGCCGACCCGTCGGCCTACGAGCGCGGCAACTATGCCCTCACGCTTCGCTCGTGGGTCACGCCGCCCGAGTTGACACCCGGCGCACCCAAGCCGGCCGGCTTTCCAGTGAGCAGCCGGGGGGCGGACGGGTGAGCGCCCCTCCGAGCGGGGCGAGGCTCTTCGCGCGCTACGCCTACGGGCCCAACCGGCTCGGGCTGTGCGGCCCGGACGACTCGGCGTCGTTGCTGGGCGAGAGCCAGGCCGGCGGCGACGAGCGCCTGGTCAGGGACCTGGCCAGGGGCTTCGAGGGCGCCTATCCGTACCTGGAGCTGATCGCCCGCGCCAACGCCATCGCCGATCCGCTCGATCGGCGCGTGGTAGAGGCCTACTGGCTGGGCAGCTCACTCCTCGAGGGCGTCAGCCCGCAGCAGTTCGGCGAGTCGATGGGCCGGCGCTTTCGCCCGCGGCTGGGCCGGTCCGACTGGAAGTGGCTCGAGGCGAGCGTGCCCAGCGGCGCGAAGCCGGTACATGCCTTCCACGTGCTGGACGTCTTCCCCAAGGTGGGCCTCATGCGCAGCGAGCAGGTTGACGACGTGCTGGCCGTGATGGACAGCTGCCGTATCCGCTGGGGCCGGGTGGTGGAGCGCATCGGAGACAAGCTGCTGGTCAGGGCCGTGCCACTGACCCTCGTGGAGGGCCGGCTGGCGTTGGGCAGCCCGCGCCTGGAGGAGGTCACCGGCTGGCGCGACGGGCAGGGCTTCGTGGGCGAGGTGGCCGCCGGCGACGTCGTTTCGATCCACTGGGATTGGGCCTGCGAGGTGCTCGGGCGGCCGCAGCTGGCCCGCCTCGTGGCCTGGACCCGTCACGAGCTGTCGATCGCCAACCAGAGCATCTGAGGCCCAGCGTCGCATCAGAGGACGCGCCGCTACACTCGCCGGAGTGACTGATTGGTCGAGCCAGCCGCCTGATGCGCGGGTTGCCTACGAGCGGGCCAGTGAGCTGGCGTCCCAGGGCGAATACGAGGGCGCGTCAGCCCTCTACGCCAGGGCCGTCGGCAACCCGGACCCGGAGCTGCACGTGGCGGCGCTGCTCGGGCTGGCCGACTCGCGCTACCGGCTTGATGACGATGAGGGCGCCCTGCAGGCCTGGCTGACGGCGGCCCAGGCGCCCGAGACGCCGCTGGCCTGGCAGGCCTGGGTGGCACTCGCCGGCGCGCGGGTCCGGCAGGGCGATCTGGTGGCCGCCGCGCGCGCCTACCGCGAGGCGGAACGGCGTGCCCCGCCGCAGGAGCGTGCCGCGATCGCCGGCCGCCTTGGTTGGCTGAACAAGGAGCTGGGCCAGGAGGGCACAGCCCAGCGCTACTTCGGGCGGGCTCGGGCGGGTGGCGCCTTCACGCCGATGGTGACCTACCTGATCCTGGGCCTGACGGTGGGCATAGGCGTGGCAACCATGATCAGCCCGGTCAGCGCCGAGTTCTTTTTCGGCCTGTTCGCGCTCGACAAGCAGGCCGTGGCCGCAGGCGAGTACTGGCGCCTGCTGACCGTCACGCTCGTCCACGGGGGCTTGATGCACCTGCTCTTCAACATGTATGCGCTGTTCATCGTGGGCCCCATCGTCGAGGCCCTGTACGGGCGCGCGCTCTTCCTCCTCTTCTACCTGCTGTCCGCTGCTGTCGGGTCGGTTGCCTCCTACCTTTTCGTGCCCGCACCGTCGGTCGGCGCCAGCGGCGCGGTCTTCGGGTTGTTCGGCATCCTGTTCATCTCGACCTGGCGCCACAAGCCGGCGCTGGGCCGGCAGGCACGCGCCCTGACCGGCCAGATCGGCATCCTGATCGCGTTCAACCTGGCCCTGGGCTTCGGGCTGGGCGGCGCCTTTGGCGTGCGCATCGACAACGCCGCGCACGTGGGCGGTCTGCTCAGCGGCGCGTGGTTGGGCTTTGCGCTCGTCCCGCGCGGGCTGGCCACCCTGTCCTCCTTCTGGCAGCGCCCACAGCAGGCGGGCACGGCCGACGGCCAGGGTCAGGAGCCGCAGGCACTGCTGCGCGTGGCGGCCGTGCTGGTCGTCGTCATCGTCGTTGGTGTCGGTCTTTCGCTGACGCCGCTGTGGGCCTGATCGGTTCGCGCAGGAGGTCGTAGCGGCTCCCGAAGCGGTCGATCAGGCGGTACAGGTCGCGCCGAGCCTGGCGGTCGGGAGGCACAGTCTCCTCGCTGGCGTTGCGCCGGCTGAGCGGGGCATGGGTGGCGATGGCGCGACGGGCCGGTTGACCGGGGCCTTCGTCGCGCAGCACGAGGCTCCACCAGGCGGCCAGCAGGCGAGTGGTGGCCAGGCGCTCGTCGAGCGGCCCGCGCGCCCGCGCGTCAGAGCGGCGAAACGCAAGCGCTTCGGCGTCGAGCGCATCGACCTCGCCGGCCGGAGCAGGCTCCCAACGACGCAAGTCGCGAGAGCGAAGGCCGTGCGACCCGGCGACGGCCACCGACTCAGCCTCTAGCGCGGCCAGCATCTGATCCAGCTCCTGCCGGCCCAGGCCGCTGCCCGGAGCCACGAGCACGACGGACCGCCCGACGGCTCGCCGCAGGCCGGCGTTCCAGGCAGCCGCCAGGCCCAAGGGCACTGCGGCCGCCAGCACCTCCGTTGCCTCTGCGGGGGCCGGTAGTTCTTGGGCCGGCTCCGGGATCACCGATATCAGCTGCGTGCCGGCGGGTAGATCGGCCGGTGGCTCGATCGGAGAGACGAGGACGACGCTGACAGCCGCCGAGTCGAGCTCGTCGAGGCGGGAGGGGACGCCCGCACTCGAGCCGTAGCGGATCGTGCCGTCGACCTCGACGTTGGGCGGATGGGCCGGCTCGAGTCTGTAATCGTGGCCGAAGTCGACCATTTTCCAGCCGGCGGACTCGATCTCTGCTTTCAAGCGGTCGGCGGTCGCGAAGTCGCGCTCGCCCCGGGCCCGGGCGCGCTGCTTGGCCAGGTGGCTGAGCTCCGCCGGCGGTGAAGGTCGGTCCGCACTCATCGTGGCCGAGCATATCCGGGCCGGGCGTCTCTCTGTGCAAGTGCGACTTCGGCCGAAAGGCGACGCTTCGGAGCCCCTTCCCGCCAGATGACGTCCAGGTCAACCCTACGCCGAACCGGCGGCCTTTCAGTCGGCGTTGCGGGCCGGGCGAAAGTCGACTCGTGCGTGAGGCGCTGCCGCCCGGCGCTCACACGTGTGCGCGATCCCGCGTAACGCTGGCCCTTCGGACATCTGGCGGAAGAACTCAGCGGTGTCGCCCTTAACGCTGGCCCCCACCACAAATGGCGGAAACCGGGCGAGACGAGGCCCGGACGCCCGCACTCACCGCACCCAACGCGCCGCGACCGCACGCGCCCCCACAATCACCGGCGCCAGCCGATACGCTACGCCCTCGTGGACCGCTCCATCGTGGCCGTGCTGTTCGGCACCTTCACGCTGCGCTTCAGCACCGGCCTCACCGGGGCGATGCTGGCCTTCTACCTGGCCGACCTGCACCTGCCCCAGCACGACGGCCTGCCCCTCGACGTCCTGGTCGAGCTGATCTTCGGCCCCGCCGAAAACGGCCGGACACAGGTCACGCCGTTCATGTTCGGCGTGCTGACGGCGCTGTTCTACGCCACCGAACTGGTGGCCTCGCCGGTCTTCGGCCTGTTGTCGGACAAGCTGGGCCACCACAAGGTCATGCAGCACGGGCCGTTCTTCGGGGCCGTGGCGGTGATCCTCACCGCCCTGACCACCAACCTGCCACTGCTCGGCTTCACGCGCGTGCTGGAGGGCGCCGCCACCGCCGCCAGCGTGCCCAGCATCCTGGGTTACATCGCCATGGCCACCGCCACGGACGTCGCCCTGCGCGGGAGGGTGGCCGCCCGCTTCGAGCTGGCCACCATCGCCGGCATCGGGGCGGGCATCGGCTCGGGCGGCATCTTCTGGACGCTGATGGGCCCGGCCGCCTTCCTGCTCAACGCCGTCTTCTACTTCGGCTCGCTGGCCATCTACCGCTGGGGAGTGGCCGCGCCCGACGCGCCGGCCGGCCCGCACCACCGGCCGACGTACGGCTGGTCACGCTACTGGAAGCTGATCAAGTCATCCCACGTCTGGATCCTGGCGCCCACCTGGATCGCCATCAACGCCGCGCTCGGGCTGTACACGACTCAGACGCTCTTCAACCTGGTGCGCGAGCCGGACCCGCGCTTCGCCCACCTCTTCTTTGGGCGGGGCTTCAGCGCACTGGAGGTGACAGCCGGCTTCATCATCGTCGGCGTCGTCTTCTTCGCCGGGCTGATCTACTGGGGCGACCGCTTCAGGAAGTACCGCCGCACGACGATCATCTTCTACGGCATCCTGGGCGGGGCCGTGCTCGTCGCCGCAACGATCGCCTTCAACCATGCGACGGACTTCCCGCTGCCGGTCCAGATCGCGCTGCTCATACCAGCCACGGCCGGACTGTTCGTGCTGGCCGGCGCCACGCCCGCCGCGCTGGGCCTGCTGGCCGACATCAGTGAGGCCTTCCCCGACGATCGTGGCGCAATCATGGGCCTGTACAGCGTGTTCCTGGCGCTGGGGCAGATCTTTGGTGCCCTGATAGGCGGCGTGGCCGTCGAGTGGCTGGGCTTCGACGGCATCCTCATAGCCACGCTGGTGTTGATGGGCGTGGCTCTGCCCCCGCTCTTCCAGTTGCGCCTTTTCGAGCACCGCTTCGAGCCCGAGACCGGCGTCCCACAGCCCAGCGAGGCCGTGCTCGGCGAGGAGTACGAGGGCCCGTAGGGCGGCTGAACCGGCGCTCCGCCCTTCTCTGTCCAGGCGGCCCGGCCCGTGTCTGGCCTGCGACCGAGGACTACCCTTGCCCGATCCGCTGCAACGGCGGCATCATCGTCGGGGCGGTCAGGGCTGAGCGCGACACTCGACGTTGGGGAGCATCGGCCCGTCAATGGGGGTGGGGAGGAAGTCGATGCGACATCGACGTGTGTCCAGCGTGAGCAAGATGGTGCGTATCATCGCGCTCGGTTCGGCGTCAACGCTGCTGCTGGGCGTGGGCGCAGTACATGCCGACCGGCCGGAAGGGAGCAGCGCCGACGGCCCGGTCTGGCGCGCAGGATCACCTGGTACGTTCATTACCGTGGCGCCGAGCAACCGGCTGGTGGACGGCCAGACCGTGGAGGTGTCGGGCACGGGCTTCGGCGCAAACAACACCATCAGCTTGTTCCAGTGCTCGGCCGACGTGCCGGTCTGCGTAGCTGCCGGGACGACCACTTCGGCTGGCGACGGCAGCTTCGGTCCGGTCAGCGTGATCGTTTCGAGAGTGGTAGCGGGTCACGAGTGCAGACTGGGACGGGGCGACTGCATCATGGAGGCGATCGACTTCGCGTCGCTCTACGACGGGGGGATCTGCTGCCTCTTCGCCAACCATCACCTCAGCTTCCAACCCGCTCGGCCCGCTCGACCGTAGCGGGCCGCAAGAAGTCCCCTTCGAACTCGTCAGCCGCGGGCGGCCCGGTCGTAGAATTCGGGTTATGACCCAGACTGCGGATCGGGGGGCGGCCGAGCGTGCCCGCCCGGACACCATTGCCTACGGCAATTTCATCGGCGGTGAATGGCGCCCGGCGACGAGCGGAGGCACCTTCGAGTCGGTCAACCCGGCCGACACACGGGATGTGATCGGTCGCTTCGCCGCTTCCGATGCCGCAGACGTGGCGGCGGCAGTGCGCGCCGCGGAAGAGGCACTCCCCGCCTGGCGCCGCACCCCGGCACCCAAGCGGGGCGAGATCATGTACGCCTTCGCGGCACTGCTCGCCCAGCACAAGGAGAGCCTTTCGCAGGCCATGACCCGCGAGATGGGCAAGGTCCTGGCCGAGGCCCGCGGCGACGTCCAGGAGGGCATCGACATTGCCTACCTGATGGCAGGCGAGGGGCGCCGGCTCTTCGGCGACACGACGCCCTCCGAGCTGCCCGACAAGTGGGCCATGAGCGTGCGCGAGCCCGTGGGCATCGCGGGCATCATCACGCCCTGGAACTTCCCGGTGGCCATTCCCTGCTGGAAGATGATGCCGGCGCTGATCTGCGGCAACACCGTCGTCCTCAAGCCGGCGAGTGACACACCGCACTGCGCCGCCCTGCTGGTCGACCTGATGCACGAGGCCGGCTTCCCGCCCGGGACGGTCAACCTGGTCACCGGTGGCGGCGAGGAGGCGGGCATGCCCATCGTCGACTCGCCGGACGTGAACGTGATCAGCTTCACCGGCAGCACGGACACGGGCCGGGCAATCGCCGCCCGGGCCGCGCGCCGGCTGAAGCGCCTCTCGCTGGAGCTGGGTGGCAAGAACGCCATCGTGGTGATGGACGACGCCGACCTGGAGCTGGCCCTCGACGGCATCCTCTGGTCGGCCTTCGGTACGACCGGCCAGCGCTGCACGGCCTGCTCGCGGCTGATCGTTCACGAGGCCGTCGCGGACACGCTGCTGGCCGGGCTGCAGGAGCGCTCGTCTGCCCTGCGCCTGGGACCGGGGTCCGCGCCCCAGACCGACGTCGGGCCGCTGATCAACGCGCGCGCCCACGAGCGCGTCGGCGAGTACGTCGAGATCGCCCGGGATGAGGGCGCCCGAGTGCTCTCCGGCGGTGGCTCGGCGCGCGACCGGGAAGGCCTGGAGCACGGCCACTTCTTCGAGCCAACCGTGCTCGACAACGTCCAGCCCATGGATCGGGTTGCCCAGGAGGAGGTCTTCGGGCCGGTGCTGTCGGTCATCCGCGTGGGCGGTTACGAGGAGGCGGCCATGGTCGTCAACACGACGCGCTACGGCCTTTCGTCGAGCATCTACACGCGCGACACGAACACGGCCTTTCGGGCCATGCGCGACTTCACGACGGGCATCGTCTATGTAAACGCCGGCACCATCGGGGCGGAGACGCACCTGCCCTTTGGCGGCATGAAACAGACCGGCAACGGCCACCGTGAGGCAGGCCACGCGGCGCTCGACACGTTCAGCGAATGGAAGGCGATCTACGTCGACTACTCGGGCCGCCTCCAGCGGGCGCAAATCGACAACCAGTAGGGGCTCGGCGCGGTCGACCGACGGCGCCTCTCCGCGCCCCTCCCGCACCACCACTATCGTTCAGGTTCGGGTAGCGGTCCTGCCTGGGCAGCTCGGCGGCCGCATTGTCGACCGCGCCACCGGCACTATGGGTAGGACGGGCGGCGACGCGGCCGTCAGCCCCGGCGTTTGCTGGGCGACCGCGCGGAATCGGCCGTCTCACCAGTACTGGTGGTCGGGCATGCGCGAGACCGCGCGAGCGATGGCCCGAGCGACGGCGCGAGACGGCGCGAGCGATGGCCCGAGCGGCCTCCGTTGCCGTCCAGGTGCGCAGCTGTCGGCTCCCGACCGATAGTACGAATACACACCCGGGGCAGGGCCCACCAGCAGCGCCGCGTACAACCTTCCCGCGCGTGCCAGAATCGGGGCCTGTACGGGGGGAGAGGACATCAGCCATGCCGTACGAAGAGGGCCTCGAGCGCGTCATCGACTCGGCCAAGCGTCTGGGCGTTCAGCTCGACGAGCAGGAGGCGCGCGAGTGGATCAAGGCCATGTCGGCCGAGGCCACCGGCGGTGACCTGGTCGTCGACGTCGACTCGGGCGTCTTCGGCCACCGGGCTACGCTGCTCGACCTGAGCCCGGGGGAGCTGGCCCGCTTCCGCCGGCTGGCGAACATCGTCGGCTTCGAGGACCGGCCCAACCTGACCAGCGTGCTGGCCCTCTCGGGTTCGGCCGCCCAGAGCCGCATCCACGCCTACCCCGCAGACGCCGACTTCTTCGAGCGCGTCCACATCACCGCGCCCACGCGGGAGCTGGCCTGTGCCGTCCTGGCCGACGCCATCCGGGAGAAGGCGCTGGCCACGATGGCTGGCCCGACGCACCGGCTGTGGGAGGTCAAGTTCGGTACTTTCCAGGTCGACGTCCGCAGGGACGGGCAGCTGCTGCACAAGGGCGCGCCCATGAGCTGGAGTCCGCGCGAGATCGAGGCGTCCGAGATGAACGTCGAGCTAGCCGACGGAACCGCCTTCGCCATCAGCTGGGCCGACGCGGCCCGCGAGCCGGGCTGGTGCAAGCTCGATTGGGTGGTGGCCGATCCGGAGCGCGGGCAGCTGGCCAACGCCAGCAACATGCTCGATCCCACCTGGGAGGCGCCCGACGGCGAGATCGTGCCGCTGGACGGCTTCCTGGACCCCTATTTCCAGGAGGTTTACCTCGAGACGGAGAGCCTGCCGCTCTTCAAGCGCATCGTGAAGGACCTCGCCACCGACGCGGTCGACGACTATGTCGCCGCGCTCGAGAAGGAGGTGACCAAGTACGTCAGCGGCGAAGCCAACTGGGGCAAGGTCGCGCGCCGGCTGTACAACATCTTCCGCCTGACCGGCCACTATCCGGAGGCGGCCTACATCCGCGAGCTGTTCGACGAGCCCATGACGCAGCTCTACCAGGTGGCCGCCCTGATCAGGACGCTCGACGAGGCGGCCGAGGACGGCAGCCCCTTCGACCCCGAAATCCTCGTGGCGCAGACCGACCAGCTGATCATGTCGGCCATCAGCGCGCTCGAAGGCGACCGCGAGCAGGTCGTCGTGGGCCACCTGCTGCGCCTGCGCGACCAGCTCAGCGGACGGCGCACAGGCGACCGGGACGCGGACATCGAGGGCGTGCGCGAAACGACCATGGCGGCCGTCAACGAGTACTTCCACGAGCGGCTGGTGGCGCTGCCCGCGGTGAAAGAGTACGTAGAGCGCCTCAGCCGCTGATCGGTTCTCCGATGCGCTCGCGAAAGGCCGCCGCGAGGCCGCGCGCGGCGGAGGCGACGTAGCCGCCGTCCGAGCCGACGGCAAAGACCGTGTAGCCCGCGTCGCGGTAGGGTGCCAGGTCGTCTAGCGCCCAGAGCAGCACGCCGGCGGCCTTGCCGTGGTCGCGCGCCGCGTGCCCAATGGCCGTCACCGCCTGGGCGTAAGCAGGCGCGGTGATGTCGCCCGGCACGCCCAGCGCGTGGGTCAGGTCCGTGGGCCCGACGAACAAGACGTCGACTCCGTCGATGGCTGCGATGTCCTCCGCCGCCGCCGCCGCCTCGGCGCTTTCTAGCTGGATGAAGAGGGCCGTTTCCTCATGGGCTGTGGCGACGTCGCCGTGGGTCGTCGAGCCGTAGCCGGCGCCGCGCGTAGGCAGTGCCACGCCGCGCGTGCCCAGCGGCGGGTAGCGGACGTAACGCACGATCTGCTCGGCGTGGGCGGCGCTATCGACGCGCGGCACCATCAGCGCCGGAGCACCGAAGTCCAGCGCGCGGCCTATACGCAGGCGCGTGCCTTCTTCGACCCGCACGACGGCCGTCGCCGGCGTTCCCTCGACGGCGTGGAGAATGGGCAGCAGGCCCGCCTCGGTCAGCGCGCCGTGCTCCATGTCCAGCACCAGCCAATCGAAACCGGCCTTGCCGCACAGCTCGGCGGCCATCGGCGAGCCAAGGTTGAGGAACGTGCCCACGACCGTCTCGCCGCCCAGGATGCGGCGGCGCAGGCTGACCGGGTCGCTCACGCCAGGCGCAGCTCGAGAGTCGCCGTGGAGGACGTCCAGCTGGGCGGGTCGCTGGCCGGGAAGGAGTCGTCGACGGCGTCGTCGACCGGATCCTCGTAGTCGCGCGGCTGCTCCGGCTGGCTGGGCGACTGATCGTCCTCGGGCGGTTGGGGCGTCTCTGTGGGCGCCTGCTGGTCGGGCTGGTGTTGGCTCATGGCTCGATGGTAACGCGGCGCTCCTTTTACCGGCTGGCGGCGCTGGCGAGCGTGCCCACTCCAGGGGGCCGGCGAGGCATCCGTCTTGGCCCGCGCGTCGTATGTAGAGCATCGGCCCATTAAGACGAGGAGATGAAACGATGACCAGCGAGAGCCTCTACGATCGGCTGGGTGGCATCTTTGCGATCGCGGCGGTTGTTGACCACTTCAGCGAGGCAATCATCGAGAACGCGATGGTCGGCAAGCTGTCGAAGAACGAGGCGCTGCGTCAATGGAGCTTGGAGCAGCCCGAGCGACTTCCGGGACTTAAGTTCATGCGCACGCTGTGGGTCGCCAACGTTGCGGGCGGACCGTTTCCATACACTCCCACGAAGCCCGGAAGCACGACTCTCGGCCTCGAAGAGGCCCACCGCCACCTCAGGATCTCCCCCGACGAGTTCGATGAGGTTGCCGCCGAACTCTCGCGCACGCTCGACTTCTTCAACGTGCCGGAGCAGGAGAAGGCAGAAGTCTTGGGCGCGTTCGCGGCCCACAAGGACGAGGTGACCGAGGGCCATCGCGCGACCGTCGGCGTAGGTGCTTGATGACTTCGGCTACCCGGAACGTCGGCATTTTCTTGCGCGGCTGCTCCCACGGCCGAGTCTCCAGCCTGATAGGAGGTAGTAAATGTGTCTGACCTGCGGATGCATGGACGCGCACTTGGAGATGGGCGAGTCCAACATCACCTACGAAGACTTGAAGCGAGCGGCTGACGAGAACGGTCGATCGGTCTCCGAGACACTGGAGATCATGGAGCGAACTAAGGCACAGGACCGAGCCGACCATCCCCAGGAATACGGAAGTCCAGCGGCCACGAGCTGAGCGCTCGACGGTGGCGCCAGTCGTCGGTCGGGTTAGATTGTCGACGCCGGCTGAAAACTGAACACTCCGCGCCGGTCGAAATCTGGACACCCTGAGCCACAGGAACAGGTTTCGGATGGCACCCTCGGGCCAGGCACCGCAAGCCAAAGCACCGAGGGAGAGAGGAGTGTATCGAGTGG
>DATKBB010000095.1:0-4174 GCA_035514295.1 Candidatus Limnocylindria bacterium | reverse complement strand
TACTCGTCGCTGGCCAGCTCGACCAGTCGCTCGCGCAGCTCCTCGGGCAGGCGATTGGCGGGCGCTCTTCCGCGGTTGCCGTGGACCAGCGCGCCCGCGCCCTCGGCCGAGCGATAGCGCTTGAGCAGCCGGCGCAGCTGTCGGACAGACAGCCGCAGGTAGGCGGCAGCCTCGACGGCGGTCAGCTCACCGGCCATGACAATGGTTGAGGACCAGCAGCCGTTGCTGTGCTCGGGCATCCAATGTGATCGCCTCCCTCGGTAGGGAGTGGAAAACCCGGGCTTGAACGACCAGCCGTTCGGCGGCCAGGGTCTCGCTGAGTATCAGTGCCTCGGTCAGCTTCGGGAGCGCGACCTGATGTAAGTCACGCGGAGCCCCCCCCCGACTGAGGCCACTCGTCCCGGACGGTCCTAACGCTGAGCCGGTTGGCCGGACGCTCCTACCGCTCAGGCGTCCGGATCGCCGGACGCGCGCATTGCCTGCGGGCCAGGACGAGTGCCCGAGCGCAGCGTGGCGGGGCGGGGCGCGAGGATCTCCCGTGCGACGCTTGAAGTACTAGCCGCGTGGAGCGGCTCGGATCCCTTGCGGCGGGGCAGGCGGAGAGACAGTCGCGCGGGAGTCAGCGCCTCCACCAGCACGGTGCCGGCAATCTTGAGGCCGGTCAGCCGGAGCGCTTCCATGCTGGAGGCAAGATCCCGCCGGCGAGCACTGGGATAGGGGACGACCAGCACGATGGCATCAACCAGGCGCGCCCACATCAGCGCCTCCGGCGAGCGGTCGACGGGCGGCGCAGTGATGACCACCACTTCGGCACTGGCGGCCAGCCTGTCAAGGATCACCTCGAGGTATTGGGACCGCCCCAGGTCACGGCCGGAGCCGCTGGGCACGACAGTCAGGTCGACGTAGCGTGGGGACTGGGAGCGGTTGCCGCCTGCGACGAGGTTGAGGCGGGAGATGGGAACCTGCCCACCGGCGATCAACTTGTCGAGGCCGGCCACGGGACGCAGCCCGAGTGCCTGTGTTGCTTCCGGGTGCAGCATGTTGGCGTCCACCAGCGCAGTTTGGATTCCTCGATCCGCGAAACCAAGCGCCAGGCCCATACCGGCGATGCCGGCTCGTCCGTCCGGCTGGATACCGGTCACGAGGAGCGTGCGGACCGGATTGGTGCCCAGGGCAGGCTCAATTCGAGCAGTGAGCAGCCTGTAGCGGTCGGCGCTGTTCGAGCCGAGCAGGGCGGAGGCCACGTCACGCCGCCTACCCCAGCGTGTCGGCACCGCGCCGAGGATGGGCGCGTCGGTCAGCTCACGCAGCTCTTCCTGCGAGCTCACCGAGTCGCGGAAGTACTCGATCAAAACGATGCACGAGATCGCCGCCAGCAGGCCGGCGAGCGCGGCCAGCATGACCAGCAGTGAGACCTGCGGCGCGGCGGGCGAGGTCGGTGCCTCGGCCCTGTCGATGACCTGCGTCTGGCCCTCGGGTCGGGCCGTGGCAGCGCCCAGAATAGCCAGTTCCTCCGCGGCGGCGTTGGCCAGCTGGGCAGCGAGCTCGGGATCGCCCGACTCGACCCTGATGATCACCAGGCGCGTGACGTCGTTGGGGATGGCGGTCATCGAGTTCTGCAGTTGAGACGGTTGAATGTCCACGCCCAGCCGGCGGATGACGGCCTCGGTGACGCGCTGGCTGGTAACCAGCTGCGCGTACGTTTGGGCAAGCTGACCAGCCGCGCGCTGCGTGTTCAGGTCCGTGTTGAGTGGACCCACAAGGACACGCACCTCGGCCTCGTAAACCTTGGGCAGCTGCGAGACGACTGCATAGCCGCCGGCGGCGGCAAGCACGACGGATGCCACAGAGACGAGCCACCATCGGCGGACTATGGCGAAATAGCCGGCTATTTCCACGTTCTCTCCTGGCGTGACACGGTAAACACTGTCCTCGCGGAGCACGCTCGGCGGAGCATAGAGGATGCCGTGATGTTAGTCCCTATCCCGCGCACGGCTGTCACCGCCCGAAGGTCCGGCAACGCAGCGTACTCATTGCAAGTTGTGCCCGGACCACGTGTTCGTCTGCGAGCGTACCCGCGTTGATGCGCCGAAGACGAAAGCGGTCGGTGTGCCCCACGCGGTTCAGGCCGCGTTCGGTGGTGAAAGCGAGGTGAAAGCCCAGCTCGGCCAGGGCGCTGGTCACTCGCTCGTCGTAGCGACCCCCCGGATAGGCGAGCACCGATGCGTGCGCCTGACCGGGAAGTCGCGCCTCCAGGTCGGTGCGCGAGCCAGCGAGCTCCTCCAAGATCTCGTCTGAGGGAACTTGCGTGAGGAGTGGGTGGTTACGCGAGTGTGCCGCGATGTCCACGCCGTCGGCGGCCAGCGCGCGAAGCTCGTCCCAACTCAGGACCTCGGAGCTCGGCGCGTCCGCACCCAGCTGTTCACACAGCGCCGCCACGCTCCCCATGGCCTCCTCATGCGGCAATCTCTTGTGAATCTCGATTAGTGATCGCGCGGTCCACCAGCGCTCGTCCTGATTGCGCATGGGCATGAGCCCGAGCGCTGTTTGCAGCTGCGATCCATTGGTGGACTGCGTTACCGCCTGCCATAGGCGGTCCCACCAGAATGCCCGCCCCGTGGCATCGGGATAGCCGGTCGGCACGAAGAGCGTCACGGGTATGCGCAGCCGCTTCAGCACTGGCCAGGCGTTCTCCGCGAAGTCGCGATAGGCGTCGTCGAAGGTCAGCAGCACGGCCCGCGCCGGCAATCGGCTCTCGCCGCGCTGAGCGGCCAGCAGATCGTTGAGCGCCATCGGTTGCGAATGGCTCACGAGCGCCTGCATCTGGCGCTCGAAGTCGGACGGCGTGGCGCTCAACAGGGCCGGATAGAGCCATGGTCGTGCCGCCCGCTCGTCGACTCGGTGATACATCAGCGCGGCGAAGCTGCCGCTGGGTGCTTTGACCAGGCGCTCCAGCAAGCGAACGAGAGCCCGGGCGGGTGCGCGACGCGCGCCACGGGCTACCAGCGGACGGATGCGGCCTATGGTCCCGACCCGCACATTCAGGTGCCGCGCGGGCGCGCCTGAGGCGCCGCTTTCAGGGTGCGGCCGCTCTCCGCCCAGCGACGGTAGCCGAGCCATTCCATCCGCTGGATCGCGCCGTAGAGGACGAACTCCGAGTAATCGGAGAAGCGGTTCGTCGCCTGAACGTCTGACTCCAGCCAGTTCCTGTCCCGCGCGAAGCGCATGCACGAGCCCCTTCCGTTGCCCGGCGGCCACTGCTCTCTCCATCCAGCGAGAGACGACCGGCCGAACAGCGGCGCAACGGTATCAGATGGCACGGGTCCGTACCAATGAATGAGAGGCGCTGCGTGGCGCGGGCGCACCGGATCGTTCGTTGGTACCAAACCGCCGGTGACCTTCGACCGGCTGCCCGAGCGCTGTCGCGAGGAGCAGGCTGGCGGCAGGTCGGGAGCTGTGTACCCGACATACGGGCCGGCCGCCCACACGATCGGCCGGCAGCTTAGGAGCAAGTCGAAGAGTCGCGAGGGGCGACCGGCGAACACGATGGCTGCGGTCGGCAAGGCCTTGCGCACCCCTCGGGCTCCACCTGCAAGAAGGGGACTCGAATGTCTTGGCAGACACTGACTGGGGCTCTGGACGGGCTCGCCGGCCGGGCCGGCGTCGATCTCGCACGGCGCCTCTCTCGCGCGGCAATCCTGGCCATCTCGGCGGCGTTGCTGGCCAGCGCGCTGCCGGCGGGCTCGGCGCAGGCCGCCGATGCGACGCTGGTCAACGACCCGTTCTCGCGCACGGCCTCGAACTCGTGGGGCAGCGCGGCAGTGGGCGGCTCGTACGATCTGACCGGGCCATCCTCTTCCTTCTACGTCAACGGCTCGAGCGGCTTCATAACCCTGGCCAGCAACGGCCGGGTGCATGCCGCCGCCCCGGGAGCCACGGCGCGCGACGTCAACTTGACGCTGACCTTTGCCGTCGATCGATTGCCGCGAGCGGGCTACCTCAACCTGTCCGTGCTGTCCCGCGTGGTCGACGCCCGCAGCCACTATCGCTACGTGGTGCGCATCTCGCCCACTGGCGCCGTGGACCTGCGCATGCGGCGCGTGGTCGACGGACGAAGCGCCCTCGTCGGCCGCGCCGTGTCCGTTAGCGGCGTGCGAGTCAGCGCCGGACAGCA
>DATKBB010000094.1:0-11351 GCA_035514295.1 Candidatus Limnocylindria bacterium | reverse complement strand
TCGGGCTGGTGAGGTGATTTTGGTGGGCGATACTGGATTCGAACCAGTGACCTCACGGATGTGAACCGTGCGCTCTAACCGACTGAGCCAATCGCCCGCCTGACGCCTGCGTCGCGCAGCCGGCTCCATTATCCGGTCAGCGTCGGATTCGCGTCAACGCTGCTCGCCCAGGTCCAGCCCCGGCCAGCGCTTCAGCAGCGCAGCTTGGCCGATACCCTCCAGGCGGAGGCGCTTCAGGCGGGAGGTGGCGCCGCGCTCCAGGACGACCGCCGTGCGCGGCAGCGACAGCTGGCCGGCGAGCAGTTGCAGCAGAGCCTGATTGGCGGCGCCCTCGGCGGCCGGCGCCCTCACTCGCGCGCGCAGCTCGCCGTCGGGTCCGACGCCTACGATCTCGTCGCGGCCGGCGCGCGGCGTGAGCCGGACCAGCAGGCGGACTGGGCCGGGAGCGCTCAGCGCAGCAGCACCAGGCGCATGAGCAGCCCAACCGCGATGAGCAGGATCAGCGGCGAGAAGTCGATCATGCCGCTCTGCGGCAGCACACGCCGGATCGGCGAGAGCAGCGGCTCAGTGGTCTCGTATATCCAGCGCGGTATCGTGCCCTCGAAGCGCGGATTGATCCAGCTCAGCAGGACGCGGGCCAGGATCAACAGCCAGAGGGCAACCAGGAAGAACTGGACGAAGATCTGGACGAACTGTGCCACGCGGCGGGAGTATAAACCGGCCGGCGTTGCCGGTCGCAGGCTTACCCGGCCGGCCGTCGGCCTTGAGCCGTGCGCGTCTCAGGCTGTGCGCCACATGCACCTATCGGCGACTGTGTGACCGACTTTGCAGCCGTGTGCACGCATCGGCCAAGCAAAGGGCCTGAACGTGGCCGCCTGTCGCAGGCAATGCACATCCGGCCAGTGTGTGTCCGTTAGGTGCACCCCATGCACAATCGGCTCAGCGGGCCGCTCGGCCGGCCCGGCGGTCAGCCCGGGCCGGAGAGCCCGCTAGCCGGCCGGCCGCTCGCCGAAGATCGCCCGCCCCACGCGTACGACGGTCGCCCCCTCCTCCACCGCCACCTCGAAGTCGTCGCTCATGCCCATCGACAACCCGGCGCCAAGCCCCGGCTGAACCGCCCGCAGGCGGCCGGCGAGCTCGCGCAGGCGGCGGAAGGTCGGGCGCGCCTCCTCCGCCGCGCCGACCAGCCGGCCCACCGTCATCAGCCCGCGCACCTCCAGGTTGGCCAGGGCCACGACCTCGGCCAGCCCGTCGTCGAGATCGCCCGGGTCGAAGCCCGCCTTGCCGGAATCGCGATCGATGTTCACCTGCAGGTAGACAGGCAGCGCTCCGCCCGACCGACCGGCGGACAGCGCGTCGAGCCGGCGCGCCAGGGCCAGCGAATCGACCGACTGGATCACCTTGAAAACCTGCACGGCCGCGCGGGCCTTGTTCGACTGGAGATGGCCCACCAGGTGCCACTGCGCCCCGCTCAGCTCGCCGGCCTTGGCCAGCGCCTCCTGCACGCGGTTCTCGCCAAGCTCGGTGATGCCGGCGGCCATGGCCAGGCGCAGACGCTCGACCGGCACGGCCTTGCTGACAGCCAGCAGCTGCACGGCCCCAGCGTCACGTCCGCTCCGCGCGCATGCCTCCGCGATGCGCTGAAGGACGGCCTGGTGGGCGCGGCCTAACTCCGTCGCGCCCGGGTCGGAGATCGATTCGGCGGACAGCCCCGCTCAGCGGCTCCGGCGCAGGAAGGCCGGGATATCGAGGTCTTCGACCTCCGCCTGCGCACTGCGGCGCCCGCCGTCGAGGCGCTCGACGGGTCGCGGCCGCTCGGCCATCACCGCTGCCGGTTGATCGGCGGAATTGTCCGAGTGGACCGGGATCGTCGCCGCCTGGCGCTGATCCTCAAGCTCGCGCAGGTAGTCGCGGTTGTCGCGCGACACACGGCTGCCGGCGGCCACGTCGGCCATGCCCACCGAGTGTGCCCGCGACGGCTCGCGCTTGCGCGTCGAGTCGAAGCCGGTGGCGATGACGGTGATCGAGATCTCGTCGCCCATCCGCTCGTCGATGACCGTTCCGAAGATGATGTTCGCCTCCGGATCGGCCGTCTCCTTGATGATCTCGGCCGCCTCGTCGACCTCGAAGAGCGACAGGCTCGAGCCACCGGTGATGTTGAACAGCACGCCCTGCGCGCCGGCGATGTTGACCTCCAGCAGCGGGCTGGCCGTCGCCTCGCGCGCGGCCGCGGCGGCGCGGCCCTCGCCGGCCGCACGACCGATGCCCATCAGCGCCGAGCCGGCCTCCTTCATGATCGCGCGCACGTCGGCGAAGTCGAGGTTGATCAGGCCCGGCACGGTGATCAGGTCGCTGATGCCCTGCACGCCCTGGCGGAGCACGTCGTCGACCACGCGGAAGGCGTCCGTGATGGAGGTGTCCTTCTGGACGACGTCCTTCAGGCGGTCGTTGGGGATGGTGATCAGCGTGTCGACCTTCTCGCGCAGCGCCTCGCAGGCGCGCTCCGCGTTCAGCCGGCGGCGGGCGCCCTCGAACGAGAACGGCTTGGTCACGACGCCGATGGTGAGGGCACCCAGGTCGCGTCCGATCTCGGCGATGATCGGGGCGGCGCCGGAGCCGGTACCACCGCCCATGCCGGCGGTGATGAAAACCATGTCCGAGTCCTTGAGCGCCTCGTAGATGCGCTCGGCGTCCTCCTCTGCCGCACGCTGGCCGATTCCGGGATCGCCGCCCGCACCGAGCCCGCGGGTGATCTTGTCGCCGATGCGGATCTTGTGCGGCGCGTCCGACTGGAGCAGCGCCTGGGCATCCGTGTTCACGGCGATGAATTCGACGCCCATCATCTCGGCCCGGATCATCCGGTTCACCGCGTTGCTGCCGCCACCGCCTATGCCCAGTACGCGGATGAGTGCGAAGTTCTCCGAGTCCGACCTGAGCGCCATCAAATTCCCTCCCGGTGGATGCACCGTCCATCATGCTGCGCGGGCCGGCACGGGTAACGCGGCGGGGCGTGCCGAGGGGTCCGCATCGCAGGCCAGTATAGTCGCCAAGCCCGGACAAGGCGCCCCGAAGTTGGGCTCGGGACGATCAACTTTCGGTTGCCGATGGACCGGCTGTGGACAAGTTGTGGATAGCGCGGCCGAGCCGTCAACAGGCCCGCGCGGTCGGCTGGTGGGTGAGCCCCGAGTCGCGCGTTGTGGCGGGTTACCGACCGTGCCTGCTCTTGCCCAGCTGCATGTCGCCGGCCTGACCCCCGGAGCAGTGCCAGGTTTCGGCCAGATGTTGGGCATGCCGACACTACGCCAGATCTGTCACCGTCCGGACATGTTCCGGCCGAGCACTCACGCTCATCAAAGCGCGTACGAGCCGCCGAATCGCCGGCCGCGCCCGCGGGGACCGGCGTAAGGGTGGCCGAGACCACATCTGGCGGAAGTTTGGCGGCCGGCCGCGGCTAACGCTGGCCGAGCCGACATCTGGCGGAAGTCGAGCGCCGGTGGCCCTCGGCCCGGCGCGATCGGCCGCCCGCCCAGGCCGTCAGCCGGCCAGAAAGGTGAGCAGCACCGTCCGGCGAGCGTTGTCGACGTTGGTGTCCAGCAGGGCGATCGACTGCCAGGTACCCAGCTCGAGCCGGCCGCCAGTGACCGGCACGCTTATTGAGGGGGGCGCCAGCAGGGGGAGCACATGATCGGCGCCGTGGCCGGGCGACCCGTGGCGATGCCGCCAGCGGTCATCGCGCGGCAGGACCCGGCCCAGCGCCTCGAGCAGGTCCGTCTCCGAGCCGCTGCCCAGCTCCATGATCACCAGCCCGGCCGTCGCGTGGGGCACGAAGACGGTCAGCAGCCCGTCGCCCTCGCCGCGCACGAAGCCGGCGCACTCGGCGGTGATGTCATGGAGGCCGCGCGCGCTGGCGGTCTCGATGCTGAGCTGCTGGCGCTTCACGCTGGCTAGGGCGCCAGACCCCGCAGCCAGTCGCGCATGCGCGACATCATTCCCGGCGCAGCAGCCGATTCGTAGCGCAGGGGTTCATAGCCGCGCACCGAGCGGGCGCCCCACAGCAGCAGGCCCAGCGACGTGCTGAAGGCAGGTGTCAGGAGGTGGTCGGTCAGGCCGCCGACGCCGGTCGGGCCGGCCACGCGCACGGGCATCTGGAGCACCTCCCGGCCCAACTGGGCGGTGCCGGCCAACTCGGAGGCGCCCCCGGTCAGGACCAGCCCGGCGGGCAGCTTGCCCTGGCTTCCCGCCCGCCCGATCTCCTCGCCGATCTTCTCGAAGACCTCGCGCATGCGCGCCTCGATGATCTGGGCCAGCTCGAGGCGCGACGCCGTCCGCCCTCCCTCGCCGATCGTCTCGACCTCGACCTGCTGGTCCTCCGCGACGGTCGTTGGATCGGCCGTGCCGTGGATGATCTTGAGCTCCTCGGCCGCCGTCAGGCTCGTCTTCAGCCCGATGGCCACGTCGTTGGTCACGTTGTTGCCGCCCAGCGGCAGGACCGCCGTGTGGAAGGGCGAGCCGTCCAGGAAGAGGGCCAGGTCGAGCGTGCCGGCGCCGAAGTCGGCCACGGCCACGCCCAGCTCGCGCTCCGTCTCGCTCAGCACCGCGTCGCCGCTGGCCAGCGAGCCGGCCACCAGCTCATCGATCTTGATGTCCGCCCGCTGGACGCACTTGGTCAGGTTCTGGACCGCCGTCGCCGAGGCGTGGACGATGTGCGTCTCGACCTCCAGCCGCACGGCGCTCATGCCCAGGGGGTCTTTGACGCCCTCCTGCCCATCGACCACGTAGCCGCGAGGGATGACGTGCAACACTTCCCTGTTGGAGGGGATGGTCACCGCCCGGGCCACCTCCGTGGCACGCTCGATGTCCTCGCTGCTGACCTCCCTGCGCGGGCCGCTGACGGCCACCGCGCCGCGCGAGTTCTGGCTTTCCACGTGGCTCCCGCCCACGCCCACGATGGCCGATTCCAGCCGGTAGCCGGACAGCCGCTCGGCCTGCTCGCGTGCCGAGCGGATCGAGTTGACCGTCTGGTCGATGTTGATGACCACGCCCTTCTTAAGCCCCGACGAGGCCGGCGCGCCCTTGCCAATGATGGTCACCGCACCGTCGCGGGTCACTTCCCCGATGAGCGTCACGACCTTGCTCGTGCCAACGTCGATGGCGACCAGGATTGCTTCTCGTTCCACGGCTACATTCTGGAAGATACTGAGCCGGCGCGTGGCGCGCGCGTGCCCGCCCTTGGCTCAGGGCTCATCGTCGGGCGCCTGGCTCCGCTCGGGCACATCCACCGGTTCCGGCGTCCTGCGCGCGACATACGTTCCGCAGCGCTCCTCGGCGGGCGAGAGGTAAACGATCCGAACGTCGTCCTCGCCGGCGGCCAGCAGGCTGCGCAGGCACTGCACCTGGCGCTCGATGATGTCCGGCCTGCGCAGGCTGGGCGTGTAGTGGCCGAAGACCGCCGACCACCAGCCCGGCTCGGCCCTCAGCGTGTAGCCGTCCAGGTCGTCCGCCGACAGGCTCAGCCACTCCGCCCTGCTGTCCAGCATCGCCGGCTCCACCGCCCCCAGCTTGAGCACGGCCTCCAGCTCGACCGGGTCCAGGACGTCGCCCGCCTGGGGCAGCGCTTCGCGCGAGCGACCGTCGTCGAACAGCGGCAGGTCCGCGGGAAGCGCCTCTTCCGGCCCCAGGGCGCGCAGCAGCACGCCCGAGGCATCGACCAGGAAATCAGCCGGCCCCGTCCGCCAGACGAAGACCGGCACCCGCTCGACCACGAGCACCTCCACGCGATCGGGCAGCAGTACCCGCACGTCGGCAGCGGCAACGGCGGGCAGCCCGCGCAGCGCCGCGGCCATTGCCTCGGCCGGCAGCCGGAACAGGCTGGGCCGCCCTTCGAGCCAGGGCTGGAGAGTGCTCTCGACGAGGCCCCTGTCGGTGTAGTGCAGCCCGCTGACCTGCAGGCCGGCCGGCTCGAGCTCGAACTCGTCGGTCCAGAACAGCCAGCCCATGCCCGCCGCGGCAGCCAGCGCAAGCCCAGCGCCCAGCACGCGCCAGCGGTTGGGCAGCGACCTGCCCCGCCGGCGGCGGACCGGCCGGCGCCGGGGCCGGGCGCCCATCGGGCGGCGGACGGGCAGCTTCACGGCGGCCCGGCCATCAGGGCAGGTCGGCCCGGGTCAGGACTCGTGTAGGACGGTGCGCCGCGCGCTCCAGGGCCAGCTCCACGATCCGTTCCGAGATGGCCCCAAAGTCGTAGCCGCCCTCGGCGCAGAGCAGCGGGAAGAGGCTGATCGGCGTGAAGCCAGGAATGGTGTTGATCTCGTTGAGGTACAGCCTGCCGTCGCGTGCCAGCAGGAAGTCGACGCGCGCGAAGCCGCTCGCGCCAATGGCCAGGAAGGCGCGCTCGGCGAGGTCGTGCAGGCTGGCCCGCAACTCGTCGTCCACGTCCGGCCGGTCCGTCGTGCGCGACACGCCCTCGTCGTACTTGGCGTGGTAGTCGTAGAACTCGTGGCCGGGGAACACCTCGCCCGGGCCGAACACCTCCAGTTGCTCGGCGCGGTTGCCCACCACGCTCATCTCCAGCTCGCGGGCATGGTCCAGGTAGGCCTCGGCGAGGACCAGCTCGTCGTAGGTGAAGGCCTCGTCCAGGGCGGGGCCCAGTACGGCCGGATCGGCCGGGCGGTGGACGATCGCGATACCCACGCTGGAACCCAGCCGGGCCGGCTTGACGATCAACCGAGGATCCGGCAGGCCCTCGGCGAAGGCCATCAGCCGCCGCCCGACCGCCTGGCGGTCGGCCTGCCAGTCGGCGGCGTGGGCCTCCGCCCAGGGCACCACGGGTATGCCGAGCGCACCCACCAGCCGCTTGAAGAGGCTCTTGTCCATGCCCACCGCCGAGGCAGCCACGCCCGCGCCGGTGTAGACCAGCCCGGCCGACTCGCACAGCGCCTGGACCGTGCCGTCCTCCCCGAACGGCCCATGCAGCGCGATGAAGATGACCGGCTGCGGTGTCTCTTCGCGCAGCATGACCAGCCCGCGGGCGGCATCGAAGGGGCCGTCCGCGCCAAGCCCGGCCGGTTGGTCGTAGGCCGCCTGGGCCAGCCCCCTATCGAGCGCCGCGGCGGGCAGCCGCCACCAGCCACCGGCCAGGTCGATCAGCCAGCCCTCTACCTCATGGCCGCGCTCGGCCAGCGCCGCCGCCACCGCCCGCCCCGAGACGATCGAGACGTCGTGCTCGGCCGACGGCCCGCCCAGCAGGACCGCGACCGGCGGCCGCTTCCCACCCGAGCTCACGCCTCGGCCTCCCAGCCCGACCAGTCGCCGGCGAAAGCGATCTCGAACTCGAGCTCCACGCCGCGCTCCTCGCGCAGCGCCCGGCGTACCTGCTCGCCCAGGCGACGCACGTCGGCCGCCCTGCCGTCCCCGTCGTTGACGATGAAGTTGGCGTGTTTCTCGCTGACCACTGCGCCCCCCACCCGCCTCCCCTTCAACCCGAGGCCATCGATCAAGGCGCCGGCCGACGGACCCTCGGCCGGATTGCGAAAGACGCTGCCGGCGGAGGGCATGCCCAGCGGCTGGTGCGCCTGGCGCCAGCGCCGGATCTCGTCCAGCCGGCCGGCGACCACCTGCGGATCGGCCGGCTCCAACCGGAAGGAGGCCCAGGTGACCACCTCCGGCGTGTCGGGCGGTGAGTGCTTCAAGGCGCTGTCGCGGTAGGCCAGCACCAGCGCCTGCCGATCCAGCGCCTGCTCCGTGCCGTCGGCGCGCAGCACGCCGGCCTGGACGATCACCGAGGCCACGTCCGATTCGTGCGCCCCGGCATTGGCCCACACCGCCCCACCGACGGTGCCCGGAATGGCCAGCCCGAACTCCAGCCCGGACAGCTCCTCCGTCCGGCCCAGCGTGGCGGCCTTGGCCATGGGCAGCCCCGAATCTGCCGTGAAGAGCGACTCCTCGAAGCGATAGCCCTGGGCGCGGTTGTAGATCACCAGCCCGCGCACGCCGGCGTCGCTGATGACCAGGTTCGAGCCGCGCCCCAACAGGAAGTAGGGCAGCGAGCGCGAGCGTGCGAAGCGCACCAGCGCGCGCAGCTCGAAGAGGTTGTGTACCTCGGCGAAAAGGTCGGCCGGGCCGCCCACACGCATCGTCGTGAAGCGCGCCAGCGGCTCGTTGCGCGAGGTCTTGACGCCGATCCGGCGCTGGATGTCGCCGCCCAGGCGCAGGACGTCCGCCTCGTCGAGCCGGCCGGCGCTGCCGCTGCCCGTGCCCGTGCCCGTGCCCCGGTCAGTGTCCTGGCCGGCCGTCACGCGGTGGCTCGCGAGGTGCGCTCGACCAGCTCGGTTGAGGGCAGCGGGCTGCGCTCGGCGAGGGCAAGCACCAGCTCGGCCACCGCCGCCGCCGCGCCCGGCCGGCCGAAGCTTCGGGCGGCCTCGCGCATGGCCTCGAGCTGCGCGCCGTCCTCGAGCAACGCTGCTGCCTCGACGAGCGAGGCGGCATCGAAGCGCTCGTCGGGCACGATGCGCGCCGCGCCGGCCTTCTCCAGGTGACGCGCGTTGGCCGCCTGGTGCGCGCTGGCGTGGGGATAGGGCACCACGACCATGGGCAGGCCCACCGCCGCCGCCTCGGCCAGCGTGGAGGAGCCCGCCCGGCCCACGAGCAGGTCGGCGGCCACCAGCGCGTCGGTCATCTCGTCGCCCAGGAAGGCGAAGGGCCGGTAGCGGCCGCGCAGCTCGGCCGGCAGCGCCTCGCGCCGGCGCAGCGCCTCGGCGTAGGCGCCGTGGCCGGTGACGTGCAGCACCGCCGTGCGGGGGAGCAGCTCGGGCAGTGCCTGCGACACGGCCGCGTTGAGCCGGCGCACGGCCTGCGAGCCACCGAAGACGAGCAGGCAGGGGTCGGCCGGGGGAAGCTGCAGGCGGGTCCGCGCAGCCGCGCGATCGGCGCCGCGGAAGGAGCGGATGGGCGTGCCCGTCACGTAGCAGCGGCCGGGCAGCCTGGCACAGGTCTCGGCGAAGGAGACGGTCAGCACACTGGCCAGGCGGGCCGTCGCGCGCACGCTACGCCCGGGCAGCAGGTTGCCTTCCCACAGCACGCTGGGCACGCGCAGGCTGGCCGCCGCGGCGAGTACCGGGATGGCCGCGTAACCGCCGGTCGTGAACACGACGCGCGGCCGCCAGCGTGCCATCAGCGCCAGCGCCTGCGGGTAGGAGGCGGCCAGGCGCAGCGGGTCGAGCAGCGTGTGCGTCGACAGGTCGACCGTGCGCAGCGAGCGCAGCCACAGCCGGCGCAGCTCGAAGCCGGCGCCCGGGACGATGGTCGCCTCCAGCCCGCGCCGGCCCCCCAGCCACAGGAACTCGGCCTCAGCGGTGCGCTCGGCCAGCGACCGGGCGACGGCCAGTGCCGGGTAGACGTGGCCGCCCGTACCGCCGGCGGCGATCAGCATCCGCATCGTTCCAGGTACCTCGGGGAAGTGTCTCGCGGGATATTGAAAGCAGAATACCGACGGCGGCGAAGCTGACGAGCAGCGACGAGCCACCGGCGCTCAGGAAGGGCAGCGTGATGCCGGTCACCGGGATCAGCACGACTACCACGCCGATGTTGACGAACGCCTGCAGCACCAGCCAGGCGGTGATGCCGGTGGCCAGCAACGAGCCGAAGGTGTCCGGCGCGCCCAGCGCCACGCGCAGCCCGCGGTAGGCGAGGAGCAGGAACAGCCCGATCACGGCCAGGCCGCCCATCAGGCCCAGCTCCTGACCCACGACGGCAAAGACATAGTCGTTCTGGGCGGCCGGCAGCTGCAGCTCGCCGGGTTGTCGGCTCTGCCCCAGGCCGATGCCCAGCAGCCCGCCGCTGCCCAGCGCCAGCAGGCCCTGAACGGTGTGGAAGCCAATGCCCTGCGCGTCCGCCCACGGATCGAGAAAGGCCTGCACGCGCTGCAGCTGGTAGCCGCTGTTGAGCACCACGACGGCCACGGCGGCCAATCCGGCGGGCAGGAGCAGGGCCAGCTGCCACAGGCTGCCGCCGGCCACGAAGAACATCGTGAAGGCGGTCAGGGCCAGCACGCCGGAGGTGCCCAGGTCCGGCTCGAGCATGACCAGCAGCAGCACGGGGCCGACGATGCACAGGAAGGGCAGCAACCCGTGGACCAGCGAGCCGGCCCGGCCGCCGCGGCGGGCCAGCCAGTGGGCCAGGTAGACGACGAGGGCCAGCTTGGCGAACTCGGCCGGGTGCATCGTGGGCAACGGCCCGATCTGCAGCCAGCGGCTGGCGCCGTTGACCTCGATGGGCCGCAGCGGTCCCATGGGCGGCAGCAGGACCAGCACGAGCAGCACGAGGGCGACGGCGAAGCCGGGCACCGACAGCATGCGCAGGTAGCGGTAGTCCACGCGCATCATGACCAACATCACGATCACGCCCAGCACGGCCCACATGGCCTGCGGTCCGACCACCGCAAAAGGATCGTCGCGCTCCAGCAGGGCGCTGACGCCGGTGCTCGAATAGACCATCAGCACGCCCAGCGCGGCCAGCGCTGCCACGGCCAGTAGCAGCACGTAGTCCGCCTCGTGGCGCTCGCGCTGCGGTCCGCGGGCGACCACCGGCTGCGGCCCGCGGCTGGCCTGGCGCGCAGCCTGCCGCTTGGGCTCGCCCTTCGCTCGGCCGCGGGCGGCGCCGCGTGCTCCGCGGCCCAGACCTCCCGCCCAGGCGCTCATTGCTCCTGCTCGCCGGCCGCGGTCAGGTCCGCCACGGCCCGCTTGAAGGCAAGTCCGCGAGCGGCGTAGTCCACGAACATGTCGAAGCTGGCCGCGGCCGGGCTGAGCAGGACCGTCGCGGGCTCGCGGCCCACCCCGCTGCTCAGCAGCTCGTGCGCCAGGGCTGCGCCGCGCACGACGGCCGCGGCCATGTCCGGCACACGCTCTATGCGCTGCGCGCCGGCCGCACCGAACGTGCGCTGCATGTCGTCGGCGCTCTCGCCCAGCAGCAGCACGGCCGCCGCGCGCTGAGCGACCACCTGCGCAAGCTCGTCGAGGGCGAGGCCCTTGGCCCGGCCGCCGGCGATCAGCACGATCGGCGGCTCGAAGGCGCGCAGTGCCGCGATGACGGCGTCGGGCTGGGTGCCCATCGAATCGTTGACGAAGCGCACGCCGTCCACCTCGGCCACCGGCTCGAGGCGGTGCTCCACGCCGCTGAAGCCGCGCACCGCCCGGCGGATGGCCGCCGGCGGCACGTCGTGCAGCAGGCCGACGGCAACCGCCGCCAGGACGTTGCTGGTGTTGTGCTCGCCGGCCAGGCTCACGTCGGCGAGGGGCATCACGCGAACCTCGGCGGCCGCGTCGCCGGCGGGTGCGGCATCGCCGACTGGCTCCACGCCG
>DATKBB010000093.1:0-4976 GCA_035514295.1 Candidatus Limnocylindria bacterium | reverse complement strand
TCGTCGTCGAAGACGCGCAGCGCCGGCTCGGCTTCTGGCTGCACCCAGACTTCGATGGTCGGATTGGCGATCAGTTCCTGCAGGTGGCCGCCGAACAGCGACAGGTCGCGCCGGCCCATGCTGACGTGGACGTGCAGGAAGGGCTTGCCGTCGCGCAGCGCGGCGTTGCCGATCAGGCTGACCACCTCCAGCTGCTCCTCCACCTCGTGAGCCTCGTATCGCTTCTGTTCGACGTCGAGGTAGGCCAGCCGGACGTAGCGGGCAGCGCCAAGGCCGTTGAGCACGGCAAAGCCAATGCCCTCCTCCTCGAGCAGGGCAGTGATCGACTCGACCACCGGCTCGCCGCTCTCGAGCCGGACGAGCAGCCGCTCACCGAAACGCTGGAACATCATCGATGCGAGTCCCTCCTTGTTGACCATGACCGCCCGGCTGGCGAGCTGGCCGCCGGACACGAGCCGGCCAGCCTACAAGGCGCATTACGGCTCCGTCCAGTCGCGTCGCTGAGAGGGTCGGCGTGCTAGAGTCATGTGCCCGAGCACAAGGCAAGTGTCGCCAGCCAGCCCAGAGGAGTGGCCGTTGCCTTCGCCGCCATTTGCGTGGCGCAGCTTTGCGACAGTTCGGCTAGCGAGCCTCGTCGCGGCGGGTCTGCTGTTGACCGCCTGCGAGGGCCGCTTCTCGGCGCTCGACCCGGGCAGCCCCGAAGCGCGGGGCATCGCCAACCTGACCTGGTTCATGTTCGCCCTGGCAGCCGGCGTGATGGCCCTCGTCACCGTCCTGCTGCTGGCGGCCCTGTGGCGCGGGCGGCGCAGCCGGGAGCTGCCCGAGTCGCGCCTGAACGGCATCCTGCTCGTGGTCGGCGGCGGGATCGTGCTGCCGCTGCTGGTGCTGCCGGTGCTGTGGGTCCTGACCCTGCAGGGCATGGCCGCCCTGGCCCAGCCCGACGGCCCGGCCGAGCTTGAGATCGAGATCCGCGGCAGGCAGTACAGCTACGAGGTGCTCTACCCGGCCAGCGGTGTCCAGCTGACCGACGAGGTGCGCATCCCGACCGGCCGACCGGTGTTGCTCCGGCTCCACGGCGACGATGTCATCCACAGCTTCTGGGTCCCCCGGCTGAGCGGCAAGACCGACCTGATCCCGGGCGTCGTCAACGAAGCCTGGATCCGGGCCGAGTCGCCGGGTACCTACGAGGGCCGATGCGCGGAGTACTGCGGCGTAGGCCACACCGAGATGGGCCTGACGGTCATCGCCCAGACGCCCGAGGAGTTCGAGGCCTGGCTGGCGGAGCACTCGCCTTGACCTTCTTCCCCTGGCTGATCCTGCTGCTACTGATGGCGCTGCTGGCCGAGCTGGTCATAGTCGGGCCGCGTGCTCTGCGCTCGATCAGGCGCGGTGAGGGCATGCGCGTCAGCCCCGGCTCGGCCCGGGCCGTGCTGCTGCTGGTCGTCCTGCAGGTCGCGCTGGTGGCGACCTGGCTGATCTTCTTCCGGTCGGCGGGTTAGGCGTGGCGCGACCAAGCAGCGCTGCGCTCGACAGGGCGTGGCGGACGCCGGCCGGCATCATCGGCTGGCTGGGCGCCGTCAACCACAAACCGGTGGGCGCGCGCTTCGTTGCCACGGCCATCTTCTTCTTCCTCATCGGCGGGCTCGACTCGCTGGTCCTGCGCACGCAGCTGGCCGTGCCGGAGAACGACCTCGTGGGCGCGCCCGAGTTCGCCCAGCTGTTCACCACCCACGGCACGGCGATGATGTTCTTCTTCGCCGTGCCCATGGTCGAAGGACTGGGCATGTACTTCGTGCCGCTGATGATCGGCGCTCGCGACATGCCCTTCCCACGACTGAATGCGCTGGGCTACTGGCTATTCCTCTTCGGCGGCCTGCTGCTCTACTTCCCGACGCTGGCCGACATCGCCAACTTCTTCCTGCCCGGCGACCCGCTGCCTCGCCACATCCCCGACGGCGGCTGGTTCGCCTACCCGCCGCTGACCAGCGCCGCCCACTCGCCTGACCTGGGGCTCGACTTCTGGCTGATCGCCGTCACCATGGCCGAAATCAGCGCGATCATCGGGGCCGTCGAGATCGTGGTCTGCATCGCGCGCAATCGGGCGCCGGGCATGACCTGGAACCGGCTGCCGCTGTTCGTCTGGAGCATCCTGGCCATCGGCATTGCCATTCTGCTGGCCTTCCCCTCCATCGTCACGGGCAGCGTCCTGCTGGAACTGGAGCGCAAGCTGGCCCTGCCCTTCTACGACGCGGCGCTGGGCGGGCAGCCGCTGCTCTGGCAGCACCTGTTCTGGATATTTGGGCACCCCGAGGTGTACATCCAGTTCCTGCCCGCGACCGGCGTGGTGTCGATGATCCTGGTGCCCTTCACGCGGCGCCCGATCGTGGCCTACGGCCTGATCGTGGTGGCCATCCTGTCGACGGCGCTGTTCAGCCTTGGCCTGTGGGTGCACCACATGTTCGCCACCGGCCTGCCCTGGCTGGGCCTGACCATCTTTTCCGCCTCGAGCATGATGATCGCCATCCCCAGCGGCATCCAGGTCTTCGCCTGGCTGGCAACGCTGCTTGCCGCCCGTCGCCTGCAGCTGAATACGGCCATGCTCTTCGTGCTCGGCTTCCTGCTGACCTTCACCTTCGGTGGCCTGACCGGCGTGATGGTCGCCTCGGTGCCCTTCGACCTGCAGGCCCACGACACCTACTTCGTGACTGCCCACTTCCACTACGTGCTCGTGGGCGGCGTGGTGTTTCCCATCTTCGCGGGCATCTACTACTGGTTCCCCAAGGTCTTTGGCCGGCTGCTGGACGAGCGCCTGGGCAAGCTGGCCTTCTGGCTGACCTTCATCGGCTTCAACGCGACGTTCCTGCTGCAGCACAACCTTGGCCTGCTGGGCATGCGCCGGCGAGTGCACACCTACGAGGCAGGACTGGGCTGGGACGAGATGAACTTCATCTCCACGGTCGGCGCGTTCGTGTTCGCCGCCGGCTTCCTGCTGATCCTGTTCTCGATGTTCCGCGCCTGGCGCGGCGGTCCCGAGGCCGGGCCGAACCCCTGGCGGGCCAGCACGCTGGAGTGGGCCACGGCCTCGCCGCCCGAGTCGTACAACTTCCGCGTCATCCCCGATGTGCGCAGCCGCGAGCCGCTCTGGCACGAGCGAGGCGAGCCCCAGGCGGCTGACTTCCAGCCGGCGCACGCAGGCGACTGGGCGCCGGCGGAGGGTGTCGGGGGGCAGGCCGAAGGGTCGCCCGACGACGAGCTCAGCCGCGAGACGCTGGCCACCTCGTTGATGGACACGCGACCGGTGCACAACGTCATCCTGCCGGGCACCACGATCGCGCCGCTGGCGCTTGCTCTGATGATCGCCGTTGCCGGCTTCGCCTTCATCGCCGATCTCTACCTGCTGGCCCTGCCGGCTCTGCTGGCGATGCCGCTGATCGTGGGCTGGTGGCTGTGGCCGCGCGCGGAGGACCTCCAGCCGGTCAACCCAGGACGGACGCTGGGCCAGCCTGACCTGCCCTGGCGCGTGAGTGGGCCGGTCTCGACGCCGTGGTGGGGGCTGGCCCTCGGCCTGGGCGTGGTCGGGCTGATCGTCATGAACCTCGTTTTCAGCTACCTCTACCTGGCCCTGCTGGCGCCCGCCTGGCCGCCTTCCGGGCAGGTCGGCGGCCCGCTCCCGCTTCAGCTCGTCGCGCTGGGACTGGTCCTGCTGGGTGCCGTGGCGGCTCGGCTGGCGCTCCGTTGGGCACGCGGCGGTTCGGGCGGCGGGCGCATGGCTCTCGCGGTGGCCGGGTCGGTGGCGGTGGGATTGATGGCGCTCGCGTTGCTGCTGGACCAGGCGCTGGCCCACCTGCCCGACCCGCGCGGCAGCTCGTATGCGGCGATGCAATGGGTGCTCACCGCAACACGGGCACTGCTGTTGCTGGTGATCGTCGGCGTCAGCGCGGCCGTCGCCGTGCAGGCCGGCCAAGGCCTCTTCGACCGACAGCGCCTGATGGCTCTCGACCACGTCGTGCTGCTGTGGTACTTCGTGGTGGCCGCCTGGCTGGTGATCCTGGCCGTGGCCTACCTGCTGCCGCCGCTGGGTGCGGCATGAAGGCAGCCGGCCGCCGACGCGACACTCTGCCTCTGATCTTCGCCGTCACCGGCGGGGCGTGGGCCTGGACGCTCCAGCTATGGCTGTCCTGGATCGTGGGCGAGCCGCTGTGCTTCCTGCAACTGGGCGACCGGACCCTGGGCGCCGCGCCCGGCGCTCTGCTGTGGGTCGCGATCGGTCTGGGCACCGGCGCGCTGGCCGGCGCGGCGCTGGTTGCGTCTTACCGGCTGTGGCGCGGCGAGGGCGGACAATCGGTCACCGACGAGCCCGGCAACGGCGGGCCGCGCCGATTCCTGGCCTACACCGGTCTGGTGCTCAACGTCCTCTTCCTGCTCGCCATCGCGATGGGCACGACCTCGCCGCTCTGGCTGCCGGCCTGCGCCTGAGGCGGTCAGGCGCGGGCGACCGGTGGCAGCTCCTCCTCCAGCTCGAAAGCCGGCTTGCCTGGCGGAATGGCCAGTCGGGCGGCCGCAGCCAGTCCCAGCGCCAGCACCGCCAGCGCGGTGAACGACATGCGCAGGTCGCTGAGGCCGGCGATGAAGCCGACGATCGGGGGACCTATGACGAAGCCCATGTAGCCCATGGTGGTCAGCGTCGAGATTGCCGCGCCCCGTGAGGCGTCGCCGGCGAGACGGCCGGCCCGGCTGAACAGGGCCGGCGCAGCCAGCGACACGCCTGAGCCGGCCACGACGAGGCCCAGCAGCGCCGCTTCGGCCGTGGGCGACCAGGCCGCCAGCGCGATGCCTGCCGCAGCCAGCAGCCCCGAGCCAACCAGCAGCTCACGTTCGGCGAAGCGCCGGCTCAGCAGCTGACCGAGCGACCGACCCGCGAACATGGCCGCCGCGAAGAGCCCCGGTCCGGCTCCGCCGATGGCCGGCGAGGCGCC
>DATKBB010000092.1:0-10670 GCA_035514295.1 Candidatus Limnocylindria bacterium | reverse complement strand
TTCTGGCGCAGGAAGTCCTTGGCCTGCTCGCGGCCCTGGCCCAGGCGCGTGTCGCCGTAGTTGAACCAGGCGCCGGTCTTGCTGACAACGTCCGAGGCGACGCCCACGTCCAGCAGGCCGCCCTCGCGACTGATGCCCTCGCCGTACATGACGTCGAACTCCGCCACCCGGAAGGGTGCCGCGACCTTGTTCTTGACCACCTTCACGCGCACCCGGTTGCCGATCGAATCCGTGCCGCTCTTGATGGTCTCGATACGCCGGATGTCGAGGCGCACGCTGGCGTAGAACTTCAGCGCGCGGCCGCCGGGCGTGGTCTCCGGATTGCCGAACATCACGCCGATCTTCTCGCGCAGCTGGTTGGTGAAGACGAGTGCCGTATTGGAGCGGCTGACGGCGCCGGTCAGCTTGCGCAGCGCCTGGCTCATCAGGCGGGCCTGGACGCCCATGAACGAGTCGCCCATCTCGCCCTCGATCTCCGCCCGCGGCACCAGCGCCGCCACGGAGTCCACCACGACGCAGTCCACCCCGCCCGAGCGGATGAGCGTCTCCGTGATCTCGAGCGCCTGCTCGCCCGTGTCCGGCTGGCTGACCAGCAGCTCGTCGACGTTGACTCCGCAGGCGCGCGCATATCCGGGATCCAGGGCGTGCTCGACGTCGATGAAGGCGACCACGCCGCCGCGCTGCTGGGCCTCCGCCAGGACGTGCTGACAGAGCGTCGTCTTGCCCGAGGACTCCGGGCCGAAGATCTCCGTGATTCGGCCGCGCGGCACGCCGCCCACGCCCAGCGCCAGGTCCAGCGCGATGGAGCCCGTGGGAATGGCGTCGACCGCCTGCCGCTCCGACGAGCCGAGCTTCATGATCGAGCCGCGACCGAACTGCTTCTCGATGGCCAGGATGGCCGCGTCGACGGCCTTGGCCCGTTCGCCGCTCGCTCGCTCCACTCCGTTCCCCTCTACGCCGGTCGTCCTGCCGGCCCCGGTGATCGTCATGCCTGGTGTTCCTCCTGGCTGTGACCGGGGCGGCCGAGGCTTACTCCTCTTCCGGCTCCGGTTCCCGCTCGTGACGCGGCTTGCGCTTTGGCTTGATCACCTCGACCGAAGGCGGGGGTGCCTCCAGTAGTGACTCCAGCCTGGGCTGCTTGGCCTGCGACTTGGGCTTCTTCTTCTGTTCTCGGTGGGGGCGATCCTTGGATCCCATTGCCTCCGCCTCCGCGGCGCATTCGGCAGGCTAGCCGACGCCGCTTCACTACCAGTTCACTCCCTCTTCGCGCCAGCTTGCCTGTCACTCTGCCGGCCCTTCCGAGGGAATTGGAGAGGCACGCCGAGCGGAGTGCTCGCGCACCAGTTCAGGGAACGTCCCCTCGGCAATGGCCGAGCGGATCCTTGCCATGAAGTCTATGAGGAAGGTCAGGTTGTGACAAGTTGCGAGCCGATAGAAGAGCAGCTCGTCGGCGCGCAGGAGGTGAGCCAGGTAGGCCCGCGAGAAGGAGCGGCAAGCGCGGCAGCGACAGCCCTCCTGCACCGGCGCCGGGTCGTCGAGGAAGCGTGAGTTGCGCAGGTTGATGCGCCCGTCGGGCAGCCACAGCGTGCCGTTGCGCGCCACACGCGCCGGCAGCACGGAGTCGAACATGTCGATGCCCGCATCCACCGCGTCGAGGAGGTCAGCCGGCGAGCCCAGGCCCATCAGGTAGCGCGGCCGCGGATCCTCGGCCAGCAGCGGCACGCACACGTCGAGGGCGGCCCGCCGCTGGGCGGGCGTCTCGTCGCCGGCGAGCCCGCCAATGCAGATACCGTCGAAGGGCAGCGAGGCGATGACCCGCGTGGACTCGGCCCGCAGGTCCTCTTCCAGCCCGCCCTGCACGATGCCGAAGAGCGCCTGCTCCGGCCGCCGGTGAGCCGCCAGGCAGCGCTCGGCCCATTCGTGGGTCCTCTGCGTCGCCTCGGCGACGGCGGCGCGTGTCGAAGCGTGCGGCGGCACCGGCTGATCGAGGCAGACCGCGATGTCCGAGCCCAGGGCCTGCTGGACGGCGATGGCGTGTTCGGGCGTGAAGTGGTGGAGCGAGCCATCGAGGTGCGAGCGGAAGGTGACGCCCTCGTCGTCTACGGCGCGCAGCTCGCCCAGGCTGACCACCTGAAAGCCGCCCGAATCGGTCAGGATGGGCCGGTCCCAGGCCATGAAGCGATGCAGCCCGCCCAGCCGCTCGATGCGCTGGTGGCCCGGCCGCAGGTAGAGGTGGTACGTGTTGGCCAGGATGATCTGGGCGCCCACCTCGTGCAGGTCGTCGGGATCGAGCGCCTTGACCGTCGCGTTGGTGCCCACCGGCATGAAGACCGGCGTGGCGACCTCGCCATGCGGCGTGCTCAGGTGTCCCAGTCGGGCGCGCGTCGAGCCGTCTGCCGGCGCGGGACGGCTGAGCGTGAAGGACAGTGGCCCCCCGGCCGCGGCGGTGCCCGTGCGCTGGGAAGCGGTGATCAAGCGCTGATCTCCTGCCGATGGAGCGAGATGGCGCTCAGCACCATGGCCACGGCGAGGTAGATCAGGACGCCGACGAGCGCCTGCTCGAAGGGCACCGGGCGGAGGAAGAAGCCCTCGAAGCCGCCGTCCACGGGGCTGGCCGGAGCGCTGGGCGAGATCAGGCTGTCGCCGATGCTGAAGGGTAGGAACTGATACCACTCCGGGCCGATCGGTTCGAGGTCGAACTCGCCACTGCCGAACCGACCGACGAGGGTGATGCCCAGCAGGATGCCGCCCAGGATGCCCTCACCGACGTACAGCACGATGCCCACCACCACGCCTGCCAGCTGGCTCTTGAGCAGGACCGCCACGGCGAAGCCCAGCGCCGCGCGCTCGAGCAGGACGGGATAGCCGAACAGCAGCGAGTCGATCAGCTGGCGCAGCGCAGTGGGACCGAACGGGTTGCCGGCCGAGCCGCCCTGCATCCCCGCCGAGACCAGGATGAGCACGATGCCCACCGCATAGGCGATCAGCACGCCGATGGCGAAGACGATGGCCAGCCCGGCGCCCTTGGCCAGGATGTACAGCACGCGGCTCTCGCCGCGGCTGATCACGTTGCGCAGCACGCCCCAGCTCCAGTCGGCGCCGGCGACGGCCGCCGCGTAGGCCACGGCCAGCAGGCTGCCCAGGCCGAAGATGAACTGGCCCAGCGTGTTGTAGGCCGCCGGGAACTGCAGCACGTCGCCGATCGGATTGCCGAACTCGCTGCGCGGCGTCAGCCCGACGACGATGTAGATCAGCGCCATCAGCACGAGCAGCACGCCCAGCACCACGTAGGTGGCCAGCCGCCGCTGGAGCTTGAGGAGCTCCGCCCCGATCAGCCTCATGCCCCGCCTCCCGGACCGGTGATCTCCAGGAAGAGGCTTTCCAGGTCACTGCCCGGTTCCAGCCCGGCGGCAAAGATGCCGGACTCGGCCAGCGTCTGGTTGATGTCGCGCGCACGCGTCGCCGGCAGCGGAACAGTGAACCAGCCGGCGCCCTCGCCGCTGTCGACGCCGTAGAGCGACGTGTCGGGCACGAGCCGGCGCAGGATCTCGGCCGCGCGAGGCATCTCTTCGACGGCCACCCGGACGCGTACTCGGCCGGTCTCCTCCAGCAGGCTGTGCAGCGGTCCCTCGCGCAGTAGGCGGCCTCGATCGATGATCCCAACCACGTCTGCCAGCTGCTCCACCTCGGGCAGGATGTGGCTGGAGATCAGCACGGTCTTGCCCGCCCCGGTCAGCACGCGGAGCGACTCACGCAGCGCCACGATGCCGGCCGGGTCCAGCCCGTTGGCCGGCTCGTCGAGCAGCAACAGCTGTGGATCGGAGAGCAGCGCGGCGGCGATGCCCAGGCGCTGCTTCATGCCCAGCGAGTAGGTGCTCACCTTGCTACGTGCTCGACCCGTCAGGCCCACGTAGTCGAGCACCTCGTCCACCCTGTTCGCCGGCGTGGGCGGACCGGCCGCGGCCAGCACGCGCAGGTTGTCGCGCCCCGACATGTAGGGATAGAACGACGGCGTCTCGATCAGCGAACCAACGGCGAACAGGCGCCGCCGGTCACGCCAGTCGTAGGGCCGGCCGAAGAGCTCCAGCGAACCACCGTCCGGACGCATCAGGCCCACCAGCAGGCGCAGCGTGGTCGTCTTGCCCGAGCCATTGGGTCCGAGGAAGCCGTAGACCCGCCCGCGCGGCACGTTCATGTCAAGCCCGGCCAGAGCCGGCTGTCGTCCGTAACGCTTGACCAGCCCCCTGGTGACCACGGCCAGTTGCTCGGTGCCTGAGGATGTGGGCGCGCCGGATAGCGGAGGCGCGCCCGGCCGCATGTCGGCGGGCAGCGTCACGCGCGCATCTCTGACTCGCTCCGTCCATCCGAGGTCAGGCCGTCCCATAGCCCCGCATCGGTCCGTTCGAAGCGCCGCGGGGCGGGGACCTCGTAGCCCAGCCCGCGCAGGTGCTCGCGCGCGCGCTCCGTCGCGACCCGTCCCTGCGGCGTGCGGTCCAGGAAACCGATCTGGAGCAGGTACGGCTCGTAGACATCCTCGATTGTGTCGATCTCCTCGCCGATGACCGCCGCCACGGCCGCCCCGCCGACCGGGCCCGAACCGAACTTCTGGATGATCGCGGCGAGCAGCCGGCGATCCGTCGTGTCGAGGCCCTCGTCGTCGATGTCCATCTGCTTCATGGCTGCCTGAGCCTCGTCGCCTCCGATGCGACCAGTGGAGCGCACCTGGGCGTAGTCGCGCACGCGGCGCAGCAGCCGGTTGACGACGCGCGGCGTGCCTCTGCCCCGGCGGGCGAGCATGGCTACGGCCTCCTCCTCGATCTCCACCGCCAGGATGCCGGCCGAGCGCTTGATGATCGTGGCCAGCTCCTCCTCGGAGTAGTAGTCGAGGCGGTAGACGGCGCCGAAGCGGTCGCGCAGCGGCCCGCCGATCCGCCCGGCGCGGGTCGTCGCGCCCACCACGGTGAACGGCTTGAGGGTCAGGCGCAGGCTGCGCGCGCTGGGCCCCCGGCCGATCATCACGTCGATGGCGAAGTCCTCCATCGCCGGGTAGAGGATCTCCTCGACCGAGTGGTTGAGGCGGTGGATCTCGTCGATGAAGAGGATGTCGCGCTCTTCGATGTTGGTCAGGATGGCGGCCAGGTCTCCCGGTCGCTCGATGGCCGGCCCGCTGGTGGTGTGCAGGTTGACGCCCAGCTCGCGGGCGATGATGTTGGCCAGGGTCGTCTTGCCCAGGCCGGGCGGCCCGTAGAGCAGCACGTGGTCCGCTGCCTCGCCGCGCTGACGGGCGGCCGAGAGCAGGATCTGAAGGTTCTGCTTGACCGTGGGCTGGCCCACGTAGTCGGCCAGCGAGCGGGGTCGGAGGGACGTTTCGACCGCCGTTTCCTCGAGCGTCAGGGCGTTGGCCGCCACCGACCGGTCAAGATCCTCCATCGGCGCCGAGTCTAGCAGAGCCAGGCCCGAAGCGAACGGATGTTCGGGAGGTGCCCCCAGGCACCTCCCGAACTCTAGGGCGGGTTATTCGGTTGTCGGCGGTCAGTAGGCCCGGATGGGACCCTTCTGAAACGGGTTGTGGACGTCGATGGGCGCCGCCGCCGGGTTGCGCTGCCCGAAGTCCGTGTAGGGCTCGACTGCCGGCTGGTTACGCAGGCCGAAGTCGGTGTAGGGCGCGACGACGGGTGCCTGGCGCAGCCCCATGTCGGTGTACGACTCCACCACTGGCGCAGACTGAATGCGCGGGGCGATGACCGGATCGGCCTGCGTCACGTGCGTCTGGACCATGGGCTGGTCGACGGTCAGGAGGCCGGCGGCCATGGTGCCGGCGACGATGCTGGCGGCCAGAAACAGGCCGGCCAGGAGGCCTGAGATCAGCCCGCGCCGGAAGGCGTGGCTGTCGACTCCAGTGCTGAGCGGTGTGCTGACGGCGGTCATCTTTCGTTCTTCCTTTCCTCTTGTCTGGCTGACTGTTTTCAGCAGGAGGCGAAGTTAGGCCGACTGACGCGCCGCAGCGAGCACTCTCCCGACAGCCGATCGGTCGATCTGCGGACGGGGAGAACGGCCGATCGCACGCGCCTGCACGGTCGGCCGGACGACAGCCCTGGCAGGCGGCTGTCGCCTGCCTCAGTCCCGGCGCAGGGCGCGCAGCGCGCCCTTGACCCGCTCTTCCAGCGATGCGCCGGGGGGCAGTGCCGATACCGCCCCGCGGGCCGCGTCGCGCGCCTCACCCGACGAATAGCCAAGCGCCTGAAGGGCGGCGACCACCTCCGTCTCGGCCGCACCGGCACCGCCACCCGCCGCTATCCCGGCCGCGCCGCCGGCGACGATCACCTTATCCTTCAGCTCCAGCACTATCCGCGCGGCCAGCTTCTTGCCCACGCCCGACACGGCTGTCAGAACGGCTTCGTCGCCCTGGAAGACGGCCAGCTGGAGGTCCGACGCCGGCCGCGAGGAGACGATGGCGAGGGCCACCTTGGGGCCCACCCCGGTGACGGTCAACAGCAGCTCGAAGAAGGCCAGCTCCTCCGAGGTCCGGAAGCCGTACAGCGCCTGCAGGTCCTCGCGCACGAGGTGATGGGTAAGCAGGCGTGCCTTGTCGCCCTCGCGCAGGCCGGCCAAGGTGCCCGGTCCGCAGAAGACTCGGTAGCCCACACCGCCGGCCTCCAGCACGGCCGAGTCCGCGCCGACGGAGGCTACCTTCCCTTCTACGTAGGCGATCACGGCGGAGCGCTCAGCCGCCGATCAGGCGGCGGGACGCTGGGCGTGGGCCAGGCAGATGGCCACCGCCAGCGCATCGGCGGCGTCGTCCGGCCGGGGCAGGACGGACATGCCGAGCACGACCTGGACCATGCGCTGGACCTGCTCCTTCCCCGCCCGGCCGTAGCCCGTAACGGCCATCTTGACCTCGTGCGGGCCGTACTCGAAGACGGGCAGCCCGTGCTGGGCCGCGGCGAGCAGCACCGCCCCGCGCGCCTGGCCAACCGCGAAGGCGGTCTGCACGTTGCGGTTGAAGAAGAGCCGCTCGACACCGAGCATCTGTGGCCGGTGCAGCTCGATGAGCTCGCCCACCGCCCGGTGGATGTAGAGCAGACGCTGGGGCAGCTCGAATTCGGGCGTGGTCACCACGCAGCCGTAGTCGATGACGCGCAGCCTGCTGCCCGCCCGTTCGACGAGACCGTAACCGGTGGCCGCGGTGCCTGGGTCGATGCCCAGCACGATCACCGCGGAGGACCGCCGGCTGAAGTCAAGAGGCGGCGACTTCGGCCAGGATCTCGGCCGGCAGGTCGAAGTTGGCCGTCACGCGCTGGACATCGTCGAGATCCTCAAGCGACTCGAGCAGGCGCAGGTTCTGGCGGGCGGTGTTCTCGTCCACCTCGATGGCGTTCTTGGGCTGCATCGCCACCTCGGCCGACTCGACGGTCAGGCCCTGCTCCTCCAGCGTCCGGCGGACGGCCTCCAGCTGGCCGGGTTCGGTCAGGATCTCGATCGGGTCTCCGTCCAGCTCGACGTCGTCCGCGCCCGCGTCGATGGCCGTCAGCGCAATCGTGTCGGGGTCCTGCCCGTCACGCGGCACGGCCACCACGCCACGTGGCTCGAATTGCCAGGCCACCGCCCCCGAGCCGGCCAGCTGCCCGCCGGCGCGCGTGAACAGTGAGCGGACGTCCGCCACTGTGCGGTTGCGGTTGTCGGTGGCTGCTTCAACGAGGATGGCCACGCCGCCCGGGCCGTAGCCCTCGTAGATGATCTCCTCGTACTGCTCGGCCGCCGAGCCGCCTGCTGCCCGCTCGATGGCGCGCTTGATGTTGTCGGCCGGCATGTTCACGCCGCGAGCCTTCTCGATTGCCAGGCGCAGCCGATAGTTGGCATCCGGATCGCCGCCGCCCTCGCGCGCGGCGATGCTGATCTCGCGCGCCACCTTGGTGAACATCGCGCCGCGCTTGGCGTCATTGGCGCCTTTCTGGCGCTTGATCTGGGACCACTTGGAATGACCGGACATTGGGCGCGATTCTATATGATGGCCGCACCGTTCCAGGGCCCCCACGGCTCCCAGATTGCCGGCCGGAGGGTCCCGTACACGCCCATACGCTCCGGAGGGCCGCCCTTCGCATGAATGCCGCCGACATGCCGCGCCTGCGCAACGTCGTCCTAGCCGGTCACTCCGACTCGGGCAAGACGACCCTGGCCGAGCACCTGCTCTACGCCACCAAGGCCATCACCCGCCTGGGCAAGGTGGACGATGGCACGGCCAGCCTCGACTTCGAGCCGGAGGAGCACAAGCGCAAGCTGTCCCTCTCGCTGGCCGTCGCCACGCTCGAGCACGACGGCCAGCGCATCACGTTGATCGATACGCCCGGCTACGCCGACTTTGCCGGCGAGGTGGTGCAGGGCTTTGCGGCGGCGGACGCCGCCCTGCTGGCGATGGACGCCTCGGGCGGCGTGGAGGCGGGCACGGAGCGGGCGATCAGCCTGGGCCGCTCCCACGGCACGGCGGCCATCTTCGTGATCACGAGGTGCGAGCGCGAGAACGCCGACCCGACCGCGGCGCTGGACGCCCTGCGCGCGTCCTTCGGCAGCAAGATCGCGCCGCTCCAGGTCGCAATCGGCAAGGCCGACGGCTTCCGGGGCTACGTCGACCTGGTCCATCGCAAGGCGTGGGTGTGGGAAGGCGGCAAGCGCAGCGAGGTGACCATCCCTGAGGACTTGGCCGACGAGGTCGCCCTGCGCCGCGACCAGCTGCTGGAGGCGGCGGCGGAGGCCGACGATGACGTGCTGACCAAATACCTCGAGGGCGAGGAGGTCAGCGACGCAGAGCTGGAGGCCTGCCTCCATCGTGGCGTACGCGACAGCATCCTGGCGCCGGTGATGGTGGTCTCGGCCGCGCGCGACATCGGCATCGAGGGGCTGCTCGACGCCATGGTCCGCTACCTCCCCTCCCCCGACGAGGAGAAGCCGGTCAAGGCCACCGACCCCAAGGACAACGAGGTCGAGGTGCCGCCCAATCCGGCAGGGCCGCTGCTGGCACAGGTCTTCAAGACGACGGCGGACCCGTTCGTGGGCCGGCTGACGTTCTTCCGTGTCTTCTCGGGCCGGATCAGCTCGCACGACCACATCTGGAACCCGGGCCGCGGCGAGGAAGAGCGCATCGGCCAGGTGCTGCGCATCAAGGGCAAGGACACCGAGCCGGTGGGCACCATCAGCGCGGGCGAGATCGGGGCGGTGGCCAAGCTCGTGCATACCTATACCGGCGACAGCCTGAGCAGCCGCGACAAGCCGCTGGCGCTGCCTCCACTCGACTTCCCGCAGCCCAGCCTGCCGGTGGCCATCGAGCCGCAGTCGAAGGCGGACCTGGACAAGATGGGCAGCGCGCTCAACCGCATGCTCGAGGAGGAGCCCAGCGTGCGCGTCGATCGCCAGGCGGAGACCGGCGAGCAACTGCTCTGGGCGCAGGGCGAGAACCAGATTCACGTGCTCATCGAGCGGCTCAAGCGCAAGTTCGGCGCCGCCGTCGTGACGCGCGCGCCGCGCGTGCCGTACCGCGAGACGATCCGCAGCGCCACCAAGACGGAGGGTCGGCACAAGAAGCAGACCGGCGGGCGCGGCCAGTTCGGGCACGTCTGGCTGGAGATCGAGCCGAATCCCGGCGGCGGCGTGCAGTTCGGCGAGCGCGTCGTGGGTGGGGCGGTACCGCGCCAGTACTTCCCCGGCGTCGAGAAGGGCGTGCGCGACGTGGCCGAGAAGGGCCCCATTGCAGGCTACCCGGTGGTCGACTTCAAGGCGACCCTCTACGACGGCTCCTTCCACACCGTCGACTCGGACGAGCTGTCGTTCCGACTGGCCGGCTCACTGGCCACGCGCAAGGGCATCCAGGACGCGCAGCCGGTGCTGCTCGAGCCGATCATGGACGTTGCCGTGCGCGTGCCGGAGGAGTTCATGGGCGACGTCAACCGCGACCTCAACACGCGCCGCGGGCGGGTGATGGGCATGGACTCGGCCGACGGCATGCAGGTCGTGCGCGCCCACGTGCCACAGGCCGAGCTGTTCACCTACGCCACCGAGCTGCGCTCGCTGACCGCCGGCCGGGGCGGCTTCACGGCCACCCTCGATCACTACGAGGAAGTGCCGACGCACGTGGCCCAGAAGATCATCGAGGCGCACCGCAAGGAAGACGCCGGCTAGCCGTTCAGCAGAGATCCCCGAGCCTTAGTGCTGGAGTTGCTCGCCGCACGTCGCGGCGCCGCGTGGGCGACACTGTCGGCATGTCCGCCCCCGCATCGCAGGTCTACACTTGGGAGCCGTCCAACGCCGCGATCGCCGCGCGCTACGGGCTGGACCCGGCCCGCATCCTGCGCTTCGACACCAACACCTCTCCCCTGCCGCCGGCCTTCGTGGCCGACGAGTTGGCCGAGGCTAGCTTCGATCCACCACTCAACGAGTACCCGGACTCTTCGTACGCAGAGTTGACCGCGGCGGCGGCCGACTACGTGGGCGTCGCTCCCCATGAACTGGTCGTCGGTGCCGGCGCCGACGAGGTCCTCGACATGATTGCCAAGGCGTTCCTGCCGGCCGCCTCGGCCGCCCTGGTGCCCGTGCCGACATACGCCATGTACGGCGTCCTGACCTCTCAGCGAGCGGCGCGCATCGTGGCCGTGCCGCGGCTGGGTCCGGCTTCCAACTAT
>DATKBB010000091.1:0-33593 GCA_035514295.1 Candidatus Limnocylindria bacterium | reverse complement strand
AGCAGCGGGCGCAAGTGCGACTCGACCCAGCTCGCGTCGGCGGCAGCGGGAAGGATGTCGTCGATCGCAGCGCGGAGCTTCCCGGCGGCCTCCGCTTCGGTATCGCGCTCGTGGACCCCCGCCTGCGCCTTGACCATCTCGCCGAGCGCCCAGTAAGCGACGCCCTCGCCGTAGGCAAGGCACCGGCCCTGGCGCCAGGTGATGATGTCCGGATCGGCGTCGGCGATCCGCGAGAGCTCGTACACGAGCCGGCTCTTGCCAATCCCGGGTACGCCCACCAGCGTGACCAGCTGGGGAGTCCGCTCGTGGCGGGCACGCTCGAAGGCGTCGCGCATGATGCCCAGCTCGCGATCACGGCCCACGAGTTCGGAGCGTGCGTGGTGGGTCACATCGACCCCGAAACGGGAACGCGCAGCGACAGCCTGCCGCACCGGCACCGGCTCGGACTTGCCCTTCGCCTGGACGGCTGGTCGTGCTTCGTACTCGATCGCGTGGCGGGTGGCGCGGTAGGTCGTCTCGTCGACGAGAATGCCGTTGATGGGCGCTGCGCCCTGGAGCCGCGCGGCCGTGTTGACCACGTCGCCCGAGGCCATGCCCTCGCCTTCTGCCGGGCGTGCGCCAAGCGTGACCAGCGCTTCACCGGTGGTGATGCCTACGCGCAGCTCGAGCCCCTCTTCGACGGCGAAGTCGCGGATCGCCAGCGCCGCCCTGACGGCCCGCTCGGGGTCATCCTCATGGGCGGTCGGCGCGCCAAAGAGGGCCATCACCGCGTCGCCGATGAATTTCTCGACCGTGCCTCCGTGGCGCTCGAGCTCCGAGCGCAACCGACCGTGGTAGGGGCGCAGGACCGCGCGCACTTCCTCCGGGTCAAGCAGCTCCGCCTTCGCCGTGAACCCGACCAGGTCGCAGAAGAGCACGCTGACGACCTTGCGCTCCTCGCGTGACACTCGGGCTTCGCCGGTGAGCGTAGTGCCGCACATGCCGCACAGGCGAAACCCGTCTGGGTTCTCCTGGCCGCAGCTTGGGCAGACGATCACGCGCAGAGAGTACGACGTGGCCGGCAGCAGCCGGGCCGAACTTGGGGTAGAAGCCCTCGGGCCGAGCCACGACGCCGGGCTACCGGCCCGGCTGCGCACGGCCAAGTAGTCATATCGGTCCATAGGCAGGGAGCGGGCGCGCCTGCTGCAATGCCGATCGTCCGCTTCGTCGTCCAATCCCCCCAGGCGACGAAGCGGGCACCACGCCGGCCGGACCGAGTGGGGCAGATCGGCTACAGGAGGGGGTTCGTCGAGGGGCACTCGGGCGGCTTCTGGAGGGCACCCAGCCATGAAGAGCCTGGTCGCGGAGACGCTCTCCGCCTGGCGCGAGGCTGAGCGGGTCCTCCTGGAGCTGCCGGCCGACTCGACCAGGCGTCTTGAAGTCACGGAGATTGCCGGCGACCTGCGTGTCCTGCACCATCGGCTGATCGAGCTGCCCGACCCCAGCGACGAGGCTTTGCTCCGCGGTCGGGCCCAGCTGCACGACGCGCTCGGAAGGCTGGACCGGGCGCGCCAGGAGGCCACCGGCCAGTAGCTCTCCAAGCCCAGAACCCATCCTGGACCGTGCCGAATGGCCTGCCGCGGTAGGCCAATGGCCCGCAGCTTGGGTCCGTCTGACACCTGTGCCGGACCGCGCTCGGACGCGAAAGTGCTGGCAGGCCATCAAGGACCGCAGCACTTCGAGGAGAGACCCCGATGATCAACCGACTGAAGAAGCTTGGCATCGTCCTAACCGTGTTCGGGCTGGCCTTCATGGTCGGCGGCGGCTACGCCTACATGAAGGTCGCCGAGGGCCAGGCCTCATTGCAGGCTTTCAGCGCGGCGCAGGGCGTCGAGCTGACCTACAACGAGCAGGGCCAGCTCACCGACCGCGGCACGACCGAGGGCGCGCAGCCCATCATGGCTCTGCTGACCGAGGAGTGGGCCTATCCCGTCCAGGCAGCCGAGCTGGATCCGAATGATCCGCTGGTCAACACGGCCAGCGAGTACATGTACCAGATGGCCACGGTGGCCTACCACACGCTGAACAGCACGCAGACCGTCATCCTGGCCGAGGACGCCGAGTACAACGGCGAGGTCTTCCCGGCCGGCACATACGAGTTCGCGGTCGACGGCCGCTACTGGGCAGACTTCGACCGAGCTCATCCCATCGAGGGCCCGGCGCGGGGACAGGCCTGGACGGGCGTGGCGCATGCGCTGATCGCCGAGCTGGGCGTCGGCACGGCGACTGCCTCTTCCCTGCAGATGGGCCTGGGCATGGCCGGCCTCTTCGCGGGAGTGGGCCTCACTTTCATCCTCGCAGGCCTCGGCCTGGTGTGGGCAACCCGCCCCGAGACCGCGAAGGTCCCGGTGCTGCGACCGGCCACCGTGCCGGCCTGATGGCCCGGCGCGCAGGGCTCCGGCCCTGAGCGCGCTGCACCGGCTGAGCCCGGCCGCTTGGAGCGGGTCGCGAGACCCAACCCGGCGGCCGGGCTCTTCTATTGGCGCCCGCAATGAAATGCCGCTAGGCCGGCGCTCGCTGAGGCCCTTCACGGCGGCGCCGAAGCAGGCGCGCAGCCAGGCCGACGGCGCAGGCGCCCAAGCCGACGGCAACGGGGACGGGCGCCAGCATCAGCAGTGCCACGGCCCCCACGGCGAAGATCCCCCTTTCCAGCCAGTTTGCCGGGCCCAGCAGCCAGCCGCCGGTTACCACCGCCAGTGCCCCCACGGCCAGCGCCGAGATCGGTAGGGCGATCAGGATGGAGGCCGGGTCCGCGCGCGATAGCAGGATGCCCTCGCCAGCCGGCGCGAGCACGAAGACGAAGGGCACCAAAAAGGCAGGCAGCGTGTAGCGCCACGTCTGCCACATGGTGCTGATGGGCTTGCCGCCGGTAATGGCCGAGGCGGCAAATGGAGCCAGCGCAGTGGGTGGCGAGACCTCCGACAGCACGGCGTAGTAGAAGACGAACATGGCCGCCGCATAGGCTGGCACGCCCAGCTCGGTGAAGGCCGGCCCAATTACGACCCAGGCGATGATGAACGAGGCGGTGATGGGCACTGCCAGCCCCAGCAGGACGATGGCCAGCGCAGCGTAGACGGCAACGAGCACCAGCTCGCCGCCGGCCAGTGCGACGATGATGCCGGCCAGCTTCAGCGCCACGCCCGTCAGCGTCAGGATGCCCACGATGATGCCGGCCGCGGCCATCACGCAGGCGGCCGGCAGGACGCTGATGGCGCCGGCCGCCAAGGCGTCGAAGATGCGCCGCGGCGTCATCCAGTTGCGCCGGTCGAGGAAACTCAACAGGAAGGCCAGCCCCGTAGCCAGCACCACCGCTCGGAAAGCGCTCATGCCCATCAGCAGGAACACCACGATCGCGACCAGCGAGCTGAAGTGGTAGCCGTAACGGAGCAGCAACGTGCGCAGCGGCGGCGTCACGACCTCGACGTCGCGCGTGCGAAAGCGCCGCGCATCCATCTCGACGGCCAGGATGATGCCCAGGTAGTAGAGCATCGTCGGGACCGTCGCCCAGAGCAGCACTTCGAGGTAGGAGACGCGCAGCGTCTCGGCGATGATGAAGGCCGCCGCGCCCAGGGTGGGCGGCGACAAGATTGCCCCGATGCCGGCCGCGGCCAGCACTCCCCCGCCCTGCTCGGGAGGGTAGCCCGCCCGGCGCAGGATGGGCCACGACACGCCGCCGAGGGTGACGGTCGTGGCCACGCCGGAGCCTGAGACCGTGCCCAGCAGGAACCCGGCCAGAGTGACGGTGCGGCCGGGACCGGCGCTGGAGCGCTTGAAGGCAGCGAACGAGACGTCCAGGAAGAAGCGGCTGGCGCCCGAGAACTCCAGCACCGCGCCGTAGAGCGTGAACAGGATCACGTAGGTCGCGGCCACCCGCAGCGGCACGCCCCACACGCCCGCGCTGGTCATCACGTCGTGACCCACGATCCGCTGCCAGCTGTAGCTGGCGCTGTCGAACGGCTCGGGGAACAGCGGACCCAGGTAGCCGTAGGCCAGGAAGCCGACGCAGATTGCCGGCACGACCCAGCCCACGGTCCGGCGCGTGGCCTCCAGCACCAGCAGCAGCAGGACTGTACCGACGATCAGGTCGAGTTCCGTGGGGATCACCGAACGGCGGAAGAATCCGTTCCAGTCCAGCACCACGTAGCCCGTCGCCAGAATGGCCGTGCCCGATAGCAGCCAGTCGATCAGGTTCGGGTTGTCTGCGCGGCCGCTGTCGCGCACAACTTGCGTGCGGCCCCAGCCGCGGAAGGCCAGGAAGGTGAGGCTCAGCACGCCCAGCAGGAAGAGGGCCAGGTAGAGCTGTCGGGTGATGGGGTTGAAGACCCAGTAGAGCGCCAGCAGGGAGAGGGCGGCGGCGCTCAGCTTGACGACGAGATCCGGCCAGCCGCTCAGCTTCCGAGCTGGACGCTCGGACTCATACTCGGCCAGCAGTGCCGCTTCGTCGATCTCTGCCTGCCCGGGCACGACCTTCAGGGGCTCGTCCGCCGTCTGCTCCGGCTCGTCCGGCGACCGCTTGGCCTCGCCCGCCGGTCTTTCGGGCCCGTCGGTCACCCGGTTCTCTCCGCTACCAGCATCAGGGCACTCGATTCATCCGACAGCTGCCACAGCGCGACGGTCGTCTGGCCAACGAGCAGCGTGCGCTCGCCGTGCTCGGTAGCCAGCAGGCGCAGCTCGCGCAGGCTCAGCGGCGACGCGGGTGCCGCTCGCCAGCGCCGCGTGTCACCGGCCGCGGCCGGTCGCGGCCGGTCGCCCGTCATGTAGTACTCGTCGAGCACGGCCGCCTCATCGGCCGCCAGTTCGATCAGCTCCAGCACGCCGCCGTCGGCCACGCGGAAGCGCTCCTCGGCCAGCGACCCGTAGACCGAGTTGCGATAGCGCAGCGTGAAGACGCCCTCTGGCAGTGGCACGCGCAGCACGACCCCCTGCCCGTCGCTGATCACCAGCTGCCACTGCGCCGCGGCCGCCGTGCCCCCCGTCGGGCTGGAGCAACCGCTCACCAGCACGGTGCACAGGAGCGCTCCCAGCAGTAGCCGGAAGTTGGCGGGGCCGCGCCGGCGGCCCCGCCAATCGGTCACCCTATTGCCCGTCGTAGTACGCCTGAGCTCCCGGACAGACGTCCATGAACTCCACCTCGCCGGCCGTCGCGGAGTCCAGCTCGCCGGCCGCCGGGTGCACGCCTACAAGGTTTTCCTTTTGCTCGAAGAGAACCTCGGTGATCTGGCGCTGCAGGTCCTCCGACATCGAGTTGTTGACCACCAGGACGTTGGGCACCACGACCGTCGGGACTGCCTCCGTCACGCCCTCGTAGGTGTCCGCCGGTATTTCGCGGTCGAGATAGAAGGGCCCGTACTGGTCGGCCAGGGCGGAGGTGTACTCCGCCGTCGGGATCAGCTTGAGATCGGCCAGGTCGACGAGCGCGCCGGTAGGCAGGCCGCCGGACCAGAAGCCAGCGTCGATCGTGCCGTCGCGCAGAGCGTCGACGGTCTCGTCGATGAGCAGCTGCGAGCGATTGGCCAGGTCGGTGTCCGGGTCGATGCCGGCAGCCTCGAGCAGGCGCAGCGCGATCACCTCCGTGCCCGAACCGGGCGCGCCGACGGAGACGCGCCGGCCAGCCAGATCGGCGATGGTCTCGATGCCCGTGCCGGTCGTGGTCACCACCTGCGTGAAGTTGCTGTACAGGATGCCCAGCGTACAGGCGTCGATGGGGCTGCCGTCGAAGGGGCCTCGGCCCTCGACCGCGTCGGCCGCCGTGTCGCCCAGGACGAAGGCGATGTGCGCCTCCCCGGTGCCGATGAGCAGCATGTTGTCGACCGACGCGCTGGTCTCCTGCGCAGTCGCCGTCACGCCGTCGATGTTCTCGCTCAGCTGCTGCGCCAGGCCGCCGCCCAGCGGGAAATAGACGCCGCCGGTGCCGCCGGTGGCGATGGTCAGACGCTGCGTACCCGGCGCGGCCGGGCTGCCGGCCGGTGGCGGGCTGGTGCCCGGGTCGGGGCTGGTGCCCGGGTCGGGGCTCGCCGGAGCCGGACTACCGCTGCCAAGAGGCTGACAGGCAGCCAGCATCAGCACAGCCGCAGTCGTCAGCGCGGCGCGAGATCGGTTGGACATCTTCGCCTCCCATTAGCCTTGTGGGCGATGACTGATGCCACCGCCTCATGCTGCGAAGTCGCCGTCGATGGTCGCAGTCTAGGCTCTTGGGCAAGCCAGAGGTAGTGGAAGGCGGCGACGATGCGCGCGTTCTTAGTTTCAGGCCCTGGACTGGCCGAGGTCAGGGAGGTGGACGAGCCACTCGCCGGTCCTGGGCAGGTCGTGGTGGACGTCGAGCGCGCCGGCGTCTGCGGCACGGACGAGGAGTTCTACTCGGGCCAGATGACCTACCTGCACAGCGGCGAGGCCGCCTATCCGGTGCGCATCGGGCACGAATGGTGCGGCGTCGTCTCGGCCTTGGGCGACGGCGTGGACGCCGGCTGGCTGGGACGCCGGGTAACGGCCGACACGATGCTGGGCTGCGGCCGCTGCCAGCGCTGCCGCAGCGGCCGCCAGCACCTCTGCGCCGAGCGACACGAGATCGGCATCCGGCGCGGCTGGCCGGGGGCGCTGGCCGAGAAGCTGCCCGTGCCGTCCTCGGCCCTGCTCGCCTTGCCCGACGCGGTCGACTCCACGCTGGGCGCGCTCGTCGAGCCGGCCGGCAACGCACTCCGCGCTGTGCGTGGCGCAGCAGCACAAGCCGGTCAGCCGCTGCTGGTCATGGGCCCCGGCACCATCGGTCTGCTGGTTGCCCAGATCGCGGCCGCGCGCGGAGCGGAGGTGCACCTGCTGGGGCGGAGCGAGGGCTCGCTGGGCTTCGCCCGCTCGCTGGGCTTCGAGCAGGTTTGGACGAACGAGACGCTCCCCCGACTGCCATTCATGGCCGTCGTCGACGCCTCCAACGCAGAGGAGTTGCCCGCGCTCGCGATCGAGTTGGTCGAACCGGGCGGCCGAGTCGTCTATATCGGCCTCGCCGGCGAGCCCAGCCTGGTCGATAGCCGCCAGGTCGTGCTCAAGGACCTGACCGTCGTTGGCGTGCTGAGCGCCTCTGGCGCGCTGGAGGAGGCCATCGGGCTGCTGGCAGAGGGCGCCATCGACGCCAGTCCCCTCGTGGCGGCCACTGTCACGCTGGACGAGCTGGCTCCCGTGCTGGCCGGCGAGCGCCGGCCGGAATGGGGCAACGCCCCCAAGATTCACGTGGACCCACGCACTTGCGCTACAGTCCGCCTCCAGCCTGCTAGCGGGGGGAGAGACATGTCCAGCACGGATAGGCGCAGCGCGCGGCTCATCGGCGGCCTGTTGATGGCCCTGCTGTTGAGCACCACTGCGGGCGCCGGCGCTGTGCGCGCCACGCAGCACGAGACGTACCTGCTCAGCGGCTACGAGATCTTCTTCGCGCCCACCATGGCCGTCTTCGCCGGCACGGGCGGGGCGGGCGAAGGCAGCCTGTCGGCCTGGTACGGCTCGATCCAGCACAGCGGCGTCATCTCACCCACGGGCACCATCGAAGGCGGTTGGGCGGTGCTCTACCGCCACGACGGCGTGCGCATCGGCGGCTGGTTCAGCGGCGGCGACGTTGTGCTCACCGACGAAGGGCCGGGCTGCACGACCGAAGCTCACAGCGTGGAGGGCACGCTGATCGGGGTGACGCGCAGCGACACTGGCGCCGTGGGCACGGGCGTCTTCCGGGCAACGCTGCTGCACCATCGGGCGTGGCTGTTCGGCACGTGCATCTCGTACTCGGCGTCGGTCAACGGCAGCATCGAGCTGACCTTCTAGCAGAGCGGCTGTGTCTCGCGGGGCGGCCTAAGCCTGGTCGTCCGGCTCGCCGTCCGGCGGCGCCTCGCCCAGCACCGTCAGCTGGTGCACGGTCTCCCCCTCCGGCCCTCGAGTGCGGTGGCCGGTCTGTCGGTCGACGCCCATCCGGCGACGGGTCTCGACGTCCACGCGCGCGCCGTCACCCTCGAGCGCCGGATGCTCGACCAGCGCGATCAGCCTGTTGGCCATGAAGCGGCCCGTGCGCACCGGGGTGCCAGATCGCGTTACCTCGGTCACTTCCACCACCCCGCGCGCGGTGGTGATCTCGATGCGGCGACCCGCCCGCGTGGCCTCGATCTCGAACGTCTGCGTGCCCTGGCCCGTATCGACCACTGCCTCCACCCGATCGCCCTTCATGCAGCGCAGCATAGCGCCGCCGGCAACGACCTTAGGCACGCACCTCCTGGCGCATGAAGGTGACGTAGGCCAAAGCAAAGGCCAGTGCGGTGACCGCGATGATGGCCACGAACTGGGGCCAGACCACGAGCAGGCTCTGGTCGAGGGGCAGGATCGAGCTGATCGCCCGATCGGCCTGGGCTGGCAGCACGAGACCCACGGTGCGCACGCTGGGATCGAGCACGGCCGCCGTCGCCTCCTCGAACAGGCGGTTGGGCGACAGCCGGGCGAGCTCCTGCTGCAGGCTGATGTTCGCTATCTGCTGGGCGGCCGTCGCGTCGGGCGGCAGTGGCGCCAGCACGCCGGCAAGCAGGCCTACCAGCAGCGCGGCGAATAGGGTCAGCACGAGCCAGAGCGCGATGGCGACCAGCGCCGAGGTGGCCGCCCGGCGCATGACGACTGAGCACAGCAGGGCGAAGGCCAGCCAGAAGCCGACATACGCGACGGCCAGCACCAGCCAGAGTCCCAGGCGCAGCACGTCCTCGGCCGAGGGCAGGATGCCCAGCAGCAGGATGCCGAGAGCGGCCACGACGGCGGTGATGACGGCCAGGATCAGCCCGATCACGGCCAGGCCGGCGGCGAACTTGCCGTTGATCACGTCGTCGCGATGGATGGGCTGAGCCAGCAGCCGCGGCAGCGTGCGCTCCGCCCGCTCGCCGTTGACGGCGTCAAACCCGAAGGAGATGCCCAGTAGCGGGCCCAGGAATCCGATCAGGACGAGGAAGGTCGGCAGCTGTTCCGGCGCAACGGTGAACAGCTTCAGGAAGAGCGATGGCTGGCCGGCCACGGACGGCGCTGCCTCGCGGATGAGTCCGGCCGCGGCGTAGACGGCGGCGGCGGCGGCCAGCCCCAGGATGACCACCAGCACGAGGAAGCGCACGCTCAGCACGTGGTCGGCGAACTCCTTGCCGGCCACAATTCGCCATCGCCCGCGACTGAGAGTCACGGGCGGGGCCTGCAGGACGACCGCCCCGACGGGATCCTCGCCCGGCGACCGGCCCTGGCTGCGGCGGCTGCCCTTGGCGGGCAGGCGGGTCAGCCGGTCAGGCTGGGCGGTCATGCTCGGCCTCCGGTACGGCGAAGTAACGCGCGTAGATCTCGTCGAGCCCGTCGCCGCGGCGGCGCAGGTGTACCGGCGGGCTGCCTGCTGCGGCGAGCGCCGCAGCGATCTGGGCCCGCACGTCCCCCTCGGTCTCGACCAGCAGCACATCCGGCTCGCGCTCGTCCCGCCGCACGTCGCTCACGCCGGCCACTGCGCGGACGGTCTCGGCGGCCACATCCGGCGCGCCCGCGGTAGCCAGCTCGACGGTCATGCGCTGCGCTCCCACCTGGCGGGCCAGCTCGGCCATCCGGCCCACAGCCACCAGCTTGCCGGCCACGAAGATGCCCACCCTGTCGCAGATCTGCTGAACCTGGTGCAGCAGGTGGCTGGACAGCAGCACGGTGACCCCTTCGTCGGCGAGCGCCCGAACGAGCGCCAGAACCTCTGTCACGCCGGCCGGGTCGATGGCCGTGGTGGGCTCGTCGAGGATGACGATGGAGGGCTGCTTGACCAGCACGTCGGCCAGCCCCAGACGCTGGCGCATGCCGCGCGAGTACGTGTCGACTCGCTGGTCGGCCGCGGCCGAGAGACCCACTCGCTCGAGGGCCTCTGCGATGAGCGGCTCGGCCACCTTTGGCGGAATGTCGTTCAGGCGGGCCGTGTAGCGCAGGTTCTGACGGCCGCTCAGCGAGCCGTAGAAGCCCACCTCGTCGGGCAGGTAGCCCACGTGACGCTTGACGGCCAGCGGCTCACGGCCGGGCTCCAGGCCCAGCACGCGAGCCGTGCCCGCGCTGGGCTGGGAAAGCCCCAGCAGCATCAGGATGGTCGTCGTCTTGCCCGCGCCGTTCGGACCCAGCAGTCCGAACACCTCGCCCTGCCGGATCGTCAGGTCGAGGCGGTCGACGGCGACGAAGTCGCCGTAGCGCCTGGTCAGGCCGCGGGCCTGTATGGCGACGGGCGGTTGGGCGGCGAGGTCAGCGTCGGCCATAGCGGCGGAAGATAACCAACAGGCCGACGAGTACGGCGCCCAGCACTCCCAGGCCCAGCGCGCCGCCCAGAGCAGAGGTCTCGACGGTCGTGCGCAGCTCGAGCTCGGGCGGATCGCTGACGTCCTCCGAGCTGAGGCGGACGTTGACGGCGTAGTCACCGGCGATCGCGTCGGCGGCGGCCTGGATGGTGGCCACCACCGTCACGCTCTCGTTAGGCGCCAGCTGCGCGATCGTTTCGGGGTTGAAGGTGACCTCCCAACCGCGCGGCGGCGTGGCGGCCAGGCGCACGTCGGTCAGCGGCGCCGTGCCGTCGTTGGTCACGACGAGATCCACGGTCGAGCTGGAGCCCACCGTCACCCGCGCGTTGAGGCGCTGGTCGGCGGTTGTCATGGCCAGCGAAGGGGTGCCCGTGATTTCGACCGCCAGCTGGGCCTCGGCCGGCTCGGGCCCGCCGACTGCGCGCACGACGACGGGGTACACGCCCGCCGCGGCGTTGATCGGAGGAGTAACCGTCACCTGCACGCGTGAACTGCCGCCGGCCTCCACGACGGCCGTGGCGGCCTGCTCCTCGCCCGTTGGCCGAGCCTCCGCGCGCCAGCCGCGCGCTGCCTGCGTCTCCAGGCTGAAGGTCGTCTCCTGGTTGGTGTCGTTGCTGAGCTCCAGGTCGAACTGGAAGGTGGCATCCGAAGGGCCGCGCAGATTGGGGAACTGGCCGGTCAGGCTGACTGCGCCGGCCTCGACGGCCTGCACGCTCAGGTCGACCGTCAGCTGGTGGCTGAGCAGACCCGCGCGTGCCTCCAGCACGACCTGCTGACTGCCCGGCGCGGCTCCCTCGGGCACTTCCACCTCGAGGGTCGCCTCGGGCGGCTCCTCGCCGCCGGTGTAGACGGCCTCGACCGTAGAGCCTCCGCCGCGCACGCGGGCGGTCCAGCCCTGGGGCGCCTGCGTCACCTCCAGATCGACGCGCTGAGGCAGGTCGGTGGTGATGCTCAGCGGAAAGCGGGCCGTGCTGCCCGGATCGACCGTTACAGCCGGGTACAGAGTGGTGACGTCGAGGCCCTCCTGGGCCGCCACGCGCCCCGGTCCTGCGCTCAGCAGCAGACATCCCACGAACAGTGCAATCGCAACCCGTCGTCGCATGCTCGACGCTTCCTCCTCAAGGCACCGCCGGGCCCACGCCACGGCGGCACGGCGCTCATTCTGCTTCAAGGGGCGGGTCTCTCCGGCGCTGCCCAACAGCGGCCGGCCTGGGGAGTCCCGCGACCGGCCGTATCGTCGCGCGCGCGTGTTGTGTTGCTGCTAACGCTCGATGAAGTCTTCTTTACTGCTTCGCGGCGAGGCTCTCGGCCAGCGAAACCAGCGTACGCACGGGCGTGCCCTGGGGGCCCTTCGGCGAGAACGGCCGCTCCTCCTCCAGCCAGGCACTGCCGGCGATGTCGAGGTGGGCCCACTCGACCTCCGGCGAGAGGCCGGCTTCGATGAAGGCCGCGCCCTTGCTGGCGCTGCCCGGCCGCCCGGCGCTGTTGCGCAGGTCGGCCACCTCGCTCTTCATCTCGTCGCGAAACTCATCCGACAGGGGCATGGGCCACAGTCGCTCGCCGGCCTGCTCGCCGGCACGCCGGACGGCGGCCACGAAACTATCCGGTCGCCCGAAGAGGCCCGTGTAGTACGAGCCCAGGGCGATGCGGATGGCACCGGTAAGCGTGGCCACGTCAACGATCCGTGCGGCGCCCTCGCTCTCGGCGTAGGTCACCGCGTCGATCAGCACCAGGCGCCCTTCGGCGTCCGTGTTGATGACCTCGACCGTCTTGCCCGAGAGGCTGGTGATCACGTCGCCGGGCTTGGTGGCGTGGCCGCCGGGCAGGTTCTCCGTGCAGGGCGCGACGGCCAGCACGTTGAGCGGCAGACCCAGCTGGGCGATGGCGTTGATGGCGGCCACGACCGCGGCCGCGCCGCTCATGTCGTACTTCATGACGTGCATGTCCTCGGCCGGCTTGATCGAGATGCCGCCCGAGTCGAAGGTGATGCCCTTGCCCACCAGGGCCAGGTCATAGCCGTCACCCGCCGCGCCGCCTTCCGCCGCGCCGCCTTCCGCCGCGCGGCCATGGTGGCGCAGGACGATGAAGCGGGCCGGCTCGTCGCTGCCCCGCGCCACGGACAGGAACGTGTTCATGCCCAGCGCGCGGCACTGCTCCTCGTCCAACACCTCGTACTGCAGGCCCGCGGCCTTGGCCAGCTCGCCGACGCGCTCGGCCAGCAGGCTGGGCGTGAGCAGGTTGGACGGCTCGTTGGCCATGCTGCGTGCCCAGTTGACCGCCTCGCCCACGGCCCGCCCGCGCGCGACGGCGGTCGGGGCATCGTCGGGCGCGATGAGGTGCACGTCTTCGAGCGGCGGCGGCTGGAGCTCCTCCTCGCCGGTGCGGTGAGTGGTGGGCCGCCACAGGCCGTTGATGACGCCCTCCACGGCCGCCTGCGTCGCCGTTTCGAGGTCGAGTGCCTCCAGATCGAGCACCACGCCCAGCTGGGTGGTTGTCGAGCGCCACAGGGCGCGCACACCCGCGCTGACGGCCTGCCGCGCACGCTCGACGTCGTAGTCCTCCCTGCGTCCCGCCGCAACGATCACCAGCCGCGTGGCCGAATCCTTCGCCCGATGCAGGTGCGTGACGGCCGTGAACAGCTTCTGCGGACCGCTTTCGCGGGCTACCCACTCGGCCAGCTCGCGGACGTCGCTGCCCAGCCCGGGAGGCGCCTCGGCGTCCTTGTAGACGGGCAGGATGAGCGCGTCGAGCGCGTCGAGGTCTGGCTCTGGGCTGGTCCGGAAATGCAAGCGGGAATCCTCCTCTGGAAGTGGGTGCGAAGGCGAAGAGTATTAGAGTCAGCTCATCCACGCAGTCCAGCGGAGAACCATGACACGTCGCATCTTCCATTTCGATCCGCCCGATCGCTTCGTCTGCGGCGCGCTGGGCCTACCAGGCCAGCGCACCTTCTACCTCCAGGCCAGCAAGGGCCGCCAGGTCGTTTCGGTGGCACTCGAGAAGGCGCAGGTGGCGGTGCTCGCCGAGCGGCTGGCCACGCTCCTGCTCGCCCTGCGTGAGCGCGGCGTGGAGCTGGCCGACGAAAGCCTGCTGGCCCAGCCACCGGAGGCAGACCCGCTGGTCGAACCGGTTGTCGAGCAGTTCCGCGTCGGCGTGCTTACCCTGGCCTGGGACGCTGAGCGCGCGCAGGTGGTAATCGAGGCGCGCGAGATGACGGCGGCCGACCTGGAGGAGAACGACGAGCCGGAAACCGAGACGGAGTCGGAGGAGGACCCGACCGAAGGCCTGGCCCTGCCCGACGCCGACGCACCGGACGGACCCGACCTTGTGCGCGTGCACCTCCCGCCGGCCGACGCCCACGCTTTCGTCGGCGGCGCAGTGGCCGCCGTCCAGGCCGGCCGGCCGCCCTGCCCGCTGTGCGGCGAGCCGCTCGACGCGAGCGGCCACTTCTGTGTGCGCCGTAACGGCTACACGCACTGAGCCGACGGCGCCTTGCTCGACCTACCGGCGGCGCTGCGCCTGCTGAGCGAGGCCGCGCTGGAGATCGAGGGTCGGCTGGTCGACGCCTCGAATGCGACCTTCCTGTGCCGGCTCGGGCCGGCCGGCGAAGCTGACGAGGCACATCCGCCGCGCTGCGTCTACAAGCCGGTGCGCGGCGAGCGGCCGCTGGACGACTTTCCGCCGGCGACGCTGGCCAAGCGCGAGCGCGCCGCCTACCTGCTCTCGGAGGTCACCGGCTGGGGCATCGTCCCGCCGACGGTGCTGCGTGACGGCCCGCTGGGGCCCGGTATGGTCCAGCTGTGGATCGAGCCGGATCCGGACGCCGACGTGCTGGCGATGGTCCTCGCGCCGGACCCGCGGCTGCGCCGCATCTGCGTCTTCGACGTCCTGGCCAACAACGCCGACCGCAAGGGCAGTCACCTGCTGCCGCTGCCCGACGGGCACATCCACGGCGTGGACCACGGCGTCTGCTTCGCCGTCCAGCCCAAGCTGCGCACCGTCCTGTGGGCCTGGCGCGGCGACTCGCTCGAGCCGGATGAGCGGCGGGTTGTGGAACGCGTCGCGCAGGCTCTGCGCGGACCCCTGGGCGAGCAGCTGGGCGAGCTGCTCAGCGGCGCCGAGGTCGCGGCCACGCGCCAGCGCGCAGTGCGGCTGCTGGCGGCCGGTCGCCTGCCCCTGCCGGACCCCAGCCGGCCGGCCCTGCCCTGGCCGCCCTTCTAGGCTGCGTCGTCGACGTAGCTCGGCAGGATGAAGCCGAACTCGCTGCCACCGCCCGTGCGCGGGTAGGCGAAGACGCGCCCGCCCATGGCGTCGACCAGGCTGCGGCAGACGAACAGGCCGATACCCGCCCCGCCGGCGGTCGACGCGGTTGCCGGCGAGCGGTAATAGAGATCGAAGAGTAGGGCCGCCTCGTCGGCGGAGATGCCGGCGCCCTCGTCCATCACGCGCACGCGGGCACCCTCCGGCGTGCCGTCGACCACGACCTCGATGCGCGAGCCGGCCGGGCTGTACTTGGCGGCGTTGCTCAGCAGGTTGCGCAGGACCTGCTCGGCGTAGGTGTCGTCGCCGCGAGCGGCGGGCACGTCACCTTCGATGCGCAGGTCGAAGCGCGCCGCCGGCCAGCGCGGCCGTTCGGAGGCAACCACTCGCTCGGCAATGTGCGAGAGCATCACCGGCTCATCGGCCAGCTCGATCGTGCCGCGTTCGGTGCGGGCAAGCACCAGTAGGTCCTCGACGAGCCGGTAGAGCCGCTCGGCTTCCTGCTCGATGTCGGCTGTCAACTCGCGCCGCGTGCTCTCGTCGAGCGCGCGGTCGCTGCGGGCCAGCAGCTTTGCGCCCGCGTAGATGGACGTGATCGGCGTGCGCAGCTCGTGCGAGACGATGCTGTTGAAGGCCTCGCGCAGGACCGCCGAGCGCTGCTGGTCGGCGAGCATCTCGTCCAGCCGCCGCCGCGCGGATGCTTCGGCTTGTAGTGCTCGGCGCCGTTCGACCGCCTCGTAGCGAGCCTCGTCACGTGCGCCGCGCAGCCGGTGGCTCAGGAATGAGACAGACGCACCGCCCAGCAGGTAGGCTGCCAGGCGGACCTGGTTCTCGCGCGTCTCGATGGCCAGCACGGCCACTGGCGGGAGGAACAGCAGCACGTCCACGGCTGCGCAGATGACGGTCACCAGCAGGCCGTTGAACAGGCCCCGGAACCATGCCGCTACGGCGATGATCGGCACATAGACGACGAAGCCGCTGTTGACGCCAAGCGTCCACTGGATCACCACCTTGATGGCGACACCGATGGCCGCAAAAGCGACAGCGACTGCGGCTATGACGAGCGCCGCGCGCAGACCGGCCAGCCCTCGACGCTCGCGCATGCCACCCCTTTCCGATCGCTGGGGCCGGAAGGATAGCATCGGCAACGTGCGGCTCAGCTGACCAACGCGCCCGACGGTGCCGGAGTGCACCGCATCCCCCGCAGAACCCGCTGACCGGGCGGAGGCGGGGCGCTATCCTGCGAGCCGGCCGCCCCGGGCGGGGCGCGCAGGTGGGACTCGCCGCTCGAGGGCTGGATGTTGCTGGACGGGGCGCCGGACGGCCGAAGCTACCGCAGCTATCGCGCCGCCACGCGCGCCGAGGCGAGCCGCGTGGCGGCCTACGCCGCACTCCACCTGGCCGCCGTCGGACTGCGCCCGCTCGCTGAGCGCTGGGACGAGGCGAGCGGCGAGCTCGTCGTCGCCTACGCGCCTCAGCCCGGCCTGGGCAGAACCACCGGCAGCGCCAAAAGGCGGCTGGCGGTAGTGGGAGTGCTGCTCGCGCTGCTCGTTGGCGGCGGCCTGTTCTACAGCACGCTGCCCGAACCTGAGGGCAGGCGCGTAGCGGGCGATCCGGCCGCGCAAAGCATTCCGAGGTCATCGCCGGCCGACGATTACAGCGGGCCGCTGCCCCATTTCCGGCCGGCCGACTGCCGCAGCGACTGGCTGGTGGGGCTCGACAACGAGTGCGGGGACCTGATCGTGCTGGAGGATCGCAGCCGGCCGGACGGCCGGCGCATCAGCCTGCACGTTGCGATTCAACGCAGCTACAGCGAGCGGCCCCGGCCAGATCCTGTCGTCTACCTCGACGGCGGCCCGGGCGCCTCACCGCTGCTCGACGGCTTCTGGTCCTACCCCTTCCTCGAGGAGCGCGACGTGATCGTCTTCGACCAGCGCGGCGTGGGCCTGTCACGGCCCTCCCTCGACTGCCCAGAGGTGCTCTTCGTCTTCCTGCGTGAAGAAATCGACACGCTGCGCGATTGCCGCCGGCGGCTGCTGGAGCAGGGCGTCGACCTGGCCGCCTACAACAGCGCGGCGAGTGCCGCCGACCTGGCCGACCTGCGCCTGGCCCTAGGCTACGACGAGTGGAACCTGTACGGGATCTCGTACGGCACGCGCCTGGCGCTGACCGCCATGCGCGACCGGCCGGCGGGCATCCGCAGCGTCATCCTGGACTCGGTCTACCCACCCCAGCGCGATCTCTACGCAGAAGGCCCGGCCAATGCCCAGCGGGCCTTCGACAAGCTGTTCAGCGCCTGCGCCGCCGACGCCGATTGCGCCCTCGCCTACGAGGACCTCGAGCAGCGCTTCTACGACGTGGTCGCCCGGCTCGACGGGCAGCCACGCGAAGTAGGCGGGCTGTTCGGCCTGGGCGGAACGACGGTCGACGGGAGCATGCTGATCAACCTGCTCTTCTACCGGCTGTACATGACTGACTTCCTGGGCGAGATTCCGCTGGCTGTCGACGGGTTCTGGCGGGACGACTGGGAGTTGTTGGACGCATGGCTGCTGGACGTGGTCGGCGCGAGCCGCCGGCTGAGCCTGCTTTCGTTGAGCGAGGGACAGCACTTCTCGGTCCAGTGCGCCGAGGAGCTGCCCTTCTCGGACCACGCGCTGCTGCTGGCCGAACAACCCGGCGTGCGCTGGCCGCTGACGGTGGCCTTCGGCTGGCAGCCCACGATCGACGTCTGCGCGATGTGGGACGTACCCGCAGCCCCGGCCCACGAGAACGAGCCGGTCCACTCAGGCCTCCCGGCCCTGCTGCTGGCCGGCACGTACGACCCCATCACGCCGCCGTCCTGGGCCCAGTCGGCAGCGGAGACACTGCCCAACGCGCAGCTGTTCATCGTGCCCGGCGTGGGCCACGGCGTCCTGGGCACCAGTTACTGCGTCGACGACCTGGTCGAGCAGTTCCTGGACGCGCCGCTGGAGACGGTCGTGGCGGGCTGCCTGGAGAACGAGCGCGAGCCCGACTTCCTGCTGCCCTGACGATCGTCGGACAGCTACTGTAACCGGCGCGCAAGCCCTGGCCAAAAGTGAGCGAGCGGCTGCAAGCAGTCAGACGCTAGGCTGCGAGCATGGAACTCCTGCTCATTCTCGGCTTGCTGGCCATCGTCGTCCTGGCAGCAGTCGGCCTGTTCCTCTTCCTGCAGCAGCGCCGCTCGGGCACGATCCGAGCGGTCGTGCCTCCGCGCCGGCAGCGCGCGGACGGCGGAACGACCGGCGACGGTTCGTCTGGGACCGAGCAATGAGCCGGCTGCTACGCGCGGGCGAGCTCATCGGCATGCCCATCGTGTCGCTCGACAGCGCGGCCACGCTGGGCGAGGTGAAGGACGTGCTGGTCGACCCGGCCCGCTCGCGAGTGATCGGCGTCACCGTGCGCGGTCACGGCCTGCTCTCGTCGCCGCTCATCGGCATCCTGCCCGCCGAGAGCGTGCACGCCATTGGGCGCGACGCCTTGATGATCGCGTCCGAGACCGCGCTGGTGCGCGAGCGCGAGGGCATGGACGGCGCGCTGGCCGACCAGCAGGAGGTGGTGGGCAAGGAGGTCGTGACGCGCAGCGGTACGTCGCTGGGCACGGTCGGTGACGTCGTGCTCGAGGTCGAGGGCCCCACCGCCGTCGTGGTCGGCTACCAGATCGGCCGCTCCGACGGGCACACCCTCATCGTGCCCGTGCCCGAGGGCGTGCCACTCTCCGGCGACGCACTGGTCGTCCCCGACGAGGTCGAGCAGCAGACCGCCGCCAACGGACTGGCCGGCTTCAGGGAGGTGCTCGACCGGGCACGCATGACCCACAGCGGGGCCGGCGCGTGATCCGCTACTCCCAGGTGCGCGGCCAGCGCGTTCTGGCCCAGCAAGACGCCCAGTTGCTGGGCAGCGTGCAGCGTTTGCTGCTCGACCCGGCCAGCATGTCGGTCAGCGGAGCGCAGCTGGAGGGCGTGGTCGGCGAGGCCACCATCCTGCCCTGGCGGGCCGTCGTTTCGGTCGGCCCGGACGCGCTGATGGTCGAGTCGGCCGACGTGCTCGAAACGCCGGGCACAGAGCTGGAACAGCGCATCGGCGAGGGCTTTTTCGATCTCGAGGGCAAGCAGGTCCTGAACGACCAGGGCGATTCGCTCGGTCGGCTGGAGGACATCGAGTTCGACGAGCGCAGCGGTCGAGTGACCCAGCTACAGGTGCCCGGTCACCGCCTGCCTTTGCAGCGTATCGTCGCCGTGGGGCCAACCGCCGTCATCATTCCGGCCGCCGCTCAGTAGGGCCGGCGCCTCCGGGCAGGCCCGTGGTTGCCGGTCCGGCCGTTCCATCGGTCGTGGCCTGCGCGTCCGCCATCTGCTCCAGCAGTCCGCGCAGCGGGATCGAGACCCAGTCGGGCCGGTTGTTCAGCTCGTAGGCCAGCTCGTAGAGCACCTTCTGCAGCGTGGAGACCTCGAGCAGGGCAGCCAGCGCGCCGGGGTCCGCGGGCAGGAAGGGCTGACCCTGGGCCGCCTCCCGATAGCCGCGCAGGTAGCTGGCGGCCACCCACAGGTACCAGAAGCGCGCCCATGGCTCCAGGTGAGGCACGTCTTCGGGGCGCACAGCGCCACCCACGCGCGGATTGAGGAGAGTGCCCAGGGCGGCGTAGTGGAAGGAGCGGAGCATGCCGGCCATGTCGGTCATGGCCGTCCGCTTGTGGCGCCGCTCGCTCAACGGCCGGCCTGGCTCCCCCTCGAAGTCGATGATCACGAAGTCCTTGCCCGTCCAGAGCACCTGCCCGGCGTGGAAGTCGCCGTGGACGCGAATGCGCGCCGCGCGCACGCGCCGCTCCATGACCGCGCGCAGCCGCGCCTGCACCTGCGGGGCCAGCTGCAGAGCGGCCCGCGCCTGCGCGGCGGTGGACTCGTCGAGGTGCTCCAACCGTCGCTGGAGGAGGTTCATGGCCTCGGCCGCCTGGTTTCGCACGGTCTGGAAGACCGAGCGCTGGGAGAGCTCGGTCACGGGCTCCGGCGCGAAGGCGGGGTCCTCCCGCACGGAAGCCAGCGCGATGTGCATCTCGCCCGTGCGCCGGCCCAGCAGCCAGGCCGCATCGAGGTACGAGCCGATCATCTCGCGCGCCTGCTCGGGGGCCTCTCGCTGCGCGGCTTCGAGCAGCGCGGCGATGGACACACTGCCGGCCTCCGGCCGCTCCTGCACCGTGGCCGCCCGCTCGTAATAGGCGCTCACGGCGTCGAGCGTCAACTCCCACGCATCGCCCTGGTTGGGCACGTAGGCCTGTAGCACGCCCAGGGCGGCGGGCTGCTCGGCCGAGCGCGGCCGGTAGGCCAGCCAGCCTGCCACGGCCGGGGTGTGCTCGAAACCACGCTCGGTGAGCGCCTGGCCCACCTCCAGGTCGGGGTTGATGCCGGGCTCCAGGCGCCGGAAGAGTTTCAGGATCAGCCGGTCGGCGAAGGTCACCGAAGTGTTGCTCTGCTCCGCCCGACCAACACTCACGTCCAGCTCCTCGCGGCCTCCGCGCAGCCCTCGGTAGGCCTTGGTGGGCGAAGCCGTGACCTGGCCGCCGCGCCCATTGAAGCGACGGCGGGCGCCTATGGCATCGAGCAGAGCGCGGGCCGCGCGCGGGTCGTACAGCGCGTCGTAGAGCAGCCAGCGCACGCCTTCCTCGCCCTCCGGCGTGACGTGAGCTACCAGCGCCTGGGGAGCGTCGCGGACCACCCGTTCGGCCTCTTCCGAGTGGGCCAGGGCGAGAGGCAGAACGTAGCGTTCGGCCTCGCCCTCGGTGTAGTCGACATTGAAGATGGCCAGCCTGGCCTCCAGCTGGCCCTCGGTCAGGGGCAGGACGTCGTGGACGGCGACCGACTTGATCCGCCGCGCCTTGGAGCGGAACCAGCGCCGCCCGCGGAGGTAGGCCGGCACGCTGGCCTGCAGGCGTGCCCTGCCGGCGCCCAAGAGCAGGCCGTCCAGGTCGGCCGGCAGAGTCAGCGTGGGCGTCACCTCGGCAGCTGTGCCGGCCTCGGCGCCCTGCCCACTGGGATCTGCCTCCAGGCTGAACCACATGAAGTTGTGCGGCCCCAACGTGACGAAGAAGGGTCGTTGCTCGAGGCGCGGGAACTCGACCCGGCCGAACATTTCGACGGGCACCAGGCCCTCGTAGGCCGACAGGTCCAGCTCCGCGTACTGCACGAAGCGCGACAGGTTGGCCACCACCAGGATTCGCTCCTCGCCGTACTCGCGCACGAAGGCGACGACGCGCCGGTTCTCTGGATGGAGGAAGGTCAGCGAGCCACGCCCGAAGGCCTGGTAGCCCTTGCGCAGCGCGATCAGCCGCTTCATCCACCAGAGCAGCGAGTTGGGGTTGTTCTGCTGGGCCTCGACGTTGACCGCTTCGTAGTGGTACTCGGGGTCGGTGATGACCGGCAGGAAGAGGCGCTGGCGGTTGGCGCTCGAGAAGCCGGCGTTGCGGTCGCCGCTCCACTGCATCGGCGTGCGCACGCCGTTGCGGTCGCCCAGGTAGAAGTTGTCGCCCATGCCGATCTCGTCGCCGTAGTACAGGACGGGCGTGCCGGGCAGCGCGAGCAGCAGTCCGTTGAGCAGCTCGATGCGCCGCCGGTTGTTGCCCATCAGCGGCGCCAGGCGGCGCCGGATGCCCAGGTTGATGCGCATGACCGGGTCGTGGGCGTAGACGCGGTACATGTAGTCGCGCTCCTCGTCGGTCACCATCTCGAGTGTCAGCTCGTCGTGGTTGCGCAGGAAGAGCGCCCACTGGGCGTTGTCGGGGATGGGCGGCGTCTGCTCGAGGATGTCGTAGATCGGGAAGCGGTCCTCCATGCGGACGGACATGAACATGCGCGGCATGACCGGGAAGTGGAAGGCCATGTGGCACTCGTCGCCGTTGCCGAGGTACTCCACGGCGTCTTCGGGCCACTGGTTGGCCTCGGCCAGCAGCATGCGGTCCTTGAAGTTTGCATCGACGTGGGCGCGCAGCTCGCGCAGGAACTCGTGCGTGCGAGGCAGGTTCTCGCAGTTGGTCCCCTCCTCCTCGTAGAGGTAGGGGATGGCATCCAGGCGCAGCCCGTCGACGCCCATCTCGAGCCAGAAGTCGAGCGCCTTCTTGACCGCTTCGCGAACGCGCGGGTTCTCGAAGTTCAGGTCGGGCTGGTGCGAGTAGAAGCGGTGCCAGTAGTAGGCATTGGCTACCGGGTCCCAGCTCCAGTTGGAGGTCTCGAAATCCTTGAAGATGATCCGCGCGTCGGTGTAGCGGTCCGGCGTGTCGCTCCACACGTAGAAGTCGCGGTAGACGCTGCCCACAGGCGAGCGGCGCGCGCGCTGGAACCAGGGGTGCTGGTCGGAAGTGTGGTTGCAGACCAGCTCGGTGATGACGCGGAGGTTCCGTCGGTGCGCCTCGCGAATGAAGGTCTTGACGTCGCGCAGCGTGCCGTAGTCGGGGTGGACGCTGGTGTAGTCGGCGATGTCGTAGCCGTCGTCCTTCAGCGGCGAGGGATAGAAGGGCAGCAACCAGATGGCGGTCACGCCCAGGTCGGCCAGGTAATCCAGCTTCTGGGTCAGCCCGCGGAAATCACCCGAGCCGTCGCCCTCGCTGTCGTAGAAGGCGCGCACCGCCAGCTCGTAGATGATCGCGTCCTTGTACCAGAGGGCTTCGTCGCCGCCGACCGGCCGGGAGGCGGCGGCACGCGTGGGCCGGCGGGGGCGCGTGCGCGGCGCAGCGGTTACCACGGCTGCTGCCCGCTCTTCTGACAGATGTCGCGTATGCCAGCACTACGCTCCCGGCTCGCAGACTTTCCGTCATCTGTCGCGCTGAACAACCTTACGCGGCTCGGAGCGTTTGCCTGGGACGCATCTCGCCATAGTTGAGCGGCACGCGAGCGTGGAGGAGCCGCCGTAGGCGCGCGTAACGCTGTCCGGATCCGCATAGCATCGACATGACCATCACCTGACGGAAACTCACAGCCTGAGCCCATGCTCACCGGTACTGCTCGAAGTCACGTTCCGTGCGCAGCCGCGGCCGGACATGGAAGAGGTGCGCCTGACGCACGCCCGGATCGAGCTCTATCCAGTTGCGTGGCCCCTGCCACAGGTAGACGGCGTCGTCCAGCAGGTCGACCAGCTCGTAGGGCGCGTCGGCGGGCAGGCCGAGACCTTCCAGGCCCAACTCGAGGGTCCCTGCCTGCGGGCGGACGAAGTCGAGGTTCACAACGGCCAGGATGATGTCGCTCCGATCGGGGCTGTTCTTGGTGTAGGCGATCAGCTGCTCATTCTCGATGGTGTGGAACCACAGCCGCTCGTCGCTCTGCAGCGCCGGGTGCTCGCGCCGCGCCCGGTTCACGCGCGCGATCATCGTGGCCAGGCTGTCCGGCTGCTCGAGGTCCCACGTCCGCTGCTGGTACTTCTCGGAGTCGAGGTACTCCTCGCTGCCCGGCTCGCGCGGGGTGTTCTGGCCCAGCTCGAAGGCCGGGCCGTAGATGCCGTAATTGGCCGCCAGGGTCGCAGCCAGCACGAGACGCGCCTCGAATGCCGGCCGGCCGCCTGACTGGAGCACCTCGTGCAGGATGTCGGGCGTGTTGGGCCAGGCGTTGGGCCGGTAGAACTCTCGCGGCGGTCCCTGCGTCAGCTCGGTGAAGTAGTCGGTCAGCTCCTGCTTGGTGTTGCGCCAGGTGAAGTAGGTGTAGCTCTGGGTGAAGCCGATCTTGCCCAGGCGGTACATCACCTTGGGGCGCGTGAAGGCCTCGGCCAGGAAGAGGACGTCGGGATGGTCCGCCTTGATGTGCTCGATGGCCCACTCCCAGAAGGGGAAGGCCTTAGTGTGCGGGTTGTCGACGCGGAAGATCCGCACGCCCTCGCCGATCCAGTGGCGCATGACCCCGTTCAGCGCCTGCCACAGGGCGGGCCAGTCCTCGCTCTCGAAGTCGAAAGGGTAGATGTCCTGGTATTTCTTGGGCGGGTTCTCGGCGTACTGGATGGTGCCGTCCGGGCGGGCCCTGAACCAGCTGGGATGCTCCCTCACCCACGGGTGATCGGGCGAGGCCTGGAAGGCGATGTCGAGCGCGATCTCGATGTCGCGCTTGTTCGCCTCCTTGACCAGCCGGCGGAAGTCGGCGGCGTTGCCCAGCTCGGGGTGAACTGCAGTGTGGCCGCCCTCTGGCCCACCGATTGCCCACGGGACGCCGGGGTCATTTGGCCCGGCACCCACGACGTTGTTGGGCCCTTTGCGAAACTGGCGCCCGACGGGATGGATGGGCGGCAGGTAGAGCACGTCGAAGCCCAGCTCGCGCACGTAGTCCAGGCGGCCGATGACGTCGTCGAAGGTGCCGTGGCGCTTCGGATCCGGCGAGGCCGAGCGGGGGAAGAGCTCATACCAGCTGGAGAAGCGGGCCCGCTCGCGATCGACGGTCACGGGCAGAGGCGGCTCGTGGACGGTCTGGTAGGTGCGCTCCGGGTGGCGCTCGGCGAGCCGGGTGAGCTGCGCGTCTGCGGCGAGGGTCGCCCGCTGCGCGGCGGGCGTGGACTCGTCGCGGAGCTGCCCGGCCCACTCCCGCAAGCGGCGGCCGTCCGCCCCGCCGGCTCGCTCGGCGGCGGCCTCGATCAGCCCGGCCCCGATGAGCAAATCTACCCCCACGTCCTGGCCGGCCTCGACTCGCTTCTCCAGGTCATGGCGCCAGGTGCGGAAGTGGTCCACCCAACCGGCGATCGTGAAGAGCAGCCGGCCCATCTCGTCGAGGGGCACGACCGCCCGCCAACGGTCGTTGCCCACGTGTTCCATCGCCGTTTCGCGCCACTCTGCCGCGCCTGGTGGGCAGTGGCGCAGGACCACTCGGATCTCGTCGTGGCCGTCTGCGAAGGCATCTGCCTCGACGACCAGCTCGTCGCCCACCGTTCGCTTGACGGGGAAGCGGCCGCCGCCGACCTGCGGGCTGATCCCCTCGATGACGACGCGCCGCCGGCCATCCTGGGGCAGCGGCTTCACCGTTTGCGGCTCCGGTTGCTGGTGGCTGGCTTGGCCGATTTCGCTGGACTTCGGGCAGGTTTCGCGTCCCCGGCCGGTTTCGCGGCCCCGGCCGGTTTATCGGCCCTCCTGCGCGGTCGCTCTTCGAGGGCGGCCGCGAGCCGGTCGAGACGGTACTCGGAGGCACTCGCGAGCTCGCTCAGCCGGCGCACGTCGGAGCGGGTCGCCGGCCGTATCAGCGGAAGCCAGGCGGCGGCACGCTCGAATCGGTCGCGATCGAACCAGAGCGTACCGGCGTGCTCGTTCACACCGATCGCCCGGCGGAAACGCTCGTCGTCGAGCAGCCGCCACGGCAGCGGACCGTTGCTCGAACCCGCTGGAGGCTGGCCCGCGGCGGCCAGCAGTGCGCCGATGAGGTCCGCCTCGGGTAGGGCGACACCGGCCAGCCACTCCTCGATCCAACGCCCGCCGTCCAGCTCGGGTCCGTGCTCCGCGACCAGCGCCTCGACGGTGCTGGCAACGAGCCAGGCGTTGCGCTCCGACGTGAGGAGCCCAGCGGTCTTGCTCTCAGCCGGAACGTCAAAGGCTGCGGCGTCCGTCGTGGCGCCAAGGCGCTCGCGCACACGCTCGCGCAGCCCCGCCAGGTTCTCGTCGTCAGGCTCAGCGAGGGCCGCTCGCAGCGCATCGTGCAAGGGCCGCAACTCCATCTCGCGCAGGGCGGTGTCGACGTCCGGCACTCCCCGGCCGGACAGCTCTACTGCCAGGCGGCCGTAGCGGCCGTCCTCGTCGACGAGCTCGTACACGTCCATGAAGACGTGCGTGCGGTAGCCGTCCAGCTCGAAATACAGCCCCTCGTCGTGCAGGCCGCGAGCGTTGCGCAGGTAAGCGAGGCCGGTGCGCTGGTCGCGCATGACCAGCCAGCGGCGCTCGTCGTTCAGGAGAGCCAGGCCGTCGGCGAGGGAGCGACCGGTGACCGCGGCACTCCTGATCCAGCCCGCCGTCGAGTCGTAGCGGTTGTTGTAGACGACCAGCGTGCGCTCCCCTCCCCGGCGGTTCGAGTAGGCGAACACGTCCTCGTTGACCGAGCCGTCGGCCGTCACGAAGTCGTACAGCGCGAAGTTCTCCGCCTCGGCAAACAGCTCACGCCGGTGCAGTAGCGGGAAGATCTCGCGCTCATGTCGCTCGATCAGCCAGCCCTTGGGCTCCTCCTGCAGCGAGGCGCGGCGGAACTCCATGCCGTACTTCTCGCCGAAGCCCTCCAGCTGGCCATGCCCGAACATGGGCAATCCGGGCATCGTCACCATCAGCGTGCACACCCCGAAGTACTTGTCGCCGTCCCCGAACTGGTCGATCGCAGTGCGCTCGTCTGGGTTGTTCATGAAGTTGACATAGCGCTTGAGGATCTGCGTGTCGAACTCGAGCGTGTTCTTGATCACCAGCCGGTACTCGGCGTTCTTCTCGTCGCGCAGCATGTTCATGAACGCGCTGTTGTAGACCCGATGCATGCCGAGGGTGCGAACGAAGTAGCCCTCCATCAGCCAGAAAGCCTCGGCCAGCAGGAGGGTGTCCGGGGCTTCAGCCGCGACCCGGTCGACGACCTCGCGCCAGAACTCGACGGGCATGGCGCTGTCGAAGTCGCGCTTCGACATCGAGTACTCGGCACGCGACGGGATCGCGCCACCGGCGCCCGGCTCGGGGTACCACAGCCGCTGGATATGCTTCTTGGCCAGCGTCATCGCCGCGTCGAAACGGATGACCGGAAAGAGGCGCGCAACATGGAGGATGGTCTGGATGACCGCCTCACGCACCTCCGCCTTGAGATAGTCGAGCTGGGCGGTGTCGTTCCAGGGCATGGAGGTGCCGTCGTTGCCGTGGTAGATGTAGCGCTCCTCCCCGCTCCAGCGATCCACGCGCCTGAACGTCACGGCAGCGTCCGTGTTGTCGAAGTAGTGGTCCTCGATGTAGATGCCGACACGCTCGTCGGACGACAGGTTCGCCGCGCTGTAGGAGTAGGCCGGGTAGGGCGGATCCGGGCGGGCCATGAACCAGTCGGGATGCTCGATGACCCAGCGTGAATCGATGCCCATGTGATTGGGGACCATGTCGGAGGCGAGGCGGATGCCCCGCGACCAGGCCCGCTCGCGCAGGTTTCGGTAGGCCTCCTCGCCGCCCAGGTCCTCGCTGATGTGGTAGTCCATCAGCGAGTAGGCCGAGGCCACCGCCTCCGGATTGCCGCGCATCTGCTTGATGCGCTGCGAGGCGTGGCTGCGCTCCCACAGCCCGATCAGCCACAGCCCGCTGAAGCCGGCGCGGGCGAGGCGGTCCAGCTCCTCGTCGGGAATCTGGTCGAGCCTCCAGATCGGGCGTCCGTACTGGCGGGCAAGCTGGTCGAGCCAAACGTAGGTGCTCTTGGCCATCAGCACGAGGCGCGGCATCCAGTCGCGGTCGTGGCTGAAGCGCTCCTCCTCCGACTCCAGCTCGCCGAAGCCGTGCAGCGCGGAAGTGTCCGCCTCGCCGTCACCGGCTCCGCCATGGGTGGCGTGGAAGCGCATCCAGGCGGCCCGTTCCTCCTCGGTCAGGACATCGAGGCTGCGCTGGAGCCGGTCACCCAGGCGCGCGGTGACCATCGGCCAGCTCCGGCGAACCCACTCGAGCTGGCCGGAGATTGACTCGGGCGACTCGAGGGCAGGTTTGCGCAGGAGAGTGATCAGGTCGTCGTCGTCGGGCCCAAAGGGAGGCTGTTCGGCGAAGAAGAGGTGCAGGCCGCGAATGGCCGCCTGGTAGGCGCTGCCCTCCTCCAGCGGCCGATCGTCGAGAAGCTCGACCACCACCGAGTAGGCCGGGTTCATATTGGCCAGCCACAGGAGCAGCGACTCCTCCAGTGCCACCTCGCGGTTCGAGACGCCCTCCGTCTGGGCGGCCAGGTACTGGGCGGGCGTCATCTCGCCGCGCAGCGCCGCAAGCGATGGGAAGTGCTCGACGAAAGAGATCAGCGTGGCGTCGACGACCTTGCGGCCCAGCCGCTTCTCAAGGGCCGTCAGCGCCCGCGCCACGGCCTGCGGGTTGCGTTCCTCGCGGTACAGCTCGATTACGGCTTCCAGGATGTCGTCGAGCAGTGCCATCGCGCCGACCTCGCCGGCGCCCAGCGGGCCGGCCGTCCGGGCGGCGGCAGACGCGGGCCCGGCGACCGACGCAGGTCCGGCGACCGACGCGCGGCGCTCGTTCAGCGCCTTGGCGAAACGGCGCGTGGCCGCAAGATCGGAGAAGTGCGCCCGGCCGCTCGAGGAGAAGAGGGCGTCGTCGAAGTCGTAGCGTTCACGCGCGGGCCGCGAGACGTGCAAACCCATCGGCACAATCCTGAACGAGTCGGGCATTCCCTGCCAGTCCCTTGGCCCTGCCGCTCACGGCCCGGCCGTCGGCGGCCACGAGGAGGCCTACCCGGGGCCGGGACGGTGAGGCTATAAACGGCGGCCGGCGCGTGGGCCATCATGCCGGTGTGAGCAGAGCACGCTCGGCCCAGACCACCTTGCGCAGAGTCGCGGTGGTGCTTGCAGCCGCCTTCTTCCTGCTCGCCGGCACACCCGGGCCGGCGGCGGCCGCTGTCACGCTCAGCCCGCACGCAAGTGGGTTCGAGCGGCCCATATACGTCACCCACGCGGGTGATTCGCGCCTGTTCGTCGTCGAACAGGGCGGGCGGGTGTGGGTCATCCATGCAGGCGGGCGCACGCTCTTCCTCGACATCGGCAGTCGGCTGGTGTGTTGCGGCGAGCAGGGCCTGCTGGGCCTGGCCTTCCATCCCGGCTACGCCAGCAATCGGCTGTTCTACGTCAACTACACGCGCAAGAGCGACGGCGCGACGGTCATCGGCGAGATGCGTCGCTCGGCCGGCAACGCCAACGTCGCCGACCCGGCCTCGACCTACTTCCGGCGCGTGATGCTCATCCCCCAGCCACAGAGCAACCACAACGGCGGCTGGATCGGCTTCAAGCCGGGCAGCCCGCAGCTGTACATCGCCACGGGCGACGGCGGTGGCGCCGGCGACCCCGGCAACAGGGCCCAGAACCTCAACTCGTTGCTGGGCAAGATCCTGCGCATCAACCCACGCGACCCCGACGGCAACGGTCCGCGAACCTACAAGATCCCGCCCAGCAATCCCTTCACGGGACGCGCGGGGCGGGATAAAATCTGGGCCTATGGTCTGCGCAACCCCTGGCGCTGCAGCTTCGACCGCGGAACGGGCAACCTGTGGTGCGCGGATGTGGGCCAGGGCGACTACGAGGAAATAAATCGCTCGGAGACCGGCAAAGGCAAGAACTACGGCTGGCGGCTGCTGGAGGGCTTCCGCCACTTCAGCTACCCGGGCCGTACGCGGGGCACACCGTGTACCAGCAACTGCCGCGCGTTGCCCGTGGCCGTCTACGCGCACTCGGCGTTTGGTGGCGGCAACTGCTCGGTCACGGGCGGCTACGTCTCTCGACGTGTCGGTGCCACGCACCACGGCAAGTACGTCTTCGGCGACTACTGCAGCGGCAAGGTCTGGCTGATCGACGCCGGTCACACCCGTGGCACGCCCCTGGCGGCGCCGACGGACACCGGCCGGCGCATCTCGTCCTTCGGTGAGAGCTTCGACGGCCGCATCTACCTGACCGACCTGTCCAACGGCACCGTCTACTACGTCGAGGGCACTTAGGCCGATCCTGGCTGGAACCGTCAGGGCGCCTCCAGGCCGTGCGCTTCCAGCAGCCGGTTGTCGGCCAGCAGGCTGTCGGTCGGGCCGTCGGCCACCAGCCGGCCCTCGTCCATGACCAGCGTGCGCGGGAAGATCTCGGCCACCAGGCGCATGTCGTGGGTGCTGACGATCATCGTCTGGCTCATGCCGCGCAGAAGCGCGATCAGCTCGCGCCGGCCGCGGGGATCCAGCCCGGAGGTGGGCTCGTCGAGCACCAGAATCTGCGGGTCCATCGACAGGACCGTCGCGATGGCCACTCGCTTGCGCTGGCCCAGCGACAGCCGATGTGGCATCCGTCGCTCGGCACCGGTCATGCCCACTGCCGCGAGCGCGCGCTCCACACGAGCGTGGATCTCGTCGGGCGGAACGCCCATGTGCAGCGGACCGAAGGCCACGTCTTCGTAGACGGTCGGGCTGAACAGCTGATCGTCAGGATCCTGGAAGACCAGCCCGACCAGTGCCCGCATGCGGCGGACCGTGCTCCGCTCGACGACCTCGCCTCCGATCCGCACCACGCCGTGGCTTGGCTCGAGAATGCCGTTCAGGTGCAGGATCAGCGTGCTCTTGCCCGCGCCGTTAGGCCCCACGAGCGCGACTTTTTCGCCGGCCGCGATGCGCAGGTCGATGCCGCGCAGGGCCTCGAACCCGTCGGGGTAGACGAAGTGCAGGTGCTCCATCTCGATCTCGCCAGCGCCGTCCGACGGCGGCCGGGCGTGGTGGTCATGGACGAGCGCATCGGCCGGGGCATGCGTGTGTGCGTGCGTGTGCTCGTGCCGATGCTCGTTGTCGGTCATCGTGCTCAGAGCCTGGGCAGGATGAGCTGGCCGGCGGCCACGAAGGCCACCAGCAGCAGCAGGAAGAGCGCGAAAGCAAGCAGCTCGCCGGTCTGCAGGCGGCGCATGGCCATGTGCCGAAACTCCGCTTCGAAGCCGCGTGCCTGCATCGCCGAGTAGACCCGCTCGCTGCGCTCGTACGAGCGGACGAACAGCGAGCCGACCATTCCGCCGGTGACCGCCGCCCGCCAGCGCAGCCCACCCCCGGTGCGTCCATCCGGCGCAGCCGCCGAGCGCGCAGCGCGCGCCCGATTCATGCGCCCGGCCTCGCCGGCCAGCACGCCCAGGTAGCGGTACATGAAGCTGATGATGGCCACCATGACGCGCGGCAGGCGCAGCTCACGCAGGGCATCGATCAACTCGTGGAACGGAGTGCTGAAGGCCAGCAGCAGCGCCACCTGCACGCTCAGCCAACTCTTGAGCAGGATCGTGCTGAACATGCGCAACCCCTCGCCCGAGATGGTCAAGACCAGCGGCCCCAGCGTGATCGTGCCCAGCGGGTCTTCCGGTCGGGTGAAGATGAGCGGCAGGGCAGCGAGCGCGAAGGGTGCGGCGATCAGGCCGCCGCGCGCCGTGCGCAGGGCCCCCACGCGCGCCCAGAGCGAGGCGAGCACGATGCCTGCCCAGGCCAGGACCAGCGCGGCGTAGGCCCCGAAGGGCAGCAGCGCGATGGCCAGGATGGCGGCCACGCTGGCCAGGAACTTCAGGCGCGGGTCAGCGCGATGGAGCGGGCTTTCGCGGGGAAGGTAGCGCTCGAGGTCCAGGTGATGGCCCGATCACACGCGCCGGCGGGCCAGCAGGCGGCCGAGCAGCAACATCAGCCCCAGCACGACCACGATGCCTACCAGGCCTGCGCCGACGGTCGACGGCGCGCCCTCCAGGCCGGGCAGCGTGTAGTCGGGCAGGATCTCGTAAGCGGCATCCTGGCCGGCATCGATGAAGCCAAGGTCCACTGCCACTCGCTCCAAACCGTCCGGGTCGCCCGATGCCCACCAGGCAGCGGCCAGCACGACCAGCACGCTGATGGCCAGGCCGGCCAGCAGCCAGGAACGCGCGCTCGAGCGGCGTGCCGGGCCTTCGCCTGCCGGTTCGACGCTCATGCCCGGCCCGCCGCAGTGCCGGAATCCCGCAGGCGGAGCAGGTCCGAGCGGGTGACGGCGATGAAGCCCAGGGCGGCGGCCGTGACCAGCGCCTCGCCGACGCCGATCAGCGCGTGAACGCCGAGCATTGCCGGCAGTGCCAGCTCCAGGGGGGTCGTGCCCGAAGCGACCAGTTGTGCGGTCATCGTCAGCGAACCGGCGACGACCGCCGCCCAAGCGGCGATGGCGGCCGCCGGGATGCGCCCGCGCTGCTCACCACCCAGCACTCGAGCGATGGCCCTGTACAGGTAGTAGCCACCCAGCGTGCCGACGATGCCCATGTTGAAGATGTTGGCACCCATCACCACCAGCCCGCCGTCCTGGAAGAGCAGGGCCTGCACGGCCACGACGCAGGCCATCACCAGCGTGCCGGCCCAGGGACCCAGCAGCACGGCCGCCAACACGCCGCCCAGCAGGTGGCCGCTGGTCCCACCGACGACCTGGAAGTTGAACATTTGCGCGGCGAAGATGAACGCGGCCAGCACGCCCATCAGCGGGATGGAGCGCTCGTCAAGGTTGCGGTTCGTGCGCTGGACGGCCAGCGCGAGGCAGGCGACGGTGACCAGCCACATGACCAGCGCCACGGGGACGGTCAGGAAGCCGTCGGGTGCATGCAGTTCGAAGCCGCCACCGCTCACGGGCGAGCCGCCAGGCCCAAGAATGGAGGCGTAGAGCGCGTTCACGGCCCGCATTCTAGGCCCGCGCGACCACTGTTGCAATAGGTTGCAGTAGCGCCGACGTGCAGCTGCTGCCTATACTGGAGGGGATGACGAGAAGTCCTACCGATCGGCAGCCCTGGGCGGACGTACGCCACCGGCTGCGCGAGCGGGGACTCCGCTGGACGCCGCAGCGGCGACGGCTCATCGAGGTGATGGCCGAAACGGACGGCCACATCACCGCTGCCGAACTGGTAGAGCGTTGCCGCGCGGCAGACCCGGAGACGACACCCTCCACCGTCTATCGCAGCCTGGACGTGCTGGAAGAGCTGGGCCTGATCAGGCACTGCCACGGCGTCGACGGCCGCGAGGAGTTCCACGTGCTGCCCGAGACGGAGCATGGCCATCTCTTCTGTCAGCGCTGCGGCCGCTCGTGGGACATCGAGCTCGCGCAGGCAGGTGCCTTCACGCGCGCCCTGCGCCGTGAACGCGGCTTCGAGGTGGATCTGTCCCACCTGTCGGTGATGGGATCCTGCGCGGAGTGCCTCGGGCAAAACTGATCGGGCCTTGCCAGGCGTAGTCTTTAACGATGCGTGCACTCTGGCCCTGGGCGCTGGGCGGCGCGGCGGCGGCGGCCCTGGCCATTGGAGCCGGGGAGGTTGCCGCCGGGCTGATCGGCGGGCAGTCGATCGTGGGCGCCATTGGCGCGCTGGTCATCGAGCTCCAGCCGCCGGGCGCCAAGGACTTCGTCGTGCAGCTGTTCGGCGACGCCGACAAGCTCGTCCTGGAGGTCGCCACGGCGCTGGGCGGCGTGCTGGCCGGCGCGCTGCTCGGCCTGGGCGCCCGGCTGGACGGACGCCTGGCGCCGATTGGCTTCGCGGCGTTCGCGCTGGTCGCGCTGGTGATCATGAGCCGCGAGGCTGTCTTCGACCCCCCGGCCGCACTGCTGACGGTGGTGATCGCTGCGTACGCTGGCATCTTCGCGCTGCGCCGGGTGCTTCCGCGGCCCTCGCCGGCAGAGCCGGCCCCGGACGGGCCTCTCCTCGCCGGCCGCCGGGCGTTCCTGCTGTTGACCGCCGGCGTGCTGGCCGTTGGTGGAGGACTGGCAATTGTCGGCCGCTACCTGACCACTCGCCTGCCGGTAGCCGCCGCGCCGATCGACATCCCCGCCCCAGGCGAGACGCTGCCGCATCCGCCGGCGGCAGCATCGTTCGACATCCCCGAGCTGACGCCCATCATCGTGCCCAACGAGGACTTCTACCGCATCGACACGCGGCTCTCCATACCTCGACTGGAAGGCGCCGGCTGGACGGTGCGGGTCCACGGCATGGTCGAGCGCGAGGTCGTGCTGAGCTATGAACAGCTGGCCGGCATGCCGCTGATTGAGCGCTACGTGACGATCGCCTGCGTCTCGAACGAGGTGGGTGGCTACCTGGTGGGTAACGCCAAGTGGACCGGCGTCCGGCTGACCGACGTGCTCGACATGGCCGGCGTTCAGGAGGGTGCGACGCAGGTAGTCGGTCGCTCGTGGGATGGTTGGACCGCCGGCTTCCCCACCGCCCATCTCGCCGGCGCGGGGTCGGACGCGCTTGTCGCGCTGCTGATGAACGGCGAGGTGCTGCCCGCCAAGCACGGCTTCCCGCTGCGTCTGATCGTG
>DATKBB010000090.1:0-18942 GCA_035514295.1 Candidatus Limnocylindria bacterium | reverse complement strand
TTGTGCAGCACGACGTGGTCGCCGATGCGCACGTCCTTGCGGCGGACTTCGTCGAGGTTGTGCAGCGTGGCCCGCGCAACGGTCGAGCCGGCGACCTTGACCGGCGTAAGGTGTGCCACCGGAGTCAGCGTCCCCGTCCGGCCGACGTAGGGCACGATATCCTCGACGACGGTCGCCACCTGCTCGGGCGGGAACTTGTAGGCGATGGCCCAGCGGGGCGCCCGGCTGACCATGCCCAGCCGGCGCTGGAAGTCGAATCGGTCGACCTTGACCACAACGCCGTCGGTCTCGTAGGGCAGGTCGTGGCGCGGCTCGCGCCAGCGCTCGGCGAACTCGATGACGCCGTCAATGTCCAAGCCGGCTGCGTGGTTCGGCTCGACCGGCAGGCCGAGAGCCTGCAGGCGCTCGAGGGCGGCCGACTGCGCGCTGACCGTGTCGGCCGAGGCCGTCTCCGTCGGCTCTCCCTCGATCAGCACGTAGAACCAGGCCGACAGCCGCCGGCTGGCGGTCACCTGCGGGTCGATCTGGCGCAGGCTGCCCGCGCCGCTGTTGCGCGGGTTGGCGTAGAGCGGCAGGCCGGCCTCCTCGCGTTCGGCGTTGATGCGCGCGAACTCGGCCTTGGGCATGAAGACCTCGCCCCGCGCCTCGACGCTGACCGGCTCGCGGAGCCGGTGCGGGATGGCCGCTATCGTGCGCAGGTTGGGAGTGACGTCTTCGCCGGTCGTGCCGTCGCCGCGCGTGGCGCCCTGGGCCAGCCGGCCGCGCTCGTAGCGCAGGCTGATCGCCAGGCCGTCGATCTTGAGCTCGGTGACGTAGCGCAGCTGGGTGACGGCCTCCTCCTCGCTCAGCCCCAGCAGGCGGCGCACGCGGGCGTCGAAGGCGCGCAGCTCGTCATAGGAGAAGGCGTTGCCCAGCGAGAGCATGGGCGTCGAGTGACGCACCTCGGTCAGCTGGGCGGAGGGCGCGCCGCCGATGAGCTGGGTGGGTGAATCGGACGTCACCAGCTCCGGGTGCTCGTCCTCCAAGCGCACCAGCTCGTGGAAGAGCGCGTCGTACTCGGCGTCGGTGATCTCCGGCGCGTCCTCCTCGTGGTATGCCCGGTTGGCCCGCTCGATGCGCTCTCGCAGCTCGGCGGCGCGCTGGGCGGCCTCGGCCGCGGCTTCTGCCGGATGCCCGCTCACCTGCTCTTCCGTCGTCACTCGGCGAGGATAATGCGCAGCCCGCGCGAGCGGTCAGATGCGCCGGCGCCAGGGGAAGAGCCGGGTCGCGCGCACGTCCGCCCAGACCAGGCCCCGCACTCCAGGCGGAGGCTGTCCGCTCGTCAGCGCGTCGACCCACGCCCGCGATGAGCCTGGGAAGCGGCTCGCGAAGATCTCCGGGTAGCGTGCGACCAGCTCGCGATTGCGCCTCGTGGCCCGCAAGATCCAGCAGACGTGGACTGCATACGGCCGACCGTGCCCTAGGCTGAGGGCCAGGCCTTCGGCCTCCTTCGTCTTCCGGTCCGAGGAACGGACCGCCGCGCCGAGATCACGGAGGCTATTGACGCACTCGACCAGCACCAGCCGGCGGCGGGCATGGTCGACAAGTCCCACGTCCACCGATAGGCTCGGGTCGGCCGGCCTGGTGGGGAGCTCGAAGGCGCGCCTGTAGCCCGCGGCCCGCCCGAGGCGCATGACCAGTTCCTGCAGCGCCAGGTGCCCCGCGTCCGCGGTGCTCTCGTGCTGATCGCGGCCCAGCTTCAGGTCCAGGGACATCTCGAGGGCGTCCGCCACTCGCTGCCAGCACGCGAGCGACAGGGTCGCGCCCTCGCCGCGCTCAAGCTTGCTGATCGTCGTCTGGCCCAGTTCGCAATGCTGCCCGAGCGTGCGTTGCGACCAGCCGCGTCGGCGGCGGGCAGACCGCACCTTGACCCCCTCGCGGCGCGTGACCTCGCGGATGCGGCGCATGGCTTCGGTTGCTTGCCGAGGTCGGCGTTTGGCTCTTTCCATAGCATGTGCAGGATTACTTCCTGCACTTACCCGCGGCTTACGTAGGCCGTGTCCGCCGATCGTGACCGCAGCGGCCGGGTCCACGCACGAGCCGGTTGGCGTCGGATCTTCGATTGGGGCTGGCAAGGCACGTCCGCCGTGCTTATCCACCTGCTTGTGCTGGAAGTAGTACTGCAGGTGCTGACGGCCCCAGTCAGGGCGCGAGGGAACCGCGGTCAGCCAACCACTTCGAGCTTGGCCAAGGAGGCCATCAGCTTCTTCACGCCGCGGTCGGGGAAGGCCACGGTCACTTCCTCGTCATCGCGGGTCAGCTTCGAGGTCACGACCGTCCCCTCGCCGAAAGCCGCGTGGCGCACTCGGTCGCCGTCGCGATAGCGCCGCTCGCCGGGCACGACGGGTCGCGGCGGGACGCGGCCGGGCGACGAGTCCGCGCCCCCCGACGTCGCGCCCCCCGACGTCGCGGGCCGGCCGGGATCGTCGGGCAGGCCGATGGGCGGCGACTTGTCCCACGGCGAGCGGATGCCACCGCCGTAGTGGGCTTCGCGCCGCGCTGCCAGATCGCGCGACGGCCGGAAGGCTTCGCCCTCGCGCGGCGCGCCGGGTGGCGGCGTGTAACCTCCGCCGGGCGGCAGCGCCCGCCCCCCGCGCTCGCCGCCGGCCCTCTCCGCTCCCCAGGATGAGCGCCTCCCCACCAGCCGCGAGCCCGCTCGGGGCCCCAGGATGTAGGACAGGTCGTAGCCCGTGCCCAGGCGCTCGTCGGCCGGCCGTTGGTCGTCGTCCGCATCGTCGACGGACACCATTCGCGGACCATTCATCAGCTCGCCGGGGATCTCCAGCAGGAAACGGGAAGGAACCGAGAAGCCTCCCTTGCCCCACGTCGCACGCGTGGCGGCGTGGGTCAGGTACAGCCGATGCCGCGCACGGGTCAGCCCGACGTAGGCCAGCCGGCGCTCCTCCTCCATCTGGCGGCCGTCCTCCAGCGCTCGTGCGTGGGGAAAGACGCCCTCCTCCAGGCCGCTGATGAACACCGCGTCGAACTCGAGACCCTTGGCGGCGTGGAGAGTGATGAGCGTGACCGCGTCAGCGTCGGCCTCGTAGGAGTCCTGGTCGGCCACCAGGGCGGTCTCCTCCAGCAGCCGGTCGAGGGCGTCCTCCGGCGACAGGTCGGCATAGCGCCCGACCACCTCGCGCAGCTCGAGCAGGTTGGCCCAGCGGTCCTCGCCCTCCTGCGAGCCGTCCATCAGCATGGCCCGGTAGCCGGATTCCTCCAGCACGGCGTCGAGCAGTTCCGGTAGCGCCAGGGCGCCCACGCGCCGGCGGAGAGAGGCGACCAGCCCGACGAAGCCTGTTAGCGCCGACCGAGTGCGGGAGGCCAGCTCTTCCGACGAAGCCAGGGCTTCCAGCGCGGCCCACACGTCCCCTTCGCGCCGCGCGCTCTCCTCGCGCACCAGGCCGATCGTCTTGTCGCCGATGCCTCGCGCCGGCACATTGGTCACCCGTTCGTAGGCGGCAGCGTCGTGATCGCTGCGCAGCAGGCGCAGGTAGGCCAGCGCGTCCTTCACCTCGCGTCGGGCGTAGAAGCGCGTGCCACCCACCAGCTGATAGCGCAGGCCGTACCGCAGGAAGGCCTCCTCGACGGCTCGGCTCTGGGCATTCGTGCGGTACATCACGGCGATGTCGCGCAGCCGGTAGCGGCGGTCGTCGCCCTCGTCCGCGCGACGGGCCAGGAACGAGCCGCCGGCACCACGGCCGCCGGCCAGCGCCTCGATCTGACGGGCGATCCACTCAGCCTCCTCGTCCTCCGAGTCGGCCTCGAAGCGCTGGATCAGCACTCCCCGCGGGTTCTCCGTCCAGAGCTTCTTGTCCGTGCGGCCCTCGTTGCGCGAGACGACGGCGTGGGCCGCGTCGAGGATCAGCTGCGTGGAGCGGTAGTTCTGTTCGAGCTTGACGACCGTTGCGTTGGGGTAGTCGCGCTCGAAGTCGAGGATGTTGCGCAGGTCGGCGCCGCGCCAGGAGTAGATGCTCTGGTCGTCGTCGCCCACCACGGCCAGGTTCTTGCGCTCACCGGCCAGCAGGCGCACCCACAGGTATTGGGCCCGGTTGGTGTCCTGGTACTCGTCCACGTGCAGGTAGCGCCATCGCTCGCGGTAGCCGGCCAGCACACTCGGCGCCTGCTCGAAGAGGCGCACGCCCTCGTTGAGCAGGTCGTCGAAGTCGAGCGCATCGGCGGCGCGCAGGCGCGCCTGGTAGCGCGCGAAGGCGCGCGCGGCGACCTGCTCGTGGTAGCCGCGCGCCTGTTGCGCGGCCTCCTCCGGCCCCAGCAGGTCGTTCTTCCAGCGGCTGATCTGGCCCAGGATGGCCTGCGGGCGCAGCTCGCCCGAGCCGGCCAGCTCCAGCTCGCGCAGTACAAGCTTCATCAGCGCCGTCTGGTCGTCCGTGTCGTAGATCGTGAAGCGCGGGTTCACGCCGATGGCCGCGCCGTCGCGACGCAGCACGCGCGCGCACAGCGAATGGAAGGTGCCCATGGCCACGTCCCGGCCCTTCTCGCCGACCAGCGCCAGGATGCGCTCACGCATCTCGCGGGCTGCCTTGTTGGTGAACGTGACGGCCAGGATCTGCCACGGCCTGACGCCCCGGACGCCGATCAGGAAGGCCACCCGGTGGGCGAGGACGCGGGTCTTGCCCGAGCCCGCGCCGGCCAGGATGAGCAGCGGCCCGTCGGTCGTGCTGACGGCGCGCGCCTGCTCCGGATTCAGCCGCGACAGGATGCGCCGTCCCAGCTCCTCCCTGTCCGACGCCTGGTCGATGCCGGCTGGCGCGGCGACCGTCGCGCTCGAGCGCGACGAGAACCATTCGACGGCGTGCGGCGCATCGTCTGGCGCTTCGGCGAGCACGTCTGTGGCAGTCCCGCGCCGCCGACCGGCACGCGGCCGCGGATCCGGCGCCTCCTCGTCGCTCTCGAGATCGAACTGCGGTTCGGCCGGCAGCGGAGCGTCCTGTTCGAGATCCTCGGGCGGCGCCTCCTGATGCACGCAGTCATCGTATCGGAGGTCGCTCACTCCCCCATTCGACGCTACTCTGGACGAGCATGCCCGACCTGCCCATTGGCACCGTGACCCTGCTCTTCACCGACATCGAAGGCTCCACCCGGCTGCTTCAACAGTTGGGCCCCAGCGACTACGGCAGCCTGCTGGCCGAGCACCACCGGCTGTTGGGTGAAACGGCCGCACGTCACGACGGCATCGAGGTGAAGACCGAGGGCGATTCCTTCTTCATCGTCTTTCCGCGCGCTCCTAGCGCGCTGGAGGCTGTCGTCGCGATGCAGCGCGGGCTGGCAGCTGCGGCCTGGCCGGGGCGCGCCTCGGTTCGCGTGCGGATGGGGCTGCACACCGGCGAGGTGGCTCTCTCTGCCGGCGAGTACATCGGCATCGACGTGCATCGCGCGGCGCGCATCTCCGATGCTGCCCACGGCGGGCAGGTGCTCATGTCGGAGGCCACCCGCTCGGTGGTCCAGGACTCGCTGCCGGAGGGCATCGCGCTGCGCGACATGGGCGAGCATCGGCTGAAGGACATCGACGGCTCGGAGCACATATTCCAGTTGCTGATCGAGGGCCTGCCGGTTGACTTCCCGCCCATCCGGGCCATGTCCATGCGACTCGATCTGCTGCCGCGCGAGACGACCGGCTTCATCGGTCGCGAAGCTGAGCTGGCTCGCTCGCGCCAGTTGCTGGCCGCGACGCGCCTGTTGACGCTGACCGGGCCGGGCGGCACGGGCAAGACACGCCTGGGCCTGCAGCTGGCGCGTGAGCTGAGCAGCGACTTCACCGACGGCGTCGCCTTCGTGCCGCTGGCGCCCATCAGCGACCCCAGCCTCGTGGCGCCCACGATCCGCCAGACGCTCGGCCTGGCCGAAGAACCCGGCCGGCCGGCCGTGGCCACCGTCGCAGAGGGTCTCCGTCACCGAAACCTCCTGCTCGTGCTGGACAACTTCGAGCAGGTGCTCGACGCCGCTCCCACGCTTGCGGAGCTGCTGGCCGGCACGGAGCAGCTGAAGATCCTCGTGACCAGCCGATCGCGGCTGCACCTGAGCGGGGAGCAGGAGTTCGGCGTCCCACCGCTGGATACGCCGCGGGTCGAGCAGGCCGGCGACCTCGCCGCCGTCTCGCAGTCGGAGGCCGTGGCGCTGTTCATGCAGCGCGCGCGGTCGAGCCGGCCCGACTTCGAGCTGACGGCCGCCAACGCCCGGGCGATCGTCGAGATCTGCCTGCGCCTCGACGGGCTGCCGCTGGCAATCGAGCTCGCCGCTTCACGGGTGAAGCTGTTGCCGCCGCAGGCGCTGCTGGCCCGCATCGAGCGCCGGCTGGACATCCTCCAGTCCAGTTCGGCCGACGGCAGCGACCGCCAGCGCACGCTGCGCGGCACCATCGATTGGAGCTATGACCTGCTCAACACCGCCGAACAGGCGCTTTTCAGGCGGCTGTCCGTCTTCGTCGGCGGCTCGACGCTCGAGTCCGCCGAGGCGGTCGTCGGCGCGACTGGGACGCCGGTGGGCGACCTGCTCGAGGGCCTGACCTCGCTCGTCGACCACAGCCTCGTCCGCCAGGAGGAGCATTCCGGCGAGCCGCGCTTCTCGATGCTGGAGACCATTCGCGAGTACGGCCGAGAGCAGCTGGAGGAGGCGGGCGAGCTGGCAGATGTGGCCGCAGCCCACGCCAGCCATTTCGCGACGCTGGTGCGTGAGGCCGAGCCGCACCTGACCGGCGGCCCGGCCTGGGCCGATCGCCTGGAGTTGGAGCACGACAACCTGCGCGCCATGCTGCGCTGGGCCGCCGGGGCCGACCTGCCGCTGGCCCTCCACACGGCCGGTGCGCTGTGGCGCTTCTGGCACCTGCGGGGCCACCTGCGCGAGGGCAGCGGGCTGTTGACCGATCTGCTGGCCCGGCCGGCGGCGCAGGCGGCGACTGCCGCCCGAGCGAAGGCGCTGGTCGGCCTCGCCGGATTGGTCTACTGGATGGGCGACTACGGGTCCGCGCGTGACGCCTACGAGGAGGCGCTGGGCATCGCCGGTCGAGAGCGCGACGAGTCGCTGGCGGCTGAGGCGCTCTACAGCCTGGCCTACGTGCACGCCATCCACCAGGATTGGGATCAGTCGGTCGCGACGTACGAGCGCGCCCGCATCGCTTACGAGGCGCTGGGCGATAAGCGCCTAGCGAGCTATGCATCGATGGGCATCGGCATGATCACCACCCTGCGCGGCGACCACGAGCAGGCGGTACCCCTGCTGCGACAGGCACTGGCCAGCTTCGAGGCGGGCGACGAAGACTTCGGCCGGCGTAACACGCTCGCGATCATGACCCGCGCCCTCATGCAGGCCGGGCGGCTGGAAGAAGCCAGACAGCGCAACACCGAGACGATCCGCGTGTCCGGCCAGGATCCCACGGGCCTATCGGCGGCCCTGCTCGACTGTGCCTCGCTGGACGCCCTGGAGGGAAAGCCGCCTGAGCGTGCCGCGCGGCTCGTGGGCGCCGCACAGGCGATGGTGGAGCGCGCCGGCGGCCAGGCGCCGCCGCAATTAATCAACCGCATCGATCCGATGCCGCTGGTGCGCGAGCGGCTGGACGAAGCTCGTCTGGATCAGCTGATCATGGAGGGCCGAGCCCTGAGCTCGGAGGAGGCGGTCGAGCTTGCCTTGGAGGCGCAGCCTTCCTAGGGGCGATCTGCCGGCGGCGCTGGCGGCGTGAACGGTGGCGGGTATTGCTGGGCGGGCGGGTATTGCTGACCGGTCGGGTACTGCCAGGTCGCCTGGCCGTAGGGCTGACCTGGGTAGCCCGACGCGGCGTGAGTGTGCGCCACGCGCTCGACGTCGACCTCGATGCCCCCCACCCAGCGAGCGGCCAGGTTGTAAACGAGGCAGGCAACCGCCGTGAGCACCCAGATGAGCAGCGGATAGATCACCAGCAGGGCGATCAGCATGGCGGGAATGGCGGCCGCCAGCCCGAACGCGCCGCGCGGCGCCGATAGCGCGATCAGCACCAGCGGAACGGCCAGGATTGCGAACGCGATGGCGTAGGCGACGGCCACCACCGTCGCCGTGCGGATGACGCCGAAGCGGCGGATTCGGAACATCTGCGCTCCCCTCTCTTCGCGGCAACCGGCCCGGCGTCCGCCCGGCCTCACGGTTCCGCCGCGCAGTCTAGTTCTACGCCGGAGCGAGGGCTCCGCCGATGGGAGCGCCCGGAGCGATCCGCTGGACGTTCGGACCGGTCCTGCTACGACCAGGCAGGGACGCTAGCACGTCGTCGCTTTGTCCCAGGTCGCCCGGCCCTCTGCCGTGGCGGCACCGCCACTTCAGCCGACCTCCGCCAGCGCCGTCTCGGACTTCTCGTCAGCTTCGAGGGCGTGGCCCAGCAGCATCAGCGTGGGCGGCCACAGGCCCACGAAGATCGCCAGCTGTCCACGCTCCTTGCGGTCAGCGGTGGAGTGCGGCAGGAACCACAACGCGAGGCTGAGCGCGATGGAGCCAAACGAGGCGTAGTAGGCCATGTCGGGCTTGAGACCGAGCGAGCGCAGCAGGCGAATCATGGCGGAAATCTCCTTGCGTTTGTGCGAGCGATCTGCGGGCCGTGCTGCAGCTCCGAGGCGAGTCGCCGTCATGGCACCACAGATGTAGCTGAGAGTGCCCATTACGTCGCTAGCTACGTGGTGCTTCGCCGCGTGTGGGTATCGCAAGGACGTGACACCAGCCACTTTGAGTTCGCCGAACAGGGAAAGAGTGAGAGCCGGGCATCCACGGACGGATGGCCCGGCTCTCGGCCAGTTTCGTGCGTAAGTCCGACCGGCGCGAGACGCCAGCGGACGCTGGGACACGCCCTAGTAGTCCATGTCGCCGCCGTGGCCGTGACCGGCGCCGGCAGCTGCCTTCTCCTTCTCGGGCAGGTCGGTGATCAGCGTCTCGGTGGTCAGCACCATGCCCGCGATCGATGCCGCGTGCTGCAGCGCCGAACGGGTCACCTTGGCTGCATCGACGATGCCCGCGTCGAACATGTCTGTGTACTCGCCGCGCAGCGCGTCGTAGCCGTGGCCGCGCTCCTGCTGGCGCACGGCGGCGACGACCACAGAACCTTCCTGGCCGGCGTTCTCGGCGATCTGCCGCACCGGCGCCTCGAGGGCGCGGCGCAGGATGTTGACCCCGATGGTCTCGTCGCCTTCCAGCTTGAGGCGGTCCAACGCCGGAATGGCCTGCACGAGCGCCGTGCCGCCGCCGGCGACGATGCCCTCCTCGACCGCAGCGCGGGTGGTCGAGAGTGCGTCTTCGATGCGGTGCTTCTTCTCCTTGAGCTCGACCTCCGTCGCGGCGCCGACCTTGATCACCGCCACGCCGCCGGCCAACTTGGCCAGCCGTTCCTGCAGCTTCTCGCGGTCGTAGTCCGAGGTGGTCTCCTCGATTTGCGCCTTGATCTGGGTCATGCGCGCCTTGATGTCCTCGGCCGAACCCGCGCCGTCGACGAGCGTGGTGTCGTCCTTGGTCGACACGACCCGGCGAGCCGAGCCGAAGTCCTCGGCGGTGACCGAGTCGAGCTTGCGGCCGACTTCCTCGCTGATGACATTGGCACCCGTCAGGATGGCCATGTCACGCAGCATCTCCTTGCGCCGGTCGCCGAAGCCGGGAGCCTTGACGGCCAGCACGCTGACCGTGCCGCGCAGCTTGTTGACGACCAGCGTGGCCAGCGCCTCGCCGTCCACGTCCTCTGCCACCAGGAACAGCGGCTTGCCCAGCCCGACGGCCTTCTCGAGGGCGGGCAGCAGCTCCTGGATGCTGGAAACCTTCTTGTCGGTGATCAGGACGGCCGGGTTCTCGAGGACGGCCTCCATCCGATCCGGGTTGGTCACGAAGTAGGCGCTGATGTAGCCCCGGTCGAACTGCATGCCCTCGGTGTACTCCTTCTCGAGCCCGAGAGTCTGGCCTTCCTCGACCGTGATCACGCCGTCCTTGCCGACCTTGTCCATCACTTCGGCGATGGTCTCGCCGACCTCCGGGTCGGCCGCGCTGATGGCCGCCACGGCGGCGATCTGCTCGCGGTTGTCGACCGGCCGGGAGTTCTTCTTCAGTTCGTTGACGACCGCCTCGACGGCCTTGTCCAGGCCGCGCTTGACGATCATGGGGTTGGCGCCGGCGGTGACGTTCTTGAGGCCCTCCGTGACGAGCGACTGCCCGAGCACGACGGCGGTGGTGGTGCCGTCGCCGGCGACGTCATCCGTCTTGGTGGCGACTTCCTTGAGCAGCTGGGCGCCCATGTTCTCGAAGGGCTCGTCCAGCTCGATGTCGCGGGCGATGGTCACGCCGTCATTGGTGATGGTGGGGGCGCCGAACTTCTTGTCGAGGACGACGTTGCGGCCCTTGGGCCCCAGCGTCACCTTCACGGCATCGGCGAGCCGATCGACGCCCTTCTTGAGCGACCGGCGAGCAGTCTCGTCGAAGATGAGTTGCTTTGCCACGGTGTGTGAGTTACCTCCCTTGAATCACTGCGGCCGAACCTTCACGGTTCGGCCGGTGCGCCACCGGCCGGTATGTCAGTCCTCGACGATGGCGAGGATGTCTTTCTGGCTGACGATGAGCAGCTCTTCGCCGTCCACCTTGAACTCGGTGCCGGCGTACTTGGCGTAGAGGACCTTGTCGCCCTCCTTGACGTCCATCGGCTCGCGCTTGCCGTCGTCGCCGATGCGGCCGGGACCGGCGGCCAGGATCGTGCCCTCCTGAGGCTTCTCCTTGGCCGTGTCGGGCAGCACGATGCCGCTCTTGGTCATCTCCTCGCGCGGAGTGGGCTGAATGACGACCCGGTCGCCCAGCGGCCGGAGCTTCGTCGCAGTGGCAGTCGCCAACGCGGTATCCCTCCTCGAACTGTGTTTCCTGATGCGGCCACCGGCTGCCCGACCTGGGTTGGGACGGCGGGGCGCCGACGCCGCCTCGCGGCTGATTAGCACTCTCGGCTTGAGAGTGCTAGAAGACTAGGGCACCTCCGCGGCAGGTGTCAAGAGGCGGACAGTGGGGCTGTCCGGCGCCGGATAGCGCAGCTGTCGGCGCGGCGCACAATGAGCCGGGGCAACTCCAGGAGGTGTGAAGTGGATCAGGGACAGAGCACTGTCGTCGCGCTGCAGATCGATGGTCTCGAGCGCATCGTCTACGCGCAACCCAGACCGGAAGACTTCGAGCGTCTGCGCGAACTGCTGGGCGGCGGCCCCATCGCAGTCCAACTCGATGATACGGACGACACGGAAGGCCACGCGGCGCTTGACGACATCGTGCTGGACGTGGAGGGACACGCCTTCGCGCTGCGCATGCCCACCGCCGCCGACGCGGCCGCCCTGCGCAAGGGCTTCGCCATGGGCGCCGTCACGGCCACGCTCGTGATCGCCGGCACCGCCGCGGCAATCCAGGGCGGCGAGATGCTGGCCAATGCGGGTGCCGCCGGCCAGCCGGCGCAGGTCGAGCAGCCGGCGGCCGCGCCGGGCAACCAGGGTATCGAGGGCCCGCTGCCGCCCAGCATCGTGCGCGTCGAGTAGCCGCCGGGAGAGTATCCGGAGCGCGGGCGGCTATCGTTGCGAGGTGACTGCCTCGATAGCTGAGCCCGGGCTGACTACTAAGTACCGCGTACGCTTCGACGAAAGCGGCCCGGACGGCCTGCTGCCCGTCTCCGGCTTCCTGCGCTACGCCCAGGACCTGGCCTGGCTGCACTCCGCCGAGGAGGGCCTCGACCGCGAGTGGTACGCCAACCGCCGCCTGACTTGGTTGATCCGGGCCATCGAGATCGATGTGGCCGGCTCGGCGGCCTACGGCGAGGAGCTGCAGGCGTCCACCGAGGTGCTGGGCTTCCGGCGCGCTTCGGCCCGCCGCCGCAGCGAGTTCCGCGGCTCGGGCGGGGAGCGGCCGCTGGCCGTGGCGCTCATCGACTGGGTGCTCCTCAACGCAGCCGGCCGGCCGGTGCGTGTCCCGGCCGAGCTCGTCGAACGCTTCGCCAGCGCCGCTCGGGGCACCTTCAGCCCTCTGCGCGTCGTCGCGCCACCGGCGCCCAGCGTGGCGACGCGCTCTGTGTTCACCGTCCGGCGCAGCGAGCTGGACCCTATGGCTCACGTCAACAATGCGGCCTACCTGGACTACGTCGACGAGCAGCTGGCGCTGGCGCGGGGCCCGGCCGCCAGCCTTCCACGCCGCTACCGCCTGGAGTACGTCCGACCGGCCGGCGAGGGCGAGCACCTGGCGGCGACCACATGGCCCGACGAGTCGGCCTGGTGGTGCCGACTGGAGTCGGCGGACGGCCACGAGGTCCTGCGGGCCGCCGTCGAAACGGAGCCAACCGACTGGGTGCGCGGCTGACCCATCAACCGCCCGACGGCCGGCCGAAGATTCGATCGTAGTTGGCGACCAAAGCCTCGCCCAGCGCGTGGGGCTCGGTGCCCCACCGCTGCGCCAGCCAGCCGGCCGTGATGCCCACCCACTGCGGTTCGTTGCGCCGGCGCGAGGCACCGGGCGGCGAGAGGTAGGGTGAGTCGGTCTCGACCAGCAGCCGGTCGTGGGGCACGAGCGCTGCGACTTCCGCGCTGGCTTCCTCCCCCGCCCTGAACACGAGCCCGCTGAAGCTGACTGCCAGGCCCATCTCCAGGGCGCGCTCGGCGTAGTCGAGCGGCCCGGAGAATGAGTGCAGCAGCGCGGGCGGCCGATCGTCCGGCATCGGCCAGGACTGGCCTCCTGCGCCTGCTTCGGAGAGCTCACGCAGCAGGTCGTCCTGCGCGTCGCGCTCGCCCGGCCGCGACCGGCAATGGAGGATGACCGGTTTGCCCAGTTCGCGCCCCAGCGCCAGGTGGCGGCGCAGGTTGGCCAACTGGGCCTCGCGCGGCGAGAAGCCGCGATCGTAATCGAGGCCGGTCTCGCCGACGGCGACCGCGCGCTCGTCGCTTGCCAGCTGCTCGATTGACGCCCACGCCTCTTCGTCGGCCGAGCCGGCCACGTGGGGATGGATGCCCGCCGAGCCGTCGCCACGCAGGTCGCGCGCCAGGGCCAGCCCCTTTGCCGAGGAAACCGCGTCCCAGCCCGGCACCAACAGCCGCTCGACGCCCGCCAGCCGCGCCGCCGCTGCAACATCGCGCGCATCGGCGGCGAAGGCGTCGGCCTGGAGATGCGCGTGCGAGTCGATCATGCGCACGGATGCGCGGAACGCCGATCTGTCACTTGTGCCGAGTGTCCGACCGTATCCCACGCTCCGCCTCCGATTTCCGACACTTGTCGGCTCTGTCAGCCGTAAGCGGCTCCGACACGGCGCCTGGCTGCTGATGGGCGTTTCCGCAGTGCCTGGTTGTGCGTGGATCGCAGCCAGGCGCGTGACGGTACGCTGACGGAAGCGGCGTAACGACGACCCACGCGACATCTGGCGGGAAGCACTTCAGCCGCGGCGCGTCAGCCCTGCGGCAGACCCTCGAACAGGCCCAGCTCGTTGCCTTCGCTGTCATGAATGACCGCGAACGAGCCCTGGCCGGGTATGTCGGTCTTGCCGGTCACGACGCGGCCGCCCAGCTCGGGCACGCGGGCCAGCACGGCCTCGATCGAATCTGTCTCGATGTACGGCCGCGTCCGCTCGCCAACCGAGTTGCCGCGCCCGCCGACCGCCCCCCCGATCGCCTCGGCGCTGCCCGTGTTGAACATGAAGTACCCGTCGAAGCCTTCCATGGCGTTGAACTCCCAGCCGAACAGCTCGCTGTAGAAGCGCCGAGCTCGATCCGTGTCGTCAGCGGGGAACTCGATGTGGGTGATCTGCCCGTGGGCCATGTTGCCTACTCCTTCGCTGTCCCAGTTTCCTCGTTGTCGATGCGCGGAAACAGGATTTCGGGCCGGCCGATCGAGCCCTCGCCTTCGCCATCGGCAGCCCACTGCAGGAGCTCGGCCAGCGGTGGGCCGGAGTTCCCGTCCGTCGCGTAGGGGAACGCGAGCCCCAGCTGGGCGGCCACGCGCGGGGCCATGCCGGGCATGAACGGCGCAGCGGCCAGGCCGATGAGCCGGCAGGCCTCCAGCAGATCGCCCAGGCTCGCCTGGAGCCGGTCACCGGCCTCGTCGTCGCCTGCCTTGGCCGCCTTGGCCAGGGCCCAGGGCTGCTCGCTGTCAACGAAGCGGTTGGCCTCGCCCACGAAGCTCCACAGCGCGGCCAGCGCCTCGTGCAACAGGTAGGAGTCAAGCTTCCGGGCATACACCGTCCAGGCTTCCTGCCAGGCCGACGCCAGCACGGAGTCACCCGCCGGCCGAGGCCGCGGTCGCACGCCTTCCAGGTAGCGGCCGGTCATGCTCAGGGTGCGGTTGAGAAGGTTGCCGAAGTCGTTGGCCAGGTCCGCGTTGTAGCGCCTGATGAACGAGTCCCAGGAGACGTCCGCATCGCGGTCGAAGGGCACCTCGCGCAAGCTGACGTAGCGCGCGCCGTCGGGCCCGAAGGTGCGCACGGAATCGAGGGGGTCCAGGAAGTTGCCCCGGCTCTTGCTCATCCGCTCGCCCTGCGCCAGCAGCCAGCCGTGGACCCATACCTTGCGCGGCAGCTCGATGCCGGCGCTCATCAGCATGGCCGGCCAGATGATCGTGTGGAAGCGGTTGATGTCCTTGCCGATGACGTGCAGGTCGGCCGGCCACCAACGCTCGAAGGCCGCCATGTCGTCGGGGAAGCCGGCGCCGGTGATGTAGTTGATCAGCGCGTCGAACCAGACGTAGATGACGCCGGCCGACGGATCGGGCGAGCCGTCCTCCAGCACGGCCGCCGAGCCGTCCTCGCGGATGGGAAACGGGATGCCCCAGCGGAAGGTCTCGCGGCTGATCGAGATGTCGTCCAGGCCCTGGCGGATGAAGGCCAGCATCTCGTTGCGCCGGAACTCAGGCTCGACCCACTCCGGCCGCTCGGCGTAGAGCTGCTCGAGGCGCTCCTGGTAGGCCGACAGGCGGAAGAACCAGTTGCGCTCCTTCAGCCACTGCAGCTCCACGCCCGGGTGGTTGGGGCAGCGGGTGTGACCGTCCGCCCCCTGCTCGAGGTCGCTGGCGGCGCGAAAGCCCTCATTGGGGCAGTACCAACCTTCGTACGTGCCCTGGTAGATATCACCGTTGCCGTAGGCGCGCCTGACCATCTCCTGCGACGCGCGCCGGTGATCGGGATCGGTCGTGCGGATGAAGCGATCGGGCGCGATGAGCATCGCGTCCTCGGCCTCGCGATAGAGCTCGACCATCGCGTCGACGAACTCGCGCGTGTCGCGGCCCAGCTCCTGCGCGCGCTGGTGGATGTTGACCGAGTGCTCGTCCGTGCCGGTCAGGAAGCGCGTTTCGTGGCCCAGCATGCGGTGCCAGCGCGCGATGACGTCGGCCCCGATGACCTCGTACAGCGTGTGCAGACCCGGCCTGTTGTTGGGGTAGGCGATGGCCGTGGTCAGGTAGAACTTGGGACGCTCAGGCATCGGGCCGCGATGGTAGCAGGCGCGAGCGCGGGCGCGGCTTGGGCCTGTCGGCTGCCCGACGCACGGGCGGGCAGGCGGGTGACGCTGCGGCGGTCCGCACGATGGCCGGCCGGGAGTCTGCGATTGGGTCGTCGCCGCCGCCATTGCAGCTCACGATCAGCGCAGCTTTCGACACCGTTCGGAGGCCAACCACAGGAGCGACGACCATGCATCCAGTAATCCTTCACGAGATGGCTCGTTCGGCGCATCGAGATATGGAGCGACAGGCGCACGAGGCCAGCCTGGCCCGCGCAGTGGCGTCGCGTGGGGCGCGCCCTTCCGTCCAAGCCCGAGCGGCGCTGCTTGGCGCCCTGCTGGCCCTGGCCGGCTTCCTGCTGATCTGACATGAAGATCCATCCATATGCCGTCAGCCCGCTGACCGATCGGCCTCCATTCACACGGCCGGGCCAAGCGCAGACGCTGCGGCCACGATCCAGCTGGGGTTTGGTGGTCGCCTCGATCGGCGGCATCCTGCTCGCGCTGCTGGGCCTGTTCACTGGCGGCTGACCGGCTCAAGGTCCGCCGGTCGGCGCCTCGTGCCGGCCCCGGCGGGGCGTACAGTCTGGAGCGTGAGGGAGAGCCCGCCCGTCGAGCGACGCATCGTCAGCGTCCTGTTTGCCGATCTGGTGGGCTTCACGGCGCTCTCAGAGGCGCTCGACGCCGAAGAGGTGGCGGTCGTGCAGGACCACTACTTCGCCGCCGTGCGCGCCGCCATCGAGCGGCATGGCGGACGGCTGGAGAAGTTCATCGGCGACGCGGCCATGGCCGTCTTCGGCGTGCCGCGTGCGCGCGACGACGATGCCGAACGGGCGGTGCGCAGCGGGCTGGCCCTGGTCCACGCCGTGGGTGACCTGGCCGGGCGGATCGACCTTGGTGACGCGGCGCTGGAGCTGCGCGTGGGCATCAACACCGGTGAGGTTGCCTACGCCCAGGCCGATTCTGGGCCGGCCGGAGAGTGGCGCGTCAGCGGCGATCCGGTGAACGTGGCAGCTCGCCTGCAGACCGCGGCGGAGCCGGGCACGGTCCTGCTGGGCGAAGTCACGGCACTGGCCGTTGCCGATTCGATCGTGCTCGCGCCGCCGGTCACGCTCCAGCTCAAGGGCAAGTCAGACAGCGTGCAGGCCTGGCCTGCAGTCAGCGTGCTGCCCGAACGGTCGCGTGAGCGGGCCATGGGCCGCCTGCGGGCGCCGCTCCTTGGGCGCGACACCGAGCTGGCCAGGTTGGCCGGCGTGCTGCAACGCGTGCGCGACGGCGCGAACGAGACGCTGCTCGTGATCGCGCCGCCCGGCGTGGGCAAGAGTCGCCTGGTGGAGGAGCTGTTGTCCGGCGCCGGTAACGACGAGGCGGAGGAGGTGGTTGTCCGCCGGGCCCGGCTGGGCCCGGAGGTGCTCTCGCCGGCGGCCGCCGTCGCGCAGCTGCTCCTCTCCGCGCCAACTCCGGCGGAAGAGCCGCTCGAAGCCGAACTGGCCGCCCTGCTCGCGCCGCCCGACGCCCGCTCCCCCGAGGCGACCGCCCTCTCGGCCGCGGCACTGGCCGACGAGCGCCGGCTGCTCTTCCGAGCCTGGGTCGAGGGGCTGGACCGGCTGGCCGGCGGCCGCCCGCAGGTCTGGCTGCTCGAGGACCTGCACTGGGCGGGACCGGACCTGCTCGCTTTCGTGGAAGCCGCCGCGGCGCAGCCGGCCCCAGGTGGTCGCCTCGTGCTGGGCACGGGGCGGCCGGCGCTGCTCGACGGTCTCGCCGATCGGCCGGCCCAGGCGAGCGGGCTACCGGTCCTCGATCTCAGCCCGCTCGACGAGGCGGCCGCGGGAAAACTCGTCCGGGCGCTGGTCGGTGAGGCGCTCCCCGCCGACCTGGCGGCGGCGCTGGTCGAGCGCTCGGACGGCAATGCCCTGTTCATCGAAGAGCTGCTCCGCTCGTGGGTCAGCGTGGGTCTCCTCCAGCCGGCCGACGAAGGCGGCTGGAGGCTGATGCGTGGCATCGACGGCGTAGCCCTGCCACAGACCGTCCAGGCGATCTACGCGGCGCAGCTGGACGACCTGCCCGCCGCCGCACGGACACTGCTCAGGCGGGCTTCGGTGGCCGGCCGCCACGTGCCCAGGAGCAGCCTCGAGGCCCTGGACCTGCGCCAGCGCGAGGAGGCCGTCGAGTCCGCGCTGCGCCGTGCCCTGCTGCAGGAGGGACCGCCGCACGTGGTAGTCGGCCGGGCACTCAGCTACCGGCACGCGCTGCTGCGCGACGCAGGTTACGCCAGCCTGGCCCGCGCCGAGCGCGCGCGCCTGCACGCGCGCCTGGCGGCCTGGTACGAGGAGGTGGCCGGCGAGCGCGCCAACGAAGTGGCCGAGGTCATCGCCCGCCACTACGCCGCCGCGGCCGACCACAGCTCCCGCCTGGAACCTTCGATCGCCGACGGCCTGGACGCTGCGCGGGCACGGCGCCTGGCGGCCGACTGGTTCGAACGGGCGGCCGACCGGGCACTGGCCGGGGCGGCCCACGAGACGGCGCGCCAGTTCCTGGCGGCTGCGCTCCAGATGTCCGGCCCGGCCGAGACCGTCGTGCGTGCCCGACTACTGCTGCGCCTGGGTGAAGTGACGGCCTACACCGCCGACATGGACGAAGGGGGCCGGTACCTGGGCGAGGCCCTGCAGCTCTACCGTGACGCGTTCTCAGCTCCACCGCCCGACCTCGCCGAGGGAGCACTGGAGAAGCTGCGCCAGGGCTACGGCCGTGCGGCAGCCGCGCTGGGTCGCGTGTGGGTGCAGCAGCTGCGCTTCGACGACGCGGAAGCGCTGGCGCAGGCCACGCTCGAAGCCATCGGCGAAGCAGAAGACCCAGCCGTCGCGCGCCTGCTGGCCGTCCGCGGCTGGGTCCGTTCCACCCTGACCATGGACCCCGCCACGATCGACGATCTGGATCGTGCGCTGCGCATTGCCCGTGCCGCTGGCGACCGGCGCCTCGAGCTCGACATCGTCGAGTGGCGCGCGGCGGCGCGCGGTGAGGTCGGCCTGTTCGATCCAGCCGACTGGGCCGAACTAGAGTCCCTCGCCACCGAGCTGGGGGACGGCTCGCGTGCAGTGCGGGCGCTCCGCGCGCAGGCATCGGTTCTCGTGGACGATCGGCACGCCGAGGTCTGGCCGCTGGCCGATCGGGCCGAGGACGTCGCTCGCCGGCGAGGGGGCGAGGAGGACGTGGCCTGGGTGGACTACCTGCGGGCCGAGACGGGCTTCGTGTCTGGCGACTGGCGGGCTGCAATGAATTGTGGGCTGCGGGCCGTCGAGCTGGGCGAGCGATATGCCTATCACCGGGTCGTGGTGCGCACGTGGCACGTGTTGCTGCCCATCGCGGAGGCACGCGGCGAGCGGGACCTGATCAGCCGAGCCGCCGCCTGGTACGCGGAGCGCGAAGGTACCTTTCCCGACTCGCCCTACGCCCGCATCATGGAGGG
>DATKBB010000089.1:0-8649 GCA_035514295.1 Candidatus Limnocylindria bacterium | reverse complement strand
GAGTACCTGGCCCTGATCACCGGCTACGGCTCGCTGCTGCTGGTGGTGGCCCTGCTCTACGGCCTGGCCTGGCTCTTCGCCACCCGCCTGCGCCTGCTCAACGACCGCGAGCTGGCCCGCGACGAGGCGGCGGTGGCGCCGACGGCGGAGTCGCCCCTAGAGGCAATGCCTGCGGGCTAGGCTCAGACGGTCTTGCGCTCGGGCGGCCGAACGACCTTCAGGGTCCAGGCCGCTACGAGCATCGAGAGGCCGCCCGACCAGAGCACCGGCAGTGCGAGCGTAGCGGCGACGGGTACCGTCCAATACCGATCGGTCAAGGCGCCCCACACGACGAGCGCAACGGCGAGAGGCAAGCGCAACCAGAGCGGGAGGAGCTGCGGCGTGCCCGAGGTGTCGCGTAGCATCGCAAGCCACTCTCCCCACAGGTTGGGCACGAACCACCAGGACGCGGCGGCAATGATGGCCGTCGCGCCCAGCGCAACGCCGAGGGACCGCCACTCACGTCGGACGGCGAACCAGAGCAGTCCAACGCACGGCGTCACCTTCGTCAACGCGATCAATGCCCAAGCCGCCGGATAGCGAAACCCCACCACGATCGCCACTGCCATCAGCAAGTGGATGTTGCCTGCCACGAGCTCCCAGGCAACGGCTGGGAACGCGAGAACCGTGACGAAGCGCTCCAGGTTGCCAGCCAGGTATGCGAGCGCCAGCAGCATGACGGCCCACCACGCGATGAAGAACACCGTCCAGGGCAGCAGCTGGAACAGCGACGCCAGCAGGGCAGCCGCCGGCGAGTAGGGAAAAAAGCCGTGCTCGCCCAGCGTCCTGGTGTATGGGGCTGCGAGATCGACGGCCCAGTAGGCTCGGGCGTCCCAGCCACGGGTCGGATGGGACAACACTGTCCAGCCCAGGTACAGCCATCCCGCCAGCAGTGCGCCATGCACAATGGCGCGACGCCTGCCTCGCGTGAGGATCGCGGACGCCCCGCGTGCGACCGCGCTGTCCGGATGACGAGAACCAGGAACGCCTTCGACTTTGGCTGTCATGCCTCGACTGTAGGGCTTCAGGATGGGCTGACGAGTGCACGGCAGACCCGTGGTGCGACGGTACGAAGAGCCTAGCCGATGGCGCACGGCCTTTGGTACACGCGCAGGCGTTCAGCCCGCGATGGGTCTACGGCGCCCCCGGCGGGGCAAGCTCGGCCGGCAGGCGCGGGCGGTCTGCTATTTTCGCTGGGCGGCCGCGCGCGCCGTACGCGTCCGTGCGCAGCAAGAGCGCCAGCGGTGCGAGCGCGCCCACGCCGGCCAGGATGCGGTTGGGCGTCTGCGCGAGATCGAGCAGCGCCAGCTGCCCGCCGATAGCCAACCCGGCATATGCAAACGCCACCGGCGCAGCCGAACGAGCATGAGCTGCGGCCAGGACGAGTGGCAGCACGGACAAGGCCAGGTAGTGCGGATACACCGTTGGCGCGATCAGGATAGACAGCATCACTGCGACTCCGAAACTGATCGGCGCAGATTGGCGGCGCGCCGACCAGACGAGCAGCCCGACGGCTGCCACGGCCACGATCAGGCGGGCGAGGCCGAAGTCGATGAGCTCGGCCAGGAAGCTCGTCGGCGAGAGGGAGCTCCACAGGTCCTGCGGCGGACCCAGGTTGGTCAGCACCCGCGGGAAGTCGAGCCAGGGCCCCAGGCCCACGACTGGAACCGTGGCAAGAGCGAGCACCACGCCACCCGCGCCCGCGGCGCCTGCCGCTCGCCAGCGTCCGGTGAGGAGCAGCCAGCCAACGAGCAGTAACGGAAAGACCTTGATGAGCGCCGCTGCGCCGATCAACGCCCCGCCCACCACGTCGCCCGCCGGTGATCCTCTTCTCAGCGCCAGCCAGGCCCCCGACAGAAGCCCGAGCAGCAGCATGTGCACGTTGCCCATCACCAGCTCGAAGCCGACCGGCGCCAGCGCGAATGCCGCGCCAACCTGGAAGAGACGCTCTCGGCGACCGGTGACTCCTTCAGCCGCTGCCACACTCCAGACGGCACCCACCGTCAGCGCCACGCCCAGGCCGAACCACAGGCACATCGCCTGCTCGGGGCTCTCGAACACCGCTGCGAAGGGCGCCAGCAGCACGGCCAGGAAAGGCGGGTAGAGGTAGAGCAATGGCTGCTGTGGCGAGTAGGGGCCGGCCAGTTGCTCGGCCGCGTAGATCGGCTCCCTCGCCAGAACTCGTTCGCCGGCCTGCCAGTACGCCGCGAAGTCGTATGCCCACGACTCGCCGGTGACGCCGGCCACTACCTGCACGAGGCGGAAGAGGAGCAGCACGCCCAAGGCCACGTAGAGCGCGACGCGCATGCGCCGATCGGCCAACAGGGCCTCCAGCCAAATCCGCTCGTCGGGAGGAGTCGTGTCAGCTCCGCTCACGGTCATGTGGCGGATCGGGCGTCAGGGCCGGACGGTGGCCCAGTAGCGCTCGGCGTAGCCGTTGACGCCGCCGGCCAGTGCGACCCGGGCGTGATAGCCGGCCAGGTCGTCGTACATGCCCTGCTCGCTCTCGAACAGCCGCTGGATCTGGCTGGCATAGAGTCGGATGCCGGCCGCCTTGCGCTCCATCAGCTCGGTGATGTCGCTGTACTGCGGCTCGAGGCCGATGCCCGCTGGCAGATCGAGATTCAGCCGGCCGTCAGACGCGGGACCGTCGAAGTCGGTCCACCAGGCGTACGGGAAGTCCTCGTAGAAGGACAACCGACCGATGAAGTTTGGCCCGGGCATGACCCAGCGCCTGCCCTCCGCCAGCAGCCCCAGGGCGACCTCGCGGCAGAGCTGGTGGTCGACGTGATTGCCAATGCCCAGCGGAAAGTAGACCATCTGCGGCTCGAGCCGCACGATCTCGCGGCGCAGCACGTCGTGGGGCGCCTCGTCGTCGTCGCGCGGCTGGCTGAGCAGTTGCTCGTCACCGTCGTAGCCGCGATAGATCGCGTCCGGAAGGTCGAGAAAGATGACCGAGGCCTCCATCAGGAACGCGAAGCGCTCCTCCTCCAGCTTGCGCATGGCCATCGCGTCGGCGCCGCTGAAGTCGACGGGCTCCTGGCTGCCCTGCCCGCCGATCGAGTCGGCCAGCGGCCGCGCCTCGGTCTCGATGTTGCTGATGTTGGCCGAGCGGGTCCACGCCGCTCGCTGCCAGAACTGGCGCGCCTGCGTATTCGCCCGCTCCTGGGTGACCTCGAGGCGTGCCGCGTCGGCCAGCCAGGGCGCGTCGCCGGGGGTGCTCTCTACCGGGTAGTCGGGCGCGATGTTGTCGCGCCGGAAGGCCTCGGTCAGCGGCCAGATGGTCTTGGTGCCAAAGCCCAGGGCGGCGCGCTGGTAGTCGGACAGCGGCCCGTTGGCGTTCGAGCCCGAGAAGACGGTCAGGATTGTGACGTTCTGGCCCAGCTCGCGGAGGCTGGCCACGAGCCCACCGCAGGAGAGCGCGACATCATCGGGATGGGGCGAAACGAAGACGTGGGTCATGCGGGCCGAGAATAGCAAAGCTCCCGCGTGCTACTCGAATGGGTCGTGCACCTCGATGCCGCGAAATCGGCGGAAGTCTCTGTCGTGCGACCAGATCGTCCGTACTCCGTTCTCCAGCATCAGTGCTACTAGGTGAGCATCCGGAACCAGGTTGCCTGTGGGGGCCGTATCCGCGGCGACCTGGCGATAGAGGTCCCAGAAGTCGTCCGACTCGGCAGGGCTCCGAATGTGCGGTCTGGCCAACAGTTGAGCGACGTTCTCCAAGGCCTCGCGGGCAGACAACGGCCGTTCGAAGACGGCCGGAGCGGTTGTGATGCGCAGGAATGCCATGATCGTGGGCCAGAAGAGGTAGACGAGGTCCGGGCCAGCCGCCAGCCGCGTGATGAAGCTCTTCGCCTGGTCGTGGTACGGACTCGACTCATCCGAGGCTAGAGCAGCAGGTTCGCGTCGACCGTACCGGTCAATCCTGCTCCAACGCTCGGCGGAGCTGCTCCTTGTCTTCGAGGTCGACTCGGGCCCGCATGGGGCGAGAGGTCCAGGCAAGGTCCGGCAGAGCGACGCGCTCTTCGCGGCGCAGGGCGCCCGCCAGCAGCTCCGACGCAATGCGGCCCAGCGACTTGCCCTCACGCCGCTGGCGCTTCTTCAGCTCCTGGAGAACCGTGGCATCAAGATCTAAAGTCGTGCGTGGCATGATGCGTTGATGGTGGGAGTCGTCGCATCTGATGTCAATGCCAGGCCCGTCGCTCACTATTGTCCGAAGCCGTGCTCGCCCAGCAGCGGGACGAAAACGGCCGGCTCGAGCGCGTCGATGACCTGTTCGTCATCCTGCCGGCGAACCAGCACGATGCGCTGCTCCAGGCGCGAGCCAACGGGCATGACCAGCCTGCCGTCCTGCTCGAGTTGCTCGACCAGGGGCTGGGGCACCTGCGGGGCGGCGGCAGCGACCACGATGCCGGCGAATGGTGCCTCTTGGGGCAGGCCGACGCTGCCGTCACCTACCACCACGCGCACTTCGTAGCCCAGCTCGTCCAGCAGCCGCTGGGCCCTCTCCGCCAGCTGGGCCTCGAGTTCGATGGAGAAGACCTGTGCCCCCATCTGGGCCAGCACTGCTGCCCCGTAACCGGAGCCTGTGCCCACGTCGAGGACGCGCGGCTGCCGCCCTTCGTTGGCCGCCCGCCAAGCGGGCAGGTCCAGCGCCTCGCTCATGCGCGCCACGATGTAGGGCTGCGAGATCGTCTGGCCCTGGCCTATGGGCAGGGCGTTGTCGTCGTAGGCGTGACGGGCGAGCTCGGCCGGGAGAAAGCGCTCGCGCGGCACCGTGCGCATGGCTTGCAGCACGCTCTCGTCCTTCACGCCGCGCCAGGCGAGCTGAGTGTCGACCATCCGTGCGCGCTGGTCGGCGAGCCCTAACGGCTCCTGCTTGCCGAACCAGCGCTTCACGGCTACGGCGAGGGGCTGGCCGCTGGAGAGGGGCTGGCCGCCGGCGACGGGCTGGGGCTTGGGCCGGGGGTCGGGCTGGCCGCTGGGCTCGCAGTCGGGCTGGCGGTCGGGCTGGCGGTCGGGCTGGCCACCGGGCTGGCAGTCGGGCTGGGCGTGGGCGTCGCCGCAGGGGTCAATACGCCTGCCTGGCCGAGCAGGAGCCCATAGGCGAAGATCGCCACGAACATGCCGACGATGAGCAACACCCAGATCTTCGACACTCGATCGTCGACGTAGGGCAGCTCCTCCGCGCTCTCGCGTGCGCCCTCGCGCCCACCCCCGCGCGGCGCTTGCCGCTGCGCTTCGCTCATCCCAGCAAGGTCCTCCTCAACTCCAGCATCTGCCTGACGATCGAGGCTGCTCCGCGTGCCCGCTCGAGGCCGCGCCCGGCCGGGCCCAGGTACCGAACGTGGAAGTCCTCGATGGCGGCCCGACGTGCCCGCAGCGAGCCTTCCAATGTGTGCGCCTGCCCGTCGAAGCGAGACACCGCCCAGAGGCCGCGCTCTATCTGGACGTTGCCTTCGCCCAGCTTGCCACGAAACGCACCGAAGGACGTGCGCATGCGGTCGACCTCCAATTGGGCAGCCCGGTCGAGCACCGCCCGCGAGGCACGCCCGATCTGTTGCCAGGCCTGCCACGATCGCAGGGCTACGAGCAGGGCAGACAGCAGCGCGATGGCGATGAGGATGGGTACAACGTCGGGGGCCACGACGCAGCCGATTATGTCAGGGGCTGGGTGGCACCTTCGGGCGGTCGCGTAGTGTCGGGGTCGCGAACGTGTGGCAGCAGCGCGCCCACGAAGCCGGCCATCGCCGTCAGCACGCCGAAGGCGGCGATGACCAGGCCGACCGGTATCTGCTCGGCGAGGATGCCCGCCACGCCCATGGCGCCGGTCATGGACCCGAAGACGAGGCTCGAGCGGAAGGCCACCACGCGGCCCATCAGTTCCAGCGGCGTGAGCTCGATGAAGATGGTCTGCGTGGGAATGATGTAGACCAGGTTGGCAATGCCGATCAGCGCAGCGGCGGCAAGGGCAACGATCACGTTCGAGGTCAGCCCCAGGAAGATCGTTGCCAGGCCCATGCCGATGAAGCCGGCCACGACCAGCCAGCCCTTGCGCAGGCGCGTCCCGATGAAGCCCACAGCCAGCCCGCCCAAGAGGTTGCCCAGGCCAATGGCCGTCTCGACCGCGGCGTAGTTCTCGGGGTACGGGATCACGCTGCCGTCGAGCGTGTCACGGGCGAAGACGACCATCAGCGCGAGCGTCACCCCGACCGACATCTGAGCGACCGCGCTGACCAGCGTGTTCTGGATCAGCGGCGGCTGGCCACGCAGGAAGTGCCAGCCCTCGCGCAGCTCGCGCACGAAGGAGGCCAGCGCACCGGCCACGCGTGGCGCCGCTGCGCGGGCCAGGGGCGGAACCTGGATACCCACCAGCAGCAGCGCGCCCAGCAGGTAGGTGGCGCTGTCCACGAAGAAGGCCAAGTGCAGGTCGCCCACCTGGTCTCCGTGCAACAGGAAGGCCACGAACAGGCCGGCGATGGGGAAGCCGGCGATGTCGGCCAGGGTGTCGGCCGTCCAGGTCGCGCTGTTGGCCGCCAAGAGGTCGTCGCGCCGGACGATCCGCGGTACGAGGGCGACCTTAGCCGGCCGGAAGAAGAGGCTGACCGTCGTGATCAGGAAGACCAGCGGATAGACCAGCATGATCTCTACGAAGGCGGCCAGCGGCAGCAGCAGCACCAGCCCGGCGCGCAGCACGTCGCTGACGATCATCACGGTCTTGTGCTCCCAGCGATCGACGAACGTGCCGGCGATAGGCCCCAGCACGATGTTGGGCACGGTCGCGACCAGGAAGACGAGGCCGGTCAGCAGCGGCGAATCGGTGAGGGCGTAGACCAGCACGCCCAGCGCCACCTGGTGCAGCCGGTCGCCAAAGAGACTGATCGTCTGCGACAGCCAATAGGCCACGAAACGGGGATCCTGTGCCAGCCGGACGAAGGGGTGATCGCGCAGGCGGGCTCCGGCCGGCAGAGGCAGCGCCGTGGCGGGGCCTCTGCCGCTGCCCAATAGGACGGGCCGCTCCAGGCCCAACGCGTTCTCGGCGGCCGTGCGCGGGCCGCGCCCCAGGCTGACCCCACCGGCCGGGTCTTCGTAGCCACGCAGCATGGTGCTGAACACGAACCAGCCAAGGCCCAGGCCCAGGAAGACATCACCGATGCTGGCTACGTTGCTCAGCAGCGGCAGCGGCAGCGGGATGATGTCGGCCAGCGGCCCGGCGCGCAGGAAGAACTCCAGGTCGAAGTCGGCGTCGAGCGGCCTATGGAAGGCCGTGTTGAGGTCACCCACGGTCATGCCCACGGCCGCCAGCGACGGTTCCCAAACCGGCATCCAACCGCCGTTGACGACCACCGCCACGCCGTTGGCGACGGCGCCCACGGCCACGACCAGCAGGCCGGCGTGGTTCCGGTTAAGCCACATCGCAACGGCCAGCGTCGTGAAGGCAGCCGCGTAGAGGGGCAGGCGCAGGGTGTCCGCCAGCTGCACGCCGCTGCCAATGGCCCACTCCGTGCCTACGCGCAGCGCCAGAGCGAGGAAGATCAGCGCCACCCAGCGCAGCCGGACGTCCACCAGGCGCCCGATACGTCCACCCAACGCCAGCCCGGCCCCAAAGCCAATGGCCAGGAAGAGCAGGATCATCTGCGGCCCTCGTGCACAGGCAGAGGCCGTCTAGGGCTGCGTTGTGGGCTCATTGACCGCCTGTTGCTGCACGGCGAGTAACAGAACTGAAGGGTACTCCGCGCCGAACCTGCACCGGGCCTCCTCGTGGCCGCTCACAAGCGAGGCTCCCTCCTCCCCGTTGATTCAGGCGGGCTGCGGCTCCGAAGTCGCCTCGCCCAGCCGGCGCAGCTTGCGTGTCGGCGGAGGTTGCTGCTCCCCGGGTTGGCTCCAGGCGGGCCGTCGGGCGAGCAGCCGCTCGAAGGCGGCGACCACCTGCGGATCGAACTGAACGCCGGTGAAGCGGCGCAGCTCGCCGAGCGCCTGGTTCTCGGTCAGCGGCGTCATCCGATACGGCCGGGCGGCAGTCATCGCCTCGAAAGCGTCGGCCACGTGCATGATCCGCGCCAGGTGGGGAATGTCTTCACCCACGAGGTGGTCGGGGTAGCCGGAGCCGTTGTACCACTCGTGGTGGTGGCGAATGATGGGCAACTCGGCTGAAAGGCGGGTCACCGGGCGGATGATCTCCTCGCCCTTGACCGGGTGCGCGTTCATAACCATCCGTTCCTGGCGAGTAAGCGCGCCCTGCTTGAGCAGGATCGCGTCCGGAATACCGATCTTGCCGATGTCGTGCAGCAGACCGCCCCACTCGAGGGCCTCGAGTTCAGGCTCGGTGCAGTTGAGCTCGCGGCCCAGCTCCTTGGCGATCGTCTGAACCCGGACGCTGTGGCCGGCGGTGAAAGGGTCCTTGGCGTCGACCGCCGAAGCCAGGCTGCGCACCGTCTGGGTGAACATGTCGCGGATCTCGACCACCTTCTGGTATGCCGAGCGGGTGGTGTACAGCGGCAGGGCGAAGGGCAGGACACCGATTGGCCCGGCGGTCACGTAGACCGCACCCATCAGCCAGGCCAAGGGCGCAAGCCCGGCCAGGCTGACACCGAACTGGCGCACGTT
>DATKBB010000088.1:0-2093 GCA_035514295.1 Candidatus Limnocylindria bacterium | reverse complement strand
GCCCCGGTGCCGCCCGCGTGGCCGCTGATCTGGATGTAGTCGGCGCCCGCCTTGGCCACGCCGGCGGCGATGGTCCCGACGCCCAGCGAGGCGACCAGCTTGACGCCTACTCTTGCCCCGCCGTTGATGGCGCGCAAGTCGGCGATCAGCTGGGCGAGGTCCTCGATCGAGTAGATGTCGTGGTGCGGCGGCGGGCTGATCAGCGACTGGCCCGGTTGCGCCCGGCGCAGCGTGGCAATCAGCGGCGTGACCTTCTTCGAGGGCAACTGGCCGCCCTCGCCCGGCTTCGAGCCCTGGGCGATCTTGATCTCCAGCTGCTCGGCCCGCGCCAGGTACGTTGCCGTCACGCCGAAGCGCGCCGACGCCACCTGCTTGATGGCCGAGTCGCGCCTGTGTCCGTCGCGATCCTCGTACCAGGCCGGGTCCTCGCCGCCCTCGCCGGTGTTGCCCGCGGCACCAATGCGGCGCAGGCCCTCGGTCAGCGCCTGGTGCGCCTCCGGGCTCAGCGCACCCAGGCTCATCGCCGCACCCACGAACCGGCGCATGATGGACTCGGCAGGCTCGACCTCCTCGATGGGTAGCGGCCGGCGCGCGCGGCGGAGAGCCAGCTGGTCGCGGATGACCGCCGGCTGGCGGGCCAGCGCGAGGTGGTAGTCCGTCAGCGCTGCATGGGTGCCGTTGCCGTTTTCGGCCAGCGCCTGGGCGGCCTTGACGAAGACAGGCGCATAGAGATGGTGCTCGCCGTCCGATCGGAAGCGCACGAGGCCAGGGTCGGGCAGCCGTTCGCCGGCATCGGGAGCGGGCGCGGCAGCCAGGCGGCGCAGCTGTCGCCCCGCGATGGCCTCGAAGCCGACGGGCCCTGCCCAGGCCGGCGCGGCCGGGAAGCAGCGCTCGATGACCTCCGGGGCGAGCTCCAGGACGTCGAACAACTGGCCGCCCACGTACGACGAGACCGCGCTGATGCCCATTCGGGCGAGCACCTTGCGCAGGCCCTTGTCGAGCGCCTTCGCCAGGTTCGCCACCGTGTTGCTGGCCGCCAGGCTCTCCGCGCCACGGCCGCCGGCAAGTTCGGCGGCAAGCTCGACGGCCAGCCAGGGACAGACCGCCCGCGCTCCACACGCCAGCGCCATGGCGGCCGAGTGAACGTCCAGCACGTCGCCGGCGTCGGCCAGGATGTCCGACTGACCCCGCAGGCCGGCCGACGTCAGCGCGCTGTGCACCGCGCCGACAGCCAGGGCGGACGGCACCGGCAGCCTTCCTGCGCCCGTTCGCCTATCCGACACGATCAGAAGCTTCGCCCCTGCGCGGGCGGCCGACACGGCGCGGGAAGCTAGCCGCTCGACTGCCACGGCCAGGCCGCCTTCGCCAGTCGCCTGTGGCCACGTGGCATCGAGCGTCACGCTGCGCCGCGGGGCGAAGGCCCGGCGGAGCTGCTCGAGGTCAGGCACGAACGGGGAAGCGAGATGGAGCGTCGCCGGCCGCGCGGGCAGCGGGCCCAGCAGCGCCGAGCGGCGGCCCAGCTCGACCGCCATGTCCATCACGATGCGCTCGCGTTCGGGGTCGATGGCCGGGTTGGTCACCTGGGCGAAGGACTGGCGCAGGTGGTCGGCCACGCGCCTATCGATGCGGCCCAGGGCGGCGGTGGGCGTGTCGTCGCCCATGCTCCACAGCGGCTCCTGCGCCTCTAGCGCCATCGTCTTGATGTCCAGCCGCTGGCGCTCGGCATCCAGTCCGTGCAGCCAGCGCCCGGCCGGGGAGGTATGCGTCTGTGCCTGGGCCGCGGGCCGGGCGACGAAGGCCGGCAGACGTTCGACCGCGGTGCTGCCGGGGAGCGATGCGATCGCCCCGAGCTTGGCCTGGCGATCGAACCTCACGCTGCCCGCACGCGGTTCGACCACGATCATCTCGCCCGGCCCCAGCCGGCTGCGCTGGGCCGTTTCTGCAGCCGGGATCGGTACCGCGCCGGCTTCGGAGGCGACGGCCACCAGCCCGCTGTGCGTCACGGTCACGGCCGCCGGCCGAAGGCCGTTGCGATCGAGCATCGCGCCCACGCGTTGCCCGTCCGAGAAGACCAGCGCCGCCGGCCCGTCCCA
>DATKBB010000087.1:0-2483 GCA_035514295.1 Candidatus Limnocylindria bacterium | reverse complement strand
CGTCGACGACCTGGCCGACGGGCATGCGGCGGCCCTGGCGCTGACCGGCGAGGTGAAGGCGAAGCACGTTGCCTGCAACCTCGGTTCTGGATCCGGCTTCAGCGTCCGCGAAGTGCTGGCGGCCGCCGAAACGGTGGTTGGACGGCCGATACCGCATACGGTCAGCGGGCGCCGGGCGGGCGACCCGCCGGTGCTGGTGGCGAGCAACGAACGTGCCCGCGAGCTGCTGGGCTGGCAACCGGGACGTGGGTCGCTGACGGAGATCATCGGCTCCGCGTGGCGATGGTGCCTGACGCATGCCGACGGTTATGGCCGGCCGGCGACGGCGACGACGACGACGGCCAAGGGCTAGCGGGGACGCGGGATGCACGGCGGCGACGAAACGGCGACACCAAATGATTTGCGAGAGTGGCGGCCGCAGCGGATCGGCAGTTCGCGCCAGAGACCCGAGATAGTCGATCCGATTGTCGAGCCGCTGTGGAGCGGCACGCGCGTGATTGCCCATTACCGCGATTCGTCCAAGGAAGACGAGTGGGGTGATGTTGAGGTCCTCGATGCCCTGGGCGAGGATGCGATGGACCTGGCGCAGCTGGCCCTCGAGCACCTGCGTCGCTCGGTGCGCGCCACCGATGCAGTGATAGACGGGATCGTCACAGCCCAGGCGACCCCGGGTGGCGAGGGCATGAGGGTAATGCTCGAGGCCAGATCACAGCCGCTGCGACGCATGTTCATCGGCGGGCGGGCAGCGGACATCACCTTCGCGCCACCCAAGGGCGGCCCGCGCCTGGGAGAGGCGGCGTTCGTGGCACTCGACCTGCTGTGGGTCGACGGCCAATCGCTGCTCGAGGTGCCGCTGCTCGAGCGCAAGCGGCTGCTCGAAAGCCTGATCGAGCCGAGCGAGCTCGTCCGCGTGTCACCCTGGGTTCGCCCGCCCCTTCGACAGTGGTTCACCTCGTGGCGCAGCGCAGGATTTCGTGGCTTGATCATCAAGTCGTCCAACAGCCGCTACGTCCCGGGCGGTGAGACGTTCGAGTGGGCGATCGTCGAACGGATGCCGCGCTGACCACCAGGCGACGTTCGTGGCCGCTCGTCGTCCGGCGAGCGCGGGCTGAAGACGCCGAGGCCGTGCTGCGCTTCGCGTCACGCACCTGGGACGGCTGGGACTACGTGCCGCAGGCATGGCCGCGGTGGCTCGCTGAGCGCGACGGGGTAATGCTCGTCGGCACGCCTGGCAGCGGCGGCGAGTCGGCACCGCTCGACGCCGCAGGCGTGCCGCTCGAGCCTGACGTGCCGGTGGCCCTCGTTCGCGTCGCCCTGCCTGCGCGCGGCGAGGCGTGGCTGGAAGCGATACGCGTCGATCCGCGCGTGCGTGGCATGGACGTGGCCACCCACCTGCAGGTCGCAGAACTGCACTGGGCGGCGGCGCAGGGCGCGTGGATCGTGCGTTATGCCACCAGCCAGCGCAACGCAGCGTCACACCGTCTCGGGGCACGCGGCGGGTTCCAGCTGCTGACCACGCTGAGTAGCCACTGGTGGAGCGCAACCGGCGATCCGGACGCCGATCACGATCGGGCGAGCGGCTTCCTGCCCGATGTGCAGGCGGCCGCCACGGCCAGGCGCGAGAAGCTCTTGGAGACTATGGCTGCCGAAGGCTTGGTCGCGTCGAGCGCGGACGCCGCCCGGCTGTGGGCGCGCCTGGCCGCCGATCCATCCTTCGCCGCCGCTGAAAGACTCTACGAGCCACGCCCGTGGGCGCTCGAGGAGCTCACGGAGACAAAGTTCGACGTCCACCTGGAAAGCGGCGAGGTGTTGCTGCTCGATGACGGGCAGCGCTGGTCGCTGGCCATCCTGCTGCGCCGGCAGCAGCCGGCCGAAGACTCGACGATGCGCTTCGCGTTGCTGGCCGGTGATGGCGTCGCCGCCCTGGAGCTGGTCGAGACGGCCCGCCGCCTGGCGGGCGAGACAATCCGTATCCGCGTCGCAGCCAGAGCGCCCTTGATCGCGGAGCATGAAGACCGATTCCGCGCAGCGGGCTACGTCTTTCCTGAATGGGCGCTTGACGTGATGTGGCGGCCGATCGACGAGAGCCACGCGGTCCCGCCAGTCGACCCGCACGCTCTGTTGCTCGTCGATCCACCGGCGCCCATACTCCGGCCGCCCGACTAGCACCACTGTGGCGGCCCCGCGGTTCATCGGGTAAGGTCAGGCAGATGCCTGCGCCTGCCCTGCCCAAGGCGATTCGCGACGAGGTGGCGCGGCTGGGCAGCGCCGACATCATGGTCGGAATCCCCTCCTTCAAGAACGCGGCGACCATTGGCTACGTGACCCGCGCTGCTCAAGCAGGGCTGGTCCAGTATTTTCCCGACCTGCGCCCGGTGCTGATCAACGCCGACGCCGGCTCGCCCGACGGCACGCAGCGCGTCGTGGTCGACACCGAGCCGCCCGACTACATCGAGCACATCCTGCTCGTGCGGCCGCGCAAC
>DATKBB010000086.1:0-12765 GCA_035514295.1 Candidatus Limnocylindria bacterium | reverse complement strand
TCGGCGCTGGTGGACAACCTCGCCGCCCTGGTCGACGCCGTCAATCGGGCCAGGCCGTCCGGCGCCAAGGGCCAGTACCTCCGCTCGCTGTCCATCGCCAGCTCGATGGGCCCGGGCATCCGCGTGGATGTCCCCGCCGTCCTGGCGGCCGCCGCCGCCTGATCCCCCGCCGACGGGTCGTCGGCAGACCAGACGCGATGGCGGCCGAGAGGCGCGCCATCTTGATGAAGACAGACGGACCGCCGCAGACAGCCTGCGCTCGCGGACCGCCGCCGACCACGCGGTCGGTGACGGACGGAGCTTGATCCGCCGGACCGGACCGGTACCACCGCCCACGCGGGCAGGGGAGCCGGGGACGACGACGAGCACGCCGAGGCAGTCGGTGCTCCACCCTCACCGGTGGGCACCCCTGCGAGCCGGGGTCATGCTTCCTTCGGGAGGCTGCCATGGGATCCGTCGCAGGGGAAGGTCCGGGCCATGCTCGACCAGCCCACCGCCGCACGCCGGTCGCGTGCACGAGCGAAAGGAGTGCCCATGCCCACCGAGGCCAAGCGCGAGACGATCGCCGAGCTGCGCGAGGAACTCGCCAACGCCCGGACGATGATCGTCTCCGAATACCGCGGCCTGACGGTGAAGGAGATCGCCGAGATCCGGCGCGCCCTGCGCAAGCAGGACGTCAAGTACCGGGTCGTCAAGAACCGCCTGTTACGCATCGCTGCCGAGGACTCGGTCGGCGAGGCGCTCAGCCCCCTGTTGACGGGTCCGACGGCGATCGCGTTCGGGAACGACGAGGCCAGCACCGCCAAGGCGGTCCTGGACGCGACCCGCCCGTACAAGATCGTCCGGATCACCGGCGCGGTCCTGGGCGATCGGGCCATCGACGCCGACGCGGTCACGCGTCTCGCGACGCTTCCGTCGCGCGAGGTCCTGCTGGCCAAGCTGGCCGGCGGGATGCAGGCGCCGGTCGCCACGCTGGGCGGCCTCTTCGCGGCGCCCCTGCGCAACCTGGGCTACGCCCTGGCACAGGTCGCGGAGCAGAAGCGGACCCAGGCCCCAGAGGCGTGACCTTCACCACCCACCGACATGACACGACACTGACAAGGAGACGACCATGGCAGTCATGACCCAGGACGACCTGCTCGAGGCCATCGACAAGATGACCGTCCTCGAGCTTTCCGAGTTCATCAAGCGCTTCGAGGAGCGCTACGGGGTGACCGCGGCGGCCCCCGCGGCCGTGGCCGCGGCCCCGGCGGCGGGCGGCGGCGATGCCGGTGCGGTCCCGGTCGCGGCCGAGGAGCAGAGCGAGTTCAGCGCGGTCCTCACCGAGGTCGGGCCGAACAAGATCCCGGTGATCAAGGTAGTCCGCGAGCTGACCGGCCTGGGCCTCAAGGAGGCCAAGGACCTCGTCGATGCGGCACCCAAGCCGATCAAGGAAGGCGTCGCCAAGGAGGAGGCCGAGAAGGTCAAGGCCGCTCTCGAGGAGCAGGGCGCCAAGGTCGAGGTGAAGTAACCGGCCGCCGATCCACGATGGCGGCTGCGCGCCGGCGCGTGCAGTCGCCTTCCACTTGTCTTGCCGGCGCGGCCGGGAACCGTTTGCCTGGCATCGCGTCATTCGGCATGTGAGAGCCGACCTCTGGCGCATCCCGCTCGCCGGCGCGCTGGCGGCGGCGTGCCTGGGCGGGCCCGCGCCGAGTACGACGCCCGACGTGCCCGGTGATCCCGACAGCGCCATTTTGCGCTTCGAGCGGCTGAACGGGCTGGTTCCCGCCTGGCAGCCACTAGTCTGGTATCCGCTCGTGTCCGTCTACGCCGACGGGCGCATCATCGAGCACGTACCGGCCGCTTATCCGGGCCCGGCGCTGCCCGAGCTGACCGTCGTGCGCGTCGACGGCGATGGCCTTGCCCAGATCCTCGAGTTGGCCGCCGAGCTGGGCCTCGAGGGGCCGGATCGCGAACTGGGTCAATCGATCCCTGACGGTGGAGTGATGATCTTTACGGTCGTGCGCGGCGACGAACGCCACCAGACGCGCGTCCTGGGGCCTGATCCCGACCCCGGCCGGACCCCCCTGCTACACGCGCTGGTCGAGTTCGGCGACGCCCTGGCCGACCCGGCCAGCTGGCTCGGCGATGACATCACGGCAGACGAGAAACCGTACGCCTGGCGGCGCATGCGGCTGGTCGTCGTGCCGGTCAATCCGGCCGACCTCCCCGATCCGCGGCTGGTCACGATGCGTGACTGGGCCGGTGATCCCCTTGCGACGCTGGGCGATGGTGTCGACGAAGCCCACGGCGCGCGCTGCGCGCTGGTCGAAGGCGCGGAGCTGGCCCGGCTGCGCTCCGAGTTCGACACGGCCGACGAGCTGACGGTCTGGCTATCGGACGAGCAGACATACCAGCTCCACCCCCGCCCGCTGTTGCCCGACGAGACGGCCTGCCCGAGCATCTGACGCTCCCACGGCCTGTGTCGGGGGACAGCGACTTTGACCGCTAAGGGGACAGCGATTCTGTCCTCTAGTCTGGCTGATTATCGACGCCACGGGTGATCCGGCGGCGGCTTCCTAGGTCCCTTCGGCCGCGGCGTCGACGGTCTGGGCACAGGTGGCCGCGGTCCTGCCTCGGCCGGTAGCTGGAGCCGGCGGCGCATCTGTCTCGCGCGCAGCAATGGCGCGCTCGGCGGTGCCTCGGCGAGCCGGTGGCGCTCACTCTGGTCGCGCAGCCACAGGCTGCCGTCGAGGTGCTCCTCGACGATGAGCTGCCGGTCGGCCAGCTGCGTCCGTCGCGCCGGCGCGGGATGGCCAGCGCCGTGCCGTTCCAGGCCAGCGTCGCGTCGCGCTCGGCCTTGCGCAGATAGCAGAGGCAGAGCACCTCCTCAGGTGGGATCTCCAGTGGCCACGAGCGCCAGGCCGGCTGAGCATCGGCCGGCGACATAGCGAAGCGGGCGTTGTGGCGAGGCAGATGGCGGGCCAGCACGACGTTGGCCTCGTGGCGTGTCGCCGCCCCGGCCCGCCGCAGGTCGGAGACGAGCCGGTCCTGTAGGGTGCCCCAGCCGCGCTCGATGCGGCCCTTGGCCGGCGCGCTGTTGGCCGGGATCCACTCGACACCCAGCTCATCGAGCGCCCGCCCGACCTGGGTCATCGAGCGCTTGCCGGTGAGCTGCTCGGCCAGCGTCGGCGGTCGCCGGGGATCACGCTGGAAGATGCCGTGGCGATCGGTGTAGAGAGCCAGCGGCAGGCCGTAGCGGGCAATGGTCTGGCTCAGCACCAGGAAGTAGCCGACAGCATCCTCCTGCTCGCGGAAGGTGGGCCCCGGTGAAGATACCCGTCGCGTCGTCGATCGCGCCCACGAGGGTCAGCCATGGACCGCGTCCATCGAGCCAGTCGTGGCGGCTGCCGTCGGCTTGGAGCAGTATGCCCTCGCGCGGCATGCGCTCACGCCGGCTGCGGTGCTTGGGCGCGCGACGCGTGCGCACCGGTGCCACGCCGGCCTCAGCCAGCACCCGGCGCAGGGTGCGCGGCGAGGCGGCCAGCTCGGCCCGCTCCTCGGCCAGCGTCTCAGCCAGGTAGACCGGGTTGAAGCGGGTGTACTCCTGCTGGGCCAGCTTGGCCAACTCCCGGCGCTGCTCGTCGGCCAGCCGGTTGATCGGCTGCCGGCCACGGTTGCCGTGGACCAGCGCCGCGGCGCGTCAGAGCGGCAGGCCGTGACCAGCCGGCGCAGCTGACGGCTCGACAGGCACAGGTAGGTAGCTGCCTCGGCCAGGCTCAGCTCACCGGCTAGGACGTGGTTCAAGACAGCCAGCTGCTGCTGTGCTCGGGCATCCAACGTGATCGTCTCCCTCTTCTCCATGGAGCCGAGAGTGACAAAGTCGCTGTCCCCTTAGCACGGACAGAATCGCTGGCCTCCGACAGACGCTCCCACGGCCTGTTGACAACTCGCTCCGCTCCTCACCGATGCGCGCGGCGGATCACCTGGCCGCGAAGCCGTCCCTCTCTAGGGGGCCGGGCCCGTCGACGGGCTGGGGCCCGTTGACACATCTCCTCCGAATCGGTACTATCCTCGTTTGGTGAGCGCGGCCCCCACCTGTCCAGATTTCCTACGGCGGACGACCGTGCCCGCCGTTGCCTGCGTTTCTCGTTTCTCGTCTCGCTAGGAGGCTTCATGCTGTCTGTCACCGAGCCGTCCCGGCGTGCATCGCTTGTGCCCAGCGATCGCAAGCGCTACGCGCGGATCCCGGAAGTCCTGCCCATCCCCAACCTGATCGAGCTCCAGTTGGAATCGTTCACCTGGTTCCTCGAGAACGGGCTGCGTGAGCTGCTCGACGAGATCAGCCCCATCCAGGACTTCACCGGCCGGGTCATGGAGCTGCGCTTCAAGGACTACGAGTTCGAGGAGCCCAAGTACTCCGAGCTCGAGTGCCGCACGCGCGACCTGACCTTCTCCAAGCCGCTCTACGTGTGGGTCGAGCTGCTGATCAAGGAGACCGGCGAGATCCAGCGCCAGCGCGTGTACATGGGCGACTTCCCGTTCATGACCGACCAGGGCACCTTCATCATCAACGGTGCCGAGCGCGTCGTGGTCAGCCAGCTGGTGCGCTCCCCCGGCGTGTACTACACGGCCGTGCCTGATCCGGCCACCGGTCGCGAGCTGTTCAGCGCCAAGGTCATCCCCAACCGCGGGGCGTGGCTCGAGTTCGAGACGGCCGCCCGCGGGCAGCTCTACGTCAAGGTCGACCGCAAGCGCAAGCTCGAGGCGACCAAGCTGCTGCGCGCGGTGGGCTACGAGTCGAACGACGAGATGAGCGCGCTCTTCTCGCGCGTCGACACGGGCGAGACCGCCTACATCGCCTCGACCCTCGAGAAGGACAGCACCAACACGCGCCAGGAGGCGCTAATCGAGGTCTACAAGAAGCTGCGTCCGGGCGATCCGCCCACCGGCGACAACGCCGAGAAGCTCGTGGAAAGCCTGTTCTTCAACTTCCGCCGCTACGACCTGGGCCGCGTCGGCCGCTACAAGCTCAACAAGAAGCTGGGCGCGGTGGCCGAGCGGATGGGCATCGAGCTGCCCATCGAGCGGACGATCAGCAAGCAGGACATCGCCGCCATCGTGGGCCACCTGATCGAGCTCAATCACGGTCAGGGCACGGGCGACGACATCGACCACCTCGGCAATCGCCGCATCCGCGCCAACGGAGAGCTGATTCAGAACGCATTCCGCGTGGGCCTGCTGCGCATGGAGCGCGTGGTGCGTGAGCGGATGTCGATCCAGGAGGCCGACAAGGCCACCCCCAACGCGCTGATCAACATCCGCCCGGTGGTCGCCGCCATGAAGGAGTTCTTCGGCGGCAGCCAGCTCAGCCAGTTCATGGACCAGACCAACCCGCTGGCCGAGCTGACCAGCAAGCGCCGCCTGTCGGCGCTGGGCCCCGGTGGCCTGTCGCGTGAGCGGGCGGGCTTCGACGTGCGCGACGTGCACCACAGCCACTACGGCCGTATTTGCCCCATCGAGACGCCCGAAGGGCCGAACATCGGCCTGATCGGCTCACTGGCCACCTACGGCCGGATCAACGAGTACGGCTTCATCGAGACGCCTTATCGCAAGGTCAAGCGGACGGTCGGCTGGGACGACAAGGAGATCGAGCGCGAGATCGCCGAGGCGGACGTGGCCACCAAGAGCGGCACCGTGGTGCTGCGCAAGGGCGAGCACTTCACCAAGGCGGCCGTGACCGAGCTCAAGAAGCAGAAGGCCGGCGCGTTCCCCATCCGTCCGCGGGTCACCGACGAGATCGTCTACCTGGCGGCAGACGAGGAGGAGGAGCACCACGTCGCGCAGGCCAATTCGCACCTCGACGACGAAGGGCACTTCGTCGACGAGCGTGTCCCCGCGCGCTACCGCGACGCCTTTCCGGAGGCACGTCCGAACCAGATCGAGTACATGGACGTCAGCCCCAAGCAGGTCGTCTCGGTGGCCACTGCGCTGATCCCCTTCCTCGAGCACGACGACGCCAACCGGGCGCTGATGGGCTCGAACATGCAGCGCCAGGCCGTGCCCCTGCTCGAGCCGGAGTCGCCCATCGTGGGCACCGGCATGGAGGGCCGGGCGGCGCTCGACTCGGGCCAGGTGCTGACGGCCCGCGGCGCCGGTGTGGTCACCAGCGTTACCGCCGAGCGCATCCAGATCGAGACTGACGACGGGCAGCTCGACGAGTACCCGCTCGAGAAGTTCGTTCGCTCCAACCAGGGCACGTGCATCAACCAGCGGCCCATCGTCGAGGTGGGCGAGCGGGTCGAGGCCGGCCAGCCCATCGCCGACAGCAGCTCGACCGACGCCGGCGAGTTGGCCCTGGGGCGCAACATCCTGGTCGCCTTCATGAGCTGGGAGGGCGGCAACTACGAGGACGCCATCGTCATCAGCGATCGGCTGGTGCGTGAGGACCTGTTCACCAGCATCCATATCGAGAAGCACGAGATCGAGTCGCGCGACACCAAGCTGGGCCCGGAGGAGATCACCCGCGACATCCCCAATGTCGGCGAGGAGTCGCTCAAGGACCTCGACGAGGACGGCATCATCTACATCGGCGCCGAGGTCCAGCCGGGCGACATCCTGGTCGGCAAGATCACGCCCAAGGGTGAGACCGAGCTGACGGCCGAGGAACGGCTCCTGCGCGCGATCTTCGGTGAGAAGGCGCGCGAGGTGAAGGACTCCAGCCTCCGCCTGCCCCACGGGGAGCGCGGCAAGGTCGTCGACGTGCGCGAGTTCAGCCGCGAGCGCGGCGACGAGCTGCTGCCCGGCGTCAACCGGCTGATTCGCGTCAGCGTGGCCGCCAAGCGCAAGATCTCGGTCGGCGACAAGATGGCCGGCCGTCACGGCAACAAGGGGGTTATAGCCAAGATCCTGCCGCAGGAGGACATGCCCTTCCTGCCCGACGGCACGCCGGTCGACATCATCCTCAATCCGCTGGGCGTGCCCAGCCGGATGAATATCGGCCAGATCCTCGAGACACACCTGGGCTGGGCGTTGATGGAGCAGGGCCGGCACAACGGCGGCACGCCCGTCAAGGCGGCCACGGCCGTTTTCGACGGGGCCAACGAAGAGCAGATCAAGCACGAGCTCTCGCTGGCCGGCCTGCCCGAGAGCGGCAAGGTCACCCTGCACGACGGCCGGACGGGCGAGCCCTTCGACCGCGAGGTGACCGTCGGCTACATCTACATGCTCAAGCTGCACCACCTGGTGGAAGACAAGATCCATGCCCGCTCGACAGGCCCCTACAGCCTGATCACCCAGCAGCCGCTGGGCGGCAAGGCCCAGTTCGGTGGCCAGCGCTTCGGCGAGATGGAGGTCTGGGCGCTGGAAGCCTACGGCGCGGCCAACATCCTGCAGGAGCTGCTGACCGTCAAGTCGGACGACGTGCTGGGCCGCGTGCAGACCTACGAGGCCATCGTCAAGGGCGAGGACATCCAGCCGCCCGGTGTGCCGGAGTCGTTCAAGGTGCTCATCAAGGAGCTGCAGAGCCTGGGCCTGAACGTCGAAATCCTCAACGAGAACGAAGAAGAGATTCACTTCGCCGAGGACGCCTCGGCCTATCCGCTGCCCGACCTGGGCGGCATCAACCTTGCCGGTTTCGAGGACTAGAAACCGTCAAGTGGCGTCGCAGTCGCACAACGCTCATCTCGCGCCGGGCCAGGGGCGCGTGACGAAGGAGAACCATGCTCGAGGTCAATAACTTCAACGCCATCCGTATCTCGCTCGCCTCACCGGAGCAGATCCGCGACTGGTCGAAGGGCGAGGTGACCAAGCCCGAGACCATCAACTACCGCACGCTCCGGCCCGAGAAGGACGGTCTTTTCGACGAGCGCATCTTCGGTCCCTCGCGCGACTGGGAGTGCTACTGCGGCAAGTACAAGCGCATCCGCTACAAGGGCATCATCTGCGACAAGTGCGGCGTCGAGGTGACCCGCGCCAAGGTGCGCCGCGAGCGCATGGGCCACATCCAGCTGGCCAGCCCGGTCAGCCACATCTGGTACTTCAAGGGCACGCCCAGCCGGCTGGGCATCCTGCTCGACATCAGCCCGCGCAACCTCGAGCGCATCCTCTACTTCGCCCTCTACATCGTCACCTGGGTCGACGAGGATGCCCGTCAGCGGCTGCTCCAGCAGCTCGACGACGAGGCCGAGGGCCGCGGCGGGCGCGGCGGCAAGACGCTCTCCGAGGTGGAGGACGGCCTGCGCGGCGAGCTCAATCGCAGCACTGACGAGATGCGCGAGGGCCTGGTCACCTTCAAGCGGGAGCGCGAGGAGGAGCGGGCGCAGCGGACGGCCGACCTGGTCGAGCAGCAGCAGGCCACCGAGGCGCTGCTCAAGGGGTTGGGCAAGGAGCAGGCCGCCGAGCCGGTCGTCTTCGAGCCCACGGGCGAAGTCATCGTGGCCGTGGGCGACTCGGCCGACAAGGCCGCCCAGGCGCGCCTGAAGAAGGCCGCCGGCGACGAGATCGAGCGCGTCAACAAGGAGGTTCAGGAGCGCGAGGCGCTGGAGGAGCAGGGCGTCGAGCGGCGTATCGAAGACCTCCGCCTGCAGCTGGACGCCACGCTCGAGACGGAGCAGGAGCGCCTGCGCACAGAGGCCGAGGGCGCGCGCGAGGAGATCCGCAAGGCGCGTGACGAGATCGCCCGCCTGCAGCCCGGCGTGATGCTGCCCGAGACCTCGCTCGACGGCTGGAGCTTCCGCGAGCTGGACCGCAAGTACGGCTCAGGCGTGCGCGGTGGCGCGCGCCTGTTCGGCGCCGGCATGGGTGCCGAGGCAGTGCGCGAGCTGATCGGCCGAATGGAGCTCGAGGAGCTGGCCCAGAAGCTGCACAGCGAGGTGCGCACCACCTCCGGCCAGCGGCGCAAGAAGGCCATCAAGCGGCTGCGCCTGATCGAAGCCTTCCGCCGCTCCGGCACCCGTCCCGAATGGATGATCCTGTCCGTGCTGCCGGTCATTCCGCCCGACCTGCGGCCCATGGTCCAGCTCGACGGCGGCCGCTTCGCCACGTCGGACCTGAACGACCTCTACCGCCGCGTGATTAACCGCAACAACCGGCTCAAGAGGTTGCTCGAGCTGGGCGCGCCGGAGATCATCATCCGCAACGAGAAGCGCATGCTGCAGGAGGCCTGCGATGCGCTGATCGACAACGGCCGCCGCGGGCGCGCCATCGCCGGTACCGGCAACCATCGCCTGAAGAGCCTATCGGACATGCTCAAGGGCAAGCAGGGCCGTTTCCGCCAGAACCTGCTCGGCAAGCGCGTCGACTACTCGGGCCGCTCGGTCATCGTCGTCGGTCCGGAGCTGAAGCTGCACCAGTGCGGGCTGCCCAAGAAGATGGCCCTCGAGCTGTTCAAGCCGTTCGTCATGCGCCAGCTCGTCGAGAAGGGCTTTGCGCACAACATCAAGAGCGCCAAGCGCATCGTCGAGCGTGTCCGGCCGGAGGTGTGGGACGTGCTGGAGGATGTCATCAAGGACCACCCGGTGCTGCTCAATCGCGCGCCCACGCTGCATCGCCTGGGCATCCAGGCCTTCATGCCCGTGCTCGTCGAGGGCTCGGCCATCCAGATCCACCCGCTCGTCTGCTTCGCCTTCAACGCCGACTTCGACGGGGACCAGATGGCCGTCCACGTGCCCCTTTCGCGCGCCGCGCAAGAGGAGGCCCGGCGGATGATGCTGTCCACGGCCAACCTGCTCTCGCCTTCTGATGGCGGGCCGGTGGTTGCTCCCACCCAGGACATGGTGCTGGGCTGCTACTACCTGACCCTCGAGCGCGAGGACACCCAGACGGCCAAGCCCAAGGCGCGCTTCGGCGATGAGCGCGAGGCGCTGCTGGCCTACGACGTGGGGCGCATCGACACCCGCCAGGACGTCGAGCTGGCCAATCACGGCGTGCCCCGCTTCGAGCTTCACACGCCGATCGAGGTGGTAGTGCGCAGCTGGGACGAGGCAACCGGCGAGGCGGTCGATCAGCTGGTGCGCACGACCGTCGGGCGAGTCCTGTTCAACCAGGTGCTACCCGAGCGGCTGCGCTACATCAACAAGCCCATGAACCGCACCGCGCTGCGAGAGCTGGTCAGCAACTGCTACCGGCTGCTGGGCTCCGTCGAGACCGCCCACCTGGTGGACGGCATCAAGCAGATCGGTTTCCACTACGCCACGCGCGGTGGGATGACCATCGCGGTTGACGACATCACCGTGCCGAGCGAGAAGCCCGCCCTGCTGGGCGCCGCCGACGACCAGGTCGACGAGATCGATCGCCAGTTCCAGCGCGGCCTGATCACCGAGGACGAGCGCTATGAGCGAGTCGTTCAGGTTTGGAAGGACACGACACAGCAGATCAGCGACCGGATGATGGACGGGCTCGATCCGACCGGCGCGGTGACGATGATGACCAGCTCCGGGGCTCGCGGCAACAAGGGCAACATCGGCCAGCTGGGCGGCATGCGCGGCCTGATGGCCGATCCCACCGGCAAGATCATCGACGTGCCCGTGCGCAGCAACTTCCGCGAGGGCATGACCGTGCTGGAGTACTTCATCTCCACGCACGGCGCCCGCAAGGGTCTGGCCGACACCGCCCTGCGCACGGCCGACTCCGGCTACCTCACCCGGCGCCTGGTCGACGTGGCCCAGGACGTCATTACCCGCGAGGATGACTGCGGCACCGAAGAGGGCACCTGGGTCACCCGCGAGGATGCGGCCGGCATGATCGGCGCGCGCTGGCCGTCCAAGCCGGGCGACGACCAGTGGGCCGACATCGGCGAGGCCTTCCGGCGCCGCATGGTCGGCCGTTTCGCGGCCGGCCCGGTGGCCGATCCAAAAGGACGCAAGAAGTCCGAGCCGCTCGTCGAGCGCAACGAAGAGATCAGCGAGGAGGTCGCCGAGCGCATCGACACGGCGGCCGTCGACGAGGTACTCGTCCGCTCGCCGCTCACCTGCCAATCACGCCACGGCGTCTGCCGCACGTGCTACGGCCGCAACCTGGCCACCGGCATGCTCGTGGGCATCGGTGAGGCGGTGGGCATCATCGCCGCCCAGTCGATCGGCGAGCCCGGCACGCAGCTGACCATGCGCACGTTCCACACCGGCGGCGTGGCCGGGCTGGACATCACCGCCGGCCTGCCGCGCGTCGAAGAGCTGTTCGAGGCGCGCATGCCCAAGGGCAAGGCCGAGATCAGCCACATCGACGGCGTCGTCGAGATCATTACCGGCGAGGATGGCGCGCGGCGTGTGAAGGTCACCAGCCGCGAGGAGTTCGACACGCCGCTGCGCATCGGCAAGCAGCACGAACTGCTCGTGCAGGAGGGTGATTCGGTCGAGGTCAACCAGGTCGTGGCTCGTTTCGAGAAGGACGGCCAGGCCGACGAGATCCGGACCCCCGAGCGTGGCCTGATGGTCCGTGTCGAGAACGGCCTGGGCGTGCGCAGCGAGGACGTCGTGGAGCGCGAGTACGCCATCCCCCACGCCGCCAAGCTGCTCGTCGAGAACGGTCAGCAGATTCGCGCCGGTGATCCCATCACCGACGGGCCGATCAACCCGCAGGAGTACCTCGAAACGCGCGGCCGTGACGCGGTCCAGCGCTACCTGGTCAAGGAGGTCCAGCGCGTCTACCGCAGCCAGGGCGTGACCATCAACGACAAGCACATCGAGATCATCGTCCGGCAAATGCTGCGCAAGGTGCGCATCGATCAGCCCGGCGACAGCGAGCAGCTGCCCTTCGAGCTCGTCGACCGCTTCGAGTTCGAGGAGATCAACAACAAGGTGCTGGCCGAGGGCGGCGAGCCGGCCACGGCCGAGACGGTGCTGCTGGGCGTGACCAAGGCATCGCTCAACACCAGCAGCTTCCTGGCCGCGGCCTCCTTCCAGGAGACCACACGGGTGCTGACCGAGGCCGCAATTAACGGCGCCAAGGACCGCCTGCTGGGCCTCAAGGAGAACGTGATCATCGGCAAGCTCATCCCGGCCGGGACCGGGGCGCCGCAGAACCTGGCCGCAGCACGTGCTGCCGCCCGGCGGGCGGCAGCGGAGGCACTCGCCGGCGGCGAGCTGCCGGAGGGCTTTGGCGAGGAGGAGATCAACGTTTTCCTGGCCGAGGCGGAGGCCGCCGCGGTTGCCGGGGCCACAGCCGAGAGCGCCGAGTTCAACCCGCTGCTCGCCGACCGGGCGGAGGGCGACGGCGGCTCGGCCGATGCCGACCTCAGCAGCCTGCTCGACGCGCCCGGCGAGGAGGAAGAGGAGGACGAGCTGCCCTCGCTGGTCGAGGAGGCCGACGAGGTGGCCCGCTCGTAGTCGCGGGCGCTCGAGAGACCGAGGCAGCCCCGGTCGCGTCCCGGGGCTGACGCGCGTTGGAGCTGCGCGGAAGCGGATCCCGCTGCTGCTTATAACCAGTCGCTTGACCCCGGATGCGGTCTATACGCATGCCGCAATGCGGCCAGCTCGGGCGGAGCGCGGGAGCCGCTAGTCTCGCTGGCATGGCAGGGCGCGGCATGGCTCGGCGGGGTTCGGAAAGGCTAGCTAGCGGCATGACGCCAGACCTAAACTCTGAGACCAGGCAGCGCATCGAGCAGGAGTACGCGCCGAACGATCGTGAGGCTGTGATCGCACTCGTCGCGGAGCTACCGGAGCCGCGCGTCCAGAAGGCTGTGCTGGCCCTCGCCGACGGAGACGTAGACAAGCTGCTGCACTATGCGCAAGCAGCGGTGGTCGACTGGCGAGATGTGCTGTGGTGGGCGGAGACCCGGACCGACGACGA
>DATKBB010000085.1:0-12349 GCA_035514295.1 Candidatus Limnocylindria bacterium | reverse complement strand
TGCGCCTGGAGGATCCCATGGCCGAGGCGGGCACTTTCGTGCCGGCGGCGGGCATCCCGTGGTTCGTGACACTTTTTGGGCGCGACGCGTTGATCGTGGGCATGCACGGCATGAGCGGCTATCCGGAGTTGGCGGCGGGCGCGTTGCGCAGGCTGGCCGCCCTACAGGCCACCGGCGACGACCCGCAGCGCGACATGGAACCGGGCAAGATCCTTCACGAGATTCGCCACGGTGAGCTGGCGCAACTGGGGCTGCTGCCACACTCGCCCTACTACGGCACGCACGACGCCACCAGCCTCTTTCTGATCTGCCTTTCCTACCTCTTCCACTGGACCGGCAATCGCGCGCTCGTCGAGAGCTACCTGCCCAACGTCGAGGCGGCCCTGGCCTGGATTGACCGCTACGGCGACCGCGACGGCGACGGCTTCCAGGAATACAAGACGCGCTCCAGCCAGGGCTACTACAACCAGGGTTGGAAGGACGCCGGCGATGCCATCCCGCACGCCGACGGTACGCTTGCCTCGCTGCCCCTCGCGCCGTGCGAGCTGCAGGGCTATGCCTACGACGCCAAGCTGCGTATGGCCGAGCTGTACGAGACCCTGGGCCAGCCCGAAGCCGCGCGCCCGCTGCGCCAGCAGGCGCGCGATCTGTACGAACGCTTCAACGAAGCGTTCTGGTGGGAGGCGGAGGGGTCCTACTACCTGGGCCTCGACGGCGACAAGCAGCCCATCGAGTCGGTCGCCTCCAACATGGGGCACCTGCTCCAGTCGGGCATCGTCCCCGTCGACCGCGCCGGGCGAGTGGTGGAGCGGCTGATGGCGCCCGACATGTGGTCGGGCTGGGGCATCCGCACCCTGTCCTCCAATCATGTGGCCTACAACCCGTTCTCGTACCACACAGGCACCGTCTGGCCGCACGACAACGCAATCATCTGTGGCGGCATGCGCCGCTACGGTTACGGCGCCGAGGCTGCGCGCGTGGCGCGCGGCATGTTCGACGCCGCTGCCTCATTCCAGGCCACGCGCCTGCCCGAGCTGTTCGCCGGCCTACCCCGCGACGCGGGCGCCTTCCCTGTCCAGTACCTGGGCGCCAACGTGCCACAAGCCTGGGCGGCGGCCTCCATCTTCCGTTTCGTGGCCGTGCTGTGCGGCTTGGACGCGCGCACCGACCGCGACGGTTCGCGCCTCTACATCGACCCGCTGCTGCCCGACTGGCTGCCGGAGCTGACCATGCGCAACCTGCGCCTGGGCGGCGGCGCCGTCGCGCTGCGGCTGTGGGACGGCCATGCCGAGGTGCTCGACAACAGCAGCGGCTTCGACGTCGCGCATCGGCCCGCGCCGCCGCGACGCGGCACTCCGCAGGGCACCGGTCCGGTGCTCGAGCCGGTCACTCGACCCGCCTGACAAGCGCGCCCTATACTCAGCGCCGCCGCCAGGCGCCACCGGCGAACGCCAGGCTGGGAAGGTAGGGGCCCATGATCTGCAGCAATTGCGGCTTCCAGAACGCCGCCGGCGATCAATTCTGCGGGTCCTGCGGCAAGTTCCTGGAGTGGACCGGGGCTGAGCCGGAGCCCGAGTCCTCGGCCGGCGAGCCGCCGTCCACCGGCGAGCCCGGGGCAACGGCCGCCGATTCGCCCACCACGCCGGTTCTAACGCCGACGCCCACCGGGCCGACACCCACGCCACCGGCGCCCACGCCGCAGACGACGCCTATTCGAACGACCACGGCCGTGCCACCGCCGCGCCCGACGCCCGGGCCGGGTGCGCCCATCGTCTGCTGGAACTGCGGCCGCAGCAATCCATCGACGCGCACCTTCTGCCAGCAATGCGGCGAGCGGCTGGGCGTAGCCACGACCACCGGCGCCGCCGGTGCGGCAGGCGCGACAGGCGTGGGCAGTGCTGGCGGCCGTGGAGGAAGGGCCGGCCCGCCGGGCCAGGCTTCCGCAGGAGGAGGCGACAACCGCGGCCGGCTGCTGGCCATCGGCGTTGCTGCTGTGGCCCTGCTGTTGCTGGCCGGAGGCGCGGCGGCGATTTTCCTGGGCGGTCTGGGCGGTGACCAGCCTACCCCTACGCCAACCCTTGTCGCGCTGCCCCTCAGCCCGTCGCCGCTCGCGGCGCCGACGACCAGCCCCTCGCCCTTCGCCACGCCTACGCTCTCCCCCACAGCACCGCTGACGCTGCCGCCGACGGCCGGCCCGACTGCGCCGCCCACGCCACCCCCTACACCACGGCCTACCCGCCGGCCGACGCCGACGCCCCCGCCAACTCCGCAGCCCACGCCGGCCAACTGCGACGACCTGGCCGAGCCGGTCGACACGATCACGCTGACCCCCGAGGATCCGCGCCGTGACATCAGGTCCACCCGCTACTGGTGTGTCACGCAGATCACGTTCGGCGACGGAGTAGGCGACGGGCTGCTGAAGATCTTTCTGACCAACCCGATCTTCCTGACCGAGCAGTACGGCTATAGCTCGGAGCGGATCGGCTGGAACGAGGTCCTGATGTCGGGCGGGACATTCGGAGGGTCGTCAGTCGAGTCCCCGCCCATGCTGATCATCGATCCCGTGGCGGATCCCGGGCGCACGCACCGGCTGTTCCCGCCGGGCACTATCGTCGAGTTCGAGGTGACCTGCTCCACGCCCGACTGTTCGGGCAGCGTACAGATCAACCGCATCCGCCGGATCCCGCCGCCGGCTCCCTGAGTCGGCTCGGATCGAGCCGGTGCGGCTGTCAGCCTGCGTTAGCGGCGTTCGTGGGCGGGCAGCCCGGACTAGTCGTCGGTCAGCTCCTCGTCTGTGCTGGGCTGCATGCCCAGCTCGCCGCCCGTGCCGATCATGCCGCCCGCAACCGGCGAGGCGCCACCCTGCAGGGCGTTGCTCATGATCACGTTGCGCGCGCCGAAGTCCTGCTGCGCGGCGTCGGCCGGCTCAACCTCGTCGAGGGGTGCGTCTGTGGCCGCCTGCGTGCGCTCGATCTCGTCGCGCGGTTGCTGTCGCTGATCGTCAGTCTTGTCCATGGTTGTTCCTCCTGCCAACAGCCTGTGACCGGCGCGGCAACGGCCGCGGCGTAGTTGCAGGCGGCGGCGTTACGACTTCGCGACGACCTATACTCGGCGCCTGACGCCGAGCTGAGGGGTGAGTGGTGATCTGCCGAAACTGTGGCTTCCAGAACGCGCCCGGAGACGCGTTCTGCGGCTCGTGCGGCCAGTTCATGGAGTGGGCCGCCGACGAGCCGGGCGCCGCCGACGAGGCTGGGCAGGCACGCGCGGGCGGGCAGGAAGAGACGGTCGTGCAGCCGCCCTTAGATGCAGAAGGCGGACCGGCCCTGCCACCTCCTCCACCGCCGCGCCACCAGGCGCGGCCGACTCGTCCCGAAGCGCCACCGCGCATGGCTCGGCCGGTGCAATCCGGAGTGACCTACGGCGCCATCAACTGCTGGAACTGCGGGCGGCGCAATGCAACCAGCCGTGCCTTCTGCCAGCAATGCGGTGAGCGGCTCAGCGTGGGCTCCCTGCCTGGAGCCGGTGCGGGCCGCAGCGGGGACCCTGCTGGTGGCGGTGGCACGGCCAGGCTGCTGGCCATTGGCCTGGGCGTCGTCGCGCTGCTGCTGCTTGCCGGTGGGGCGGCAGCCATCCTGCTCAGCAATCCCGGGCCGAGCGCCAGCCCCACACCCACGCCCATCGCCGCCGTCACCGGCTCGCCTCCGCCGCCTTCGCTACCGGCCAGCGCGGCCCCCACGGAGCTGCCCACCCTGCCACCGACCGAGGCACCCAGCGAGCCGCCCACGCTGGCTCCTACACCCAGCCCCGAGCCCTCCCCGACCGAGCCGCCGGTGGCGCCCTTCAGCTGCGCGAACTCGACCGTGCCCACGAACTGGGCCAATCTGTCGGGCGCCAACCCCACCGCCCGCGTGCGCGTCAACCAGGCCTGGTGCATCCACCGGGTAATCGTCGTGCCCGACCCCAACTTCGGCGTGGGCAGCATCAGGTTCCGCGTCAACGACGAGCTTTTCGTGCGGGTGGACCACGAGGCATCCTCGACGGAAACGGAGTACCCCTTCAACTTCACGCCGGCCGAGCTGGCCCTTGGCCGGCAGGACGTCGAGTACCGCATGCTCTGCGGCGGCGGGCTGTGCAACGCCGTCATCCAGGTGGGTTACGAGGTGCTGACCCGTCCCTGAGCTGGCTTCCGTGGGGCGAGCCGCCCTAGCGGCGAATGACGATGCGCGTATCCGGCTCGAAGGTCAGTCCCTCCGGCGGCACGAAGGCCGGCGGGGAGCCGCGGCCGGGCACGACCAGCAGCTCGGCCGGCTCGGTCAAGGCGCTGGCGGGGTCACTTGGAGCCGTGGCGCTGACCTCGCGCGGGCCGAGGAAGTCGCTGTGGAAGATGAGCACCTGCAGGCGGAAGGTGCCCGTTTCGTCGGCCGTCACCGGCGTGAGCAGGCCTGCCCGCAGCCCTTCGTCCCAGGTCAGGTTGACCGCTTCCCCGGCCGGGAAGGAGTAGCCCTCGACGGTCACCACGAAACCGGGCGAGACGGTCGCGGGCAACACGCGCAGCATTGGTTGCTCGGGCGTACCGCAGGGCAGAGTGATCAGAGCGCGAGCCTCGGCGACCACCGTGCCCAGCGTGTCGCGCTGCGTGGCGAGCACCTCCAGCGGCCCGGGCGGCAGTCCGGCCTCCGCCAGGCGCCTGCCGTAGGTACCGGCCGCGTCGCTCTGCACGGTCTCGGCCGGCTGGCCGCCGATCACGAGCAGGATGGGCGCCTGCTCGAACCAGCCGCTCGACTGGAGCAGCACGAACGCCTCCTCGGCCGGCTCCGGCTCCTCCGGGTCGCACTCCAGGCTGAGCGTGGGTTGGCGCGGTTCGCAGGGCACCCGGAAGGTCAGCTGGAGCAGGATCGTCTCCAGGCGGCCCGCCTGCACCACGTGGATCTCGTACACGCCTACGGGCCGGGCCAGCGGCCTGATCGTCGCATTGAGCGTCCCGTCCGGCTCTGCCAGGGCGGGGAACAGCTCCGCACCCGCCTCGCTGATGCCAAATGCGTCGAAGGTGATCTCGACAGGACCGGGAGCAAAGCCCTGGCCGACGATCCTCAGGCCGTAGCGGCGCTCCGGATCGCCGCCCTCGAACGCGGGCGGGCCGCAGTCGCGCGGCTGGATAGCCGCGGTCGGGTCGACGCAGGGCAGGTTGAAGGTGACGTCACGCTCCAGCACCAGGTAGGAGGGCGCCAGTATCTGGCGCACGCGGATTGTTATCGGGCCGCTGTTGCGCCGCAGGGGCTGGATGCGGACGGGCCCCCAGCTGCCGTCGGCGTTGATGGCCGGCGCGTCCGCGAAGCGCTGCGGAATGCCGTTGACGTCGAAGATGAACTCGAGATAGCCAACCAGGCCGGAAGGCGCGGTGCGGATGGGCGGCACGCGTCCGCTGGCAAGCGGCACGAAGCCCGTGCCGCTCAGGTCTATGTCGTAGATCTCCGGCGGAGCACCAGGCGGGCCGCAGTCGGGCGTGGCCACCACCTGCGCCGGCGCGCAGGGAATCGTGAAGATCGTCAGGCTCACCGGCTCGGGTGCCTGGCCGGAGTCGAAGGCCTGTGGGGTGAGCGTGACAGCGTAAATGCCGTCGGTCAGCGGTGGGGCGCGCAGGCCCGGCGGCAACAGGGTCGTGCTGAAGGATCCGTTCTCGACGCTCACCTGGTTCTGCGCGTAGGTCGCGCTCGGGCCAACGAAGGCGACGATCAACGAGGAGTGGGCAAACCAGCCCTGGCCCGAGACGTTGATTGACAACGGCGCGCCTGCCGGCGGCGCGTCGGCGCAGGGAGGGTCGATGCTGACCGTTCCCGGGCAGGGCACGACATAGAACGTCTCGGCCAGCACGACGTCCGAGTCCGGCTGCGCGACGTACACGCGGTAGCTGCCGAAGCCGCCCGGCTGACGTACCTCGAAGGATGCCTCGAAGCGCCCGAATTCGTCCGTCGTGGGCTGGGCCGCGGGAAAGGCCACGTCGACGTCGGGGTCCCAGTGCCAGACGTCGAGCTGTGTGTTTGGTCCAAAGCTGTGGCCGCGGATGGTGATGTTCATCAGCGGTCTTTCGAAGTCCGTGCTGGGCTCGCCGCACGAGGGCGATAGCTCGATGTGCGGCGCCAGGGCAGGCTGTGCCCGGGCATGGTCGTCCTGCTGAGCGAGCAGGCCGCCAATGGCAAGGCACAGCGCCAGGGCGGCCGCCGCCAGCCGGCGGCCGAGGCCCCTCAGCGCTGGTAGCCGGAGATGTAGACGGCCGTGCCCGGACATTCCGGCACCGTGCAGACGAGCATCAACTGCTGGCCGTCACCGACCACGATCGGCGTCACGAAGTGAAAGTCGAGATCGCGGAAGTTCTGCAGTCGGAGCGCGAGCAGGGTCTGCGCGCCCAGGCGCAACTCCACCTCGCCGGTGGCATCATCGCTGGGGTTGGAGAAGATCAGGTCGGTGACGAAGAGCGTGCGCCCGGCATCGGGGCTCAATGCGCCGCCCACGAGGATACGCTCGCCGCGCGGTTGCGCGCCGCCGGGCAGCGTGGGCGCGGGCGTAGGCGGCGGCGTGGCGCCGGGGGCCGGCGTGGCCGTCGGGCCCGTTGGGGGAGTCGGCCCGCTGGTGCCGGTGCCAGTGCCAGTGCCGGGTTGTTGGGGGATGGGCGTCAGGCCGTGCTGGGCCAGGATCTCCTCGGCCTGCTCACGCGCGCTGGACTCGATCGTGGGCTGCAGGAAGAACAGCCAGAAGAGGACGGCCAGCACGAGCAGGCCGAGGACCGCCATCAGGGCCTTCAGGAACCAGGGCGGCAGGATCGCCTCCTGCAGCATCGTCCCGTCGACGCCTACCGGCGGGCCGCCGGCGGTCTCGAGCTGGACGCGGAAGGGCCGCGTTTGGGGCGCGCCGCGCCAGAACCGCTGCCGTGGCTTGACGAGCACCCTGGCGAAGGCCGCCGTACCGGGATCGGCCAGGACGGCAGGCGGCTGAACGTCGAACTCGAGCAGCCGATCTGGGTCGATCGCCGTGATCGAGGCGTTCAGCGCCGCGTTGCCGCGGTTGTCGACGGCCAGGTCGTGCGCTGCGCCACGGCTGCCGCGCGACGTGCGCGGGGCAAGCTCGGCGAAGACGTCGCTGAAGGGCTCGACGTGCAGCAGCCCCTCTTCGACGACGGAGCCGGCCGGGTCCTCGCGCGACTGCACGCGAACGGCGAAGGGCAACGGGCCGGCGGGCACTTCGGAGCTGCGCGGCGGGCGGAAGACGATGCGCGCCTTCTCCTCCGCGCCGGGGAAGAGTGAGAGCGTGGCCGGCTCAGCCGTCGCCCACGGCTGCGCGTCGCCCAGCACGTCGAGGGTGAACTGGTCCACGACCGTGCCCGTATTGCGGACGCGAATCTCCGCGACCGCTTCGGCACCGGGCGTGACGGTGAGCGCCCTCGTCTCGATGTGCGCGACTGCGCCCATGGCCGGCAGCATAGCGGGCCGGACCGCTGCCGAACAGGCGCAATCGGGCACCTCGCGGGCAGATCGGGCTGCCCGTTAAGTCCACGTTCAGTGGCCACAAAGTGCGCGGTGGCAGGCTCCGCTCACGAGCCGTGAGCACTACGAGGGAGACCGTCATGTACGCGCTTCGCCAGGCCGACCCCGCACGCATCGAGGTCCACGTGGCCGCCGCCGACCCACTCTCGCGCGCAGGCACGGTCTCCCAATTGCGCGGTGCCCGGGGCGTGCTCATCGTCGACGAGGAGCGCCTTGGGTCAGGCGGCGTGGCGCTGGTCGTGGCCGACCAGGTGGACGCCGAGACGACGCGCAGCATCCGCGGCCTGCGCCGGCGCGGCGTCGAGCGCGTGGTCCTGCTCGCCACGCAGCTCGACGACAAGGGCCTGCTGGCGGCCGTGGAGGCCGGCGTGTCGGGTGTGCTGCGGCGCAGCCAGGCCACGCCGCACAACCTGCTGGCCGCCATCCGCTCGGTGGCCGCCGGCGACGGCGCCCTGCCGCCGGACATGCTGGGCCGGCTGCTCGAGCAGGTGGGCCAGCTTCAGCGCAACGTGCTCGGGCCCCGCGGCCTGACCTTCAGCGGCCTGACCGAGCGCGAGGTGGCCGTACTGCGCCTGCTGGCCGACGGGCTCGACACGGCGGAGGTCGGTCGCGAGCTCTTCTACTCCGAGCGAACGGTCAAGAACATCATCCACGACGTCACCAGCCGGCTCGACCTGCGCAACCGGACCCACGCCGTCGCCTACGCCATCAAGCAGGGCCTGATCTAGGCTGGTACCGGCGATGAGTGAGTCCGATAGCTAGGCACAGCGAGCATGCAGCCAGACGGCACGATCACGTTGCGTCTGCGCGCCGAAGGACCGGCTGGTGCGATTGGCGAGGGCCTGTTCGTCTATCGACACGGACTCCGGCCGGGGAGGAGAGGCCAGTCCAGCCCTTTCCGAATGACGACGACCGTAGGCTCTGACACCTTCCTGTCGCCCTGGAGTGAGGTAATAGCCGGCGTCACCTATCTGCTGATGATCGCCGGTTCGGCCTCCTAGTGCTTGTCCGCGTTTGACGTGGCGCATTACGAGTGGGGCCGGCTGCTGAGGATCGACCCAGCGCCTGTCGACGCGTATGGCGCGAGCGCGAACGAGGGTTGCATCGTGGCGATCCAGCCACTCGGCCAGCTGCGATCGCCGGACGAACGACGTTCCGTGTTCGGGCCCACGCTGTGGCAGCGGCTGACGCGACGGTCAACCGTTGATCAGCCGGCCGCCGACGAGCCGGTACGCGAGGCCTTCGTCAACAAGGCCCAGCTGGAGCGGCTTCCCCGCTCCCTGGCGCCGGGCGAGGTGGTGATGATGGTGTTCAGTCAGCAAGGCTGGCTGACGAGCCTCAACCCGGGCCATGACCACGCCCATGTCGAGCGTTGCGTGGCCAAGCCCGGCGCATGCCGATCGATCGCCCTGTGGACTGACAGCCGCGAACGTGGCTGATGGTTCGAGCGCTCGTGCCCGGCGGCCCTCTCCTGCGCGTAAACGGTGGCCGGCCTTACGGCTCGGGTCCGGACTGGAAGACGACCGATCGTAGGCAGCTCGGTGGCTGACGCATGAAGCCGAATTTCAGGCTGCCCCAAGAACGCCGATACACGAGGTAGATCGGCGAATCCGCCGGAGCGTGGGCCTCAGGAACGCTTACGTCTGCCACATCCAGGCCAAACCGCGCGGTGACGTCCGCCTGCTTGATGCAGCGCAATGGAGCGACGTCGAGCACGAGCAGGGTCGGGGCGGACGACCGCGCGCCTGACGGAGCTCGCCATGTGACGCGCGTGACAGGCCCCTCGAGCTCGACCTCAAACCAGTCGTAGTACGGGGACGTTCTGGCCGAATCCGGAGTGAGTCGGAGATCGAGCGCGGCCTCGATTTCCGTGATACCGCTCGGCGGCGTAATGGCCAGACGCTCTACGAGATCGAGGACGTTCAAGTTTTTGCCCCGCGAGAGCGCGGGCGGCACGCTCTTACCCTGTTGCGCTACCGGCCAGCCGCGGGGCCGGCTGGTTGATGGCTGGCCGGTGCCGGTTCCGCCTGTGTCGGCAGAGCGCTCTCGAACAAGGCCATCATCTCCTGGGTGACGTCCTTGCCACCGCGCGAGTTGTTGACGATCGTCTGGACCGTCCAGATCGGGCCCCAGGGGATGCCCCACCACCCGGCGAGCAGCGACAGCAGAGTGTAGGGCAGGCCCTTCCTCTTGCCGCTGTCGCCGGAACGAAGGAAGTGGATCATCGACGATCGGCGGAATGACATGATCGCGACCGAGACGCAGTACTGGTAGATGACGAATCTGCCGCCGCGCCGAACCTCCTCCATCACCTGCTCGACGGATAAACCCTCGATCCCTTTGACGTTCATCGGCGCTCTCTCCCTCACGCGGCGTCCAGGGCGATTATCCGGGTAGCGCGCAACGGCAGCCTGGCGCCTCGGGCGGGCTGATTGAATTTGACTAATCCTCGACGATACCGATCCTGCCGCTGTCCAGGTCGTCGACGACCTCGTTGAGGCGCGACCATAGCCCGTCGACCTCGGCGTCGGTCAGCCACTGACGCAGCTGGGCGTCGGGGAAGCGCTCGGCCAGCTCTCGGAAGCGCTGGGCAACTTCTGCGCTGACCGACGGCGGCAGGTCGCGCTGCCAGCGGCCCAATTGGTCGCGCGGGCGAGCAGCCGTGAAGCGCTCCGGGCTGGGTGGCATCCCTGCGTCCTGGTCGATGAGCAACCGGCGCGGGCGGCCGCCCTCCATGCGGATCATTACGTTACGCTCGTGACGATCCTGGTTGGCGATGAAGTAGTCGAACGCATCGATGTCGTGGCGGAAGCGCGAGTTCCAGAACGCGTCGAAGTTCGCCTGGGCCGGGCCCGGGATGGTCGAACGCGCCTCGAAGCCAGCGCGCCACTCCTGGAGCGAGCCCACCATGCCGTCGATCTCGACGAGGCGAACGTACGGCGTTTCGAGCCCCAGATCCTGTGAGAGGTAGGCGGCGGCAAGAGCTCGCCGCCAGCGCTCCCCGGTCTCTATCCCCAGGTCGGGCCCAAAGGCCATGCCTTCCTCACCGCCGGCCGGCTTGAACATCCAACGCTCGCCGGTGGTCGCATCGACCAGGATGTACTTGAGGTTGTTGCCCTCGCCGACGGTCTCGATGTGGGCCCACTGGTCCCAGGTGATGTGCTCGACCGCCGGTGCCAGGCCCTCGGGCACCCTCGCGTCACCGCTGCGGAACAGGTTCGCCTGCGAGATGAGCGTGGGCGTTTCGGGCTCGGCCTGCGTAAGGGTCTCGCGCGGCGTCTGGGCCAGCGGGTCAGGGGCGACCGGAGTTGCCGCAAATGGCTCCGCGCCGACCCCCGGCGAGGGGCTGCCTGCGCCTGCACGCAGGAGTGGCTGCGAAGTGCCCGGACCGCCGGCCGTCGGGCGCGTCCCGCCGCCTGACGGCGAGGGCGAGCTCGGCGTGCTGCCTCCGCCGGCTCCACCTTCTGCCGGCCCCGGGCGCGGGGTCGAGACCGTCTCGCCGGCGCTGCCGGCCGGCGAGTGGCCGGGCGTGTCGGGCGTGTCGGGCGACGTCCGGCCCGCCTCCTCGCGCGGAACGAGCGAGAACTGCTCGCCGGCCTGTTCGCGCAGCGGCCGGATGCGCTGGCCCGGCCGATCCTCGCGAGGCGTAGTGCGGACGACCGAGTCGGCCCACACCGACTGCGGTTGCGCGACCGGCAGGAAGGCGATCAGCGGCGTCTTCTGGAGGTGCTCCTGGCGGATGCCCTCGTACGCCTCCGTCTTGAAAGAACCGGGGTGCTGGGTCCGCCACCACTCGTGCGCACCGTGCTCGACGCCGATGCCCATCGAGCGCAGGAGGACGGTCAGGTCGTTGCGCTGCCGGTCGGTCAGCGGGCTGCCGTCGGCATGGGTGATGTCGTACACATCAATGTCGCCGGCCACGTTGCGGAACCTGCCCGGATCCGCGCCGGAGTCGCTGCTCAGGCGCGGATCGACGACCTGCACCAGCCCGCCCTCGATGCGCAGGATGCCGTCTCGCTGGTAGCGGCCGTAATCGGCGTCGCGCGTACGCCACTCCTCCAGACGGCGCTGATAGCGATCGGTGGCCGCCGCCAGAAGGTCCGGCGGCAGGTCGGCAGACGGTGGCCGCGGCTCGAAGAGCCCGACCAGCCCGCGGCTGTTGACAGGCCCGCCGATGTACTCGTCCAGCTCGTTGATCGACTTGGCCTTGACGATGTCCGGCTTGGGCAGGGCCGCGTCCTCGACGATCGCGCCGGCGCCGTCGCGGCGGGGTTCCAGTCGGGCGATCGATTCGGGGTTCATCGGTCGGACCTTGATCACCAGGTCGTACTCGTCGGCCAGCTGCTGCAGGGTCTTCGCGCTGCCTTCCGGGATGACGCCCGCGGCGATCGGATCCGTGGGTCCGCCGGGCGGTCGCGCCGGCGGAGCCGGAGCGGCGCCCTCTCCGCCGCGCAGGGGTTTGGGAGCGGTGCTCGTATCGCCGGCGACCGGCGGTCGGGGCTTCTGCTCGGACGGACCGCCAGGCGGCGCGGCCAATGGCGCCTCCGCCGTGAGGGCGGGCTTGAGGGCCCCTGCTTCAGTCTCTGTGGGGCCGGCCGCCGGAAGCTCGGCTTCCGATGCCGCCGGTTCCTCGGTCGGGCGCCCAGCTGCGGCAGCCTCTGCGTCGGCCCGCCGGCGCGCCTCACGCTTGCGCTCCGCTCGCCGCCGGATGGGCGTGGTGGCAGCGTGCTGGCCCAGGGCCATGGCATGGCTGGTCAGACCCACGCTCTCGGTGAGCGGATCGATGTCGCCCTGGTAGCCGGCCTCGAGCA
>DATKBB010000084.1:0-32473 GCA_035514295.1 Candidatus Limnocylindria bacterium | reverse complement strand
CGGTTGACGCGGAAGACGTTGTCGGGGTCGTGCCGGGCCTTAACCTCTTCGAGCCGGCGGTAATTGGCGCGGTACGACTCCTGCGTGCGCTCGTCCGGATCGTCGGCCGTCTGGAAGTTGACGTAGTTGCCGCCGGTCGAGAAGGGCTTGATCGCCTGCCAGCCGCGGCGTACCCATTCGCGGTTGGAGGCGCCCGCTTCGGCATCGGTCTCCGGCCGCCACATCGACTGGAGCACGCAAGCGAAGGCCGCGTCCCGGTTGCCGACCGCTCCGTCGTCCTCCGGCTGTTCATTAAGCGCACCGTCTATTTGGAAAAGCACGCCCTGGTTGGCCGGCGCCTTCATGCCCACAAACTGCTCGTTGTAGGCGCGCAGCAGGTCGTCGCTCAGGCCCGGCACGAATTCGGACTTCCAGTAGTAGTAGTTGCCGTTGGGCATGGTGGCGTCGAGCATCGACTGCTGGGCGACGTACTCCTTGGGCTGGATCAAGTCGGCCAGCGGCTGGCCGTGGGACTTGATCGCTGCCAGGTCCGCGGCCGCCTGGTCGAGGCTGCCGGAGTGGCAAGCGATGATCATCACGACCGGCGTGCCGTGAGCCGCTTCGGGCAGCCAGGGCGCCGGCGGCGCGTTGCGCCGGGCGACCACCAAGGTCAGCTCGCGCGGCGACGTTTCAGCCGTCCGGCGAAAGACCTCGACTACGGATTCCGCCTCGGCTGCCGGCCAGGCGATCGGCCCGGCCATGACCTGCGGCCCGATGGGATGGAGGCGGAAGACGAACTCGGTCACCACGCCAAAGTTGCCGCCGCCGCCGCGGATCGCCCAAAACAGATCTTCGTCCTGCGTGCGTGAGGCCCGACGCAGCTGGCCGTCGGCGGTGACGACCTCCACCTCCTCCAGGTCATCGGTCGTCCAGCCAAAGCGCCGGCTGAGGTAGCCGAAACCGCCGCCCACGGTCAGGCCGGCGATGCCGGTCAGCGAGACGAAGCCGAGCGTGGTCGCCAGGCCGTGCGCTTGGGTGGCCCGATCGACATCGCCCAGATTGCAGCCCGCTCCCACGCGGGCCAGTCGGGCGTCTGGGTCGACGTCGACCTGCCGCAGCCGCGCCATGTCCAGCACCACGCCACCGTCCGACAGGGCCAGGCCGGCGATGTTGTGGCCGCCGCCCTTGATGGCCAGCTCCAGCCCATTGTCGCGGGCGAAGATGACTGCCTGCACCACGTCCTCTGCCGACTCCGGCTGGAGGACCGCGGCAGGACTCTTCTTGATCATCCCGTTCCAGATGGTCGTCGCGCCGGCGAAGCCTTCGTCGGCTGGATAGAGCACCTGGCCCCGGAGGTTCGCAGCCAGGTCGTCGAGCTGCCTCCGAGCGATCTGACGGACGCCACCGGCGAGCGCGGCGACAGTTACTTGTTCCACGGCAATCTCCCAAGCCGGCTCGGCCGCATCCGGGCCCTGGCCGAGCATGCAGCACGGCAGCCGGAGGGTAAGCGATTCCGGTCGCCCGATGGAAGTCCCACTCACGATCGCGTTCCTGCTGCTCACGTATACAGACGTCCGGCGCCGTCTGGCCGAGGCACGCGCCGATGCCCTGGTGACAAACGCCATACCGAGGACGATCGCGGCGCGCCTGAAGCGGGGCGAGACGCGGATCGCCGAGTTGTACCCCGAGACCACAGTCGTCTTCGCCGACATCGTCGGTTTCACGCCTTGGCGCAGCGGACGGAACCGGCTCGTGTCGTGGCACTGCTCGACGCCCTGTTCTCACGCTTCGACGAGCTCGCGGCCGTCCACGGCGTTGAGAAGATCAAGACCATCGGCGACTCGTACATGGCAGCGGCGGGAGCGCCGGAGCCGCGCGATGATCATGCCGTGGCGGCCGTCGAGTTCGCCCGGACCATCCTGGCTGCCGCGACAGACTGGAGCCAGGCGAACGATCTGTCGCTCGAGCTGCGGGTGGGGCGTGGCCTCCGGATCGGTAGTGGCGGGCGTCATCGGCGAGCGCCGCATCCTCTTTGATCTATGGGGCGACATGGTTAACGTCGCCGCACGGATGGAGTCGTCAGGTGTACCGGGCGCGATGCAACTGGCCGAGTCGACCTGGCGGCGGCTCCCCGATAGGTCGGGCTTCACAAGGCGCGAGATCGACGTCAAGGGCCTCGGCCGGATGACGACGTACCTCGCGGTGAGGTAGGGCGTCGGTAGCTGACGCGGGCCGCGCCGTCGGCGTGAGACTCCGGCATCGCCGTCTCTCGGCACTAACGGGTCATAGTGTTCGGTGTTGCTAGCGGCGCACAACGCCGGCACCGATCCGCCAGGCGAAAGTGAGTCGATGGGGCGGGCGGAACGCCGTCTACGCGGCCAGGGCAAGCACCTGCTCGACGTGCTCGAGGAACTCATCAACTTCGCCGGCATCGAGATGCGCCGGATGACCATGTCGGAGGTCGACCGCAGCATCCATCAGCGATGGTGTCCGCCAGCGTTCGCGCGCCCAGCGCGCACCGTCAAGCTTGGAGCCGAGAACATTCTCGATCGCAAACCGCCAAGCCCGACCCGCGTTGAGAACCGAGTAGAGCGTAGCCTTCTCGTGCTCGCGATGCCAGCGCATCGACTCGCCCATCGCGTCCAGCAGTACGTCTCTGGGCAGGTCGGCGAACACCTCCGCTCCAGGAGGGCCGGAGATCGCGAGTCCTTGTCGGTGAGCGATCGCACGGTCGATTGCGTACCAGAAGCCGGGTTCATGGCGCGCCGCTAGGTGCACCGATCGAGCCATCCGAGGCCCGCCGTTGACATTGACCTCGAAGTCCGCATGTCTGCCAGGAGCCGAGGCAACCTCCGCGCGGTACAGCGAGAACTCGAGACCCCGCGCAGGGCAGTTCGTCGTCGCTTCCAACAACTGCTCCGCGAGCACGTGCTTCGTTTCCTTCCTGATCGGGCGGCGACACACGCCGACGATGTCGATGTCGCTCTCTCCTCTGACGTAGCCGCCGAGTGCGAGCGACCCGACGAACCAGGCGCCGACGAAGTCGTCAGCGAGGATCGGGTCAAGGACGGCTGCGACCTCCTGGCCGAACGCCCAGGCGTCATCAGCAGGACTCACCTTCTCCATCGTTTGCGTCGGCTCCTGGCGAAACATCGTGAGCATGCGGTATACGGGCCGGTGCGTGTCCATCGCGCTGTCGAGGACGGCACCCTAGTCAGCCGCAGCGCTACGATGTCGCTCGTGCCGACCTATCACCTCTACGTATGCGACCGATGCGGGACGCGCGTCGAGGGTCGCTTCCTGAGCCCGGGCTGGTCCGAGATCGACCTGGTTCATGGCGTACCCGACGACTATGCCGAGCAAGTGGAGCCACCCGAGCAGGAGGCGTACCTCTTGTGTCAGGACTGCGCGCCGAGCGTGGTGGCTCGGATCCGCGAATCGGTTCGGGCGGCTGACAGGCCGTTACCCACGCACTAGCCGCGGCCTCCAGATCCCTGACGCCGACGGACCACGCGAGTGGTCGGCGTTTCGGGCGGGTGGGAGCGTGCTCGAGACCCTCGTGGGGCGCTCGCCTGTCTAGAAGCGCTGTTCGCTCAGTGCCCTTCGCCTGGCCTTGCGGTCTCGCCACGGCTGGCGCCAAGCAGCGAGGATGGAGCTTGCGACGGCCAGGGCATGGAGCGCGGCTACCGGCGGCCGTCAAGCGGCGCGCTGCGGTGGTCATCGGAGCGTGAGCGTCTGCTCGGCGCCGCGCAGGTAGCCGGTGCGACCGGGCACCGCGACCAATCAAAGCCGTTGACGCCGGCCCCGCCTGGGGCCAAACTGCTGTGTCTGGGGGGACGGGTCCCAGCAGAGGGAGCGATGATCGGTCCGGCCCGTCTCCGGCAGGCGGCTGTTGCCGCCCTGGTCGCGCTGACGCTGGCCTCCAGCGGCGGCCTGCCGACCGTGCGCGCCGCACAGCCGGCCGACGCCGAGCGGTCCTGGATCGTCAGTTTGAAGGCGAGGGTCGATCCCGGGCGGCAGGCGGCGCGCCTAGCGCGTGAGGCTGGTGGGGCCTCCGGGGCGACCTTCGAGCATGCTCTCAACGGCTTCGTCTTCCGCGGCCCGGACCGGGCGGCGGCGGCCCTGCGGCGCAACCCGAACGTGCGCTCGGTGGTGGCCGATCAGCCCGTCCAGATAGCCGCCGAGACGACTCCGCCCGGCATCCGCCGCATCGACGCCCGCCATCCCACCGCCGACGACGCCCACGGCTCCGACTTCACCGGCGCCGGCGTGCGCATCGCGATCCTCGACACGGGCATCGACCTGGACCACCCGGACCTTGCGGCGAACCTCGATGTAGCGCTGGGCAGGAACTGCTACGGCTCCGGGCCGCCCGAGGACGGGCACGGTCACGGCACGCACGTGGCCGGCACGGCCGCCGCCGTGGCGGACAACGGCGCGGGCGTGGTCGGCGTCGCGCCGCATGCGCGGCTCGTGCCCATCAAGGTGCTGAGCGACTCCGGTTCGGGCGCCTGGTCGAACGTGATCTGCGGCATCGACTACCTGACCGGCCTTGCCCAGGACGGCAACCCGGACAACGACGTGCTCATCGCCAACATGAGCCTGGGCGACACCGGTTCGCTGGGCAACTGCGCCGACGGCGGCCTGCGCGAGGCGATCTGCACCTCGGTGGCGGCCGGTGTCACCTACATCGCGGCGGCCGGAAACTCGACGACGAACGCCTCCACGTTCATCCCGGCGGCGTTCCCCGAGGTGATCACGGTCTCCGCCACGGTCGACCTCGACGGCGAGCCGGGTGGCGCGGCCGGTTGTGACCTGCTGAACTTCTACTGCGACGACACGCTGGCCGAGTTCAGCAACTACGGCCTGGTGGTGGACGTCGCCGCGCCCGGCTACAACATCCAGTCAGCGTGGATCGGCGGTGGCTACCAGCTCAATAGCGGCACGAGCATGGCTGCGCCGCACGTGGCCGGCGTGGCGGCGCTGGTCAAGTCCGCCAACCCGGGCCTGTCCCCGGCCGCCATCCAGGAACTGCTGGAGTCCACCGGGGAGTGCCCCAACGGCCAGTACGCGGACGCCGATGGCACGGGTACTTGCTCGGGCAAGGGCCAGTGGGACAACGACCCGGACGGTTACGGCGAGCCGCTGGTCAACGCCCTGCGCGCGGCGGAGGCGGCGGCAGGCTTCTCGGCGCGCCCGAATGTCCAGATCACCAATCCGGAGGACGGCGAGACGGTTTCCGGAGTCGTACAGATCACGGCCACGGCGACCTCCGACGAGGGCGTGGCAGAGGTCGCCTTCGCGGTCAACGGCATCGAGCTGGCGGCCGATACGAACGGCTCGAACGGCTGGTCCGCGGCGTGGGACACCGCGGGACTGCACGGTGGCACGTACTCGGTCACGGCCACCGCCACCGACACGACAGGCAGGACCGGCAGCGCCCACGTCTCGGTCGAGGTGGCACCCAACGTGCAGGGCAGCTGGGTGGGCAACTATGGTGCGGACGGCTACATCCTGAGCTCATGGAACGGCACGACGGCCGACCTGGCCCAGCTGCCGGCCGGAGTGAGCTACAGCTTGGAGCAAGGCTCCCGCTACGCGGGCTGGACATCGCCCACGACAGACGTGCGCGCACTCGAGAGCCCCGACCAGTCCGAGCGCCGGCCGAGGACATGGTTCCACGCCAGCCAGGTGCGCCTGCGCCTCAACTTCACGCAGGCCTACGAGGGCACGCTCCACCTCTACGCCCTGGATTGGGACACGACGGCCCGCCGCCAGACCGTGACGGTTGAGGTCGGCTCGGCCGGCGGCTCGGTCAACCTGACGAGGTCGTTCAACCAGGGCGCCTGGCTGCACCTGCCCGTCGTCGTCCCCTCCGATGGCTCGGTCGTGATCAAGGTCGACCGCCAGGCCGGCGCCAATAGCGTCCTGGCGGGCATCTTCCTGGGCGATGGCTGGACTCCGCCGCCGCCTCCGCCGGGCCCCCCGCCACCCTCCGTCGACCTGCCCGGTGTGCAGGGCAATTGGGTGAGCAACCATGGCCGCGAGGGCTACATCCTGGCAGCCTGGAACGGCGCCGACGCCGACCTCGCACTGCTGCCCAAGGGCGTCAGCTACGTCATCGAGCAGGGCACGCGCTATGCCGGCTGGGCCTCGCCCACGACCAACGTCCGGGCGTTGGAGAGCCCGGATGAATCGGAGCGTCGGCCGAGGACCTGGTACCACTCGAGCCAGGTGCGGCTGCGCCTGAACTACACACAGGCCTACAGCGGCAATCTGCACCTCTACGCCGTCGACTGGGATACGACGGCCCGACGGCAGAACGTGACCGTCAACGACGGCCGCGGCCCACGCACGGTCCAGCTCACGTCGTCCTTCAACGCCGGGGCCTGGCTGCACTACCAGGTGGAGGTGGCGGCCGGCGGATCGGTGGTGATCACGGTGGACCGGACGGCCGGCTCGAACTCCGTGCTGGCCGGCATCTTCCTGGGTGACGCGTGGACGTCGCTCCCCAGGCCAACCGAGGACAGGCCGGGGGTGCAGGGCAACTGGGTAGGCAATTACGGCGCGGACGGCTACGTCCTGGCCGCCTGGAATGGCACGAGCGGCGACCTCGCCCAGCTGCCGGCCGGCGTGACCTACGCCATCGAGCAGGGCTCGCGCTACGCGGGCTGGCCCTCGCCCACCACGGATGTCAGGGCGCTCGAAAGTCCTGATGAGTCCGAGCGGCGGCCGCGGACATGGTTCCACGCCAACCAGCTGCGGCTGCGCTTCATGTTCACCCAAGCCTACAGCGGCTCGCTGCACCTCTATGCGCTGGACTGGGACACCACCGCCCGCCGTCAAATGGTCACCGTCCACGACGGACGCGGCCCGCAGCTGGCCAGCCTGACGACGTCTTTCAACGCAGGAGCGTGGCTGCACTACACGGTCGACGTCGGGCCGGGCGGATCGCTGGTGATCGCGGTTGACCGCACGGCCGGGGCGAACGGCGTACTGGCCGGCATCTTCCTGGGCGGTGCATCGGCGCCGGCGGCCAACGAAGTCGAGAACCCCGCCCCGTCTGAGCCCGCTTCACCCGCGACGACCGAGCCCGGGCCCACCCTGTCCGCCCCGCCGGCGACGGTCGAGCCCGCCACGACGGCCCCCGAGCCGAGCCTGTCCGCCCCGCCGGCGACGGTGGAGCCGACTACGACGGCGCCCGAGCCTCAGCCCTCGCCCGTCGGCCCCTGACCACGCCTGGCCGACTCGGGCCTCAGCTCACGCCTTCCTCAGGCCAGCAGGTATGCCGCCGCGATCACCAGCCAGACCGTGCAGGCGGCCCCGAGCGCAACCGGGAGGCGGTTGAGGACGGCGACCACGAACCAGCGCATGGCCTGGTCGGCCATCTGTCCGAGGCTGGGCTCGACACGCCTTGTCGGGCTGCCCGCCACAGTCCGCCATGGTTGCGCGACGCCGACTTGGTCGGCAGGGCGAGCCGGCGCAAGTGATTCAGGTGAGTACGCTTCGATGTGCATGCGCGCAGATTCGGTGGCCTGGGATAACGGTCGCGCCGCAGACCCGCGTGGCGCATTGCGATTGCCTCACCAGCCACATCAAGTGGTGACAGCTGTCACCAGCCGAGCCCACTAGAGCAGTCCAACGCCGGCGAGGCGGGATATCTCCGTACCTCCGACCGCCGCCGTACCGGGTGTGCGGTAGACGCGCACATCGTCGACGGCCGCCTCGACCAGGCTGGGGCCCGCGTTGTCGGCGGCCTCGATCAGCAACTGGACCGTCTGGCCGGCGAAGTCCGATAGGTCCACGGTGGCCGTGCGCCAGTGGGCGTTGCGCTCGGCTGCACGGCCTCGCGCGATGAAGACCGTGCGCCAGTCACCGGGCGCGCCCACCCGGACGCGCAGGTAGTCGTCGCTCGATGAGTTGGCGCCGTGGGCCAGGTAGTATCGGAAGCGGAGAGTCCAGGAGGCAGAACCGGTCAACCTGACGGCGGGCGAGAGCACAGAGGTTCGTCCGCCGTCCACGTCGTGGGCGCCGGCGCTCCTACCCGCGCGCGGACCCGTTACCAGCGCACGCTGGCCGCTGGGCACGGCGGCGCGCTGCTTGACGCCGGCCGGCGTGCTGGTCTTCTGCGGGATAGCTCGTGCCCATGCTCCGCTGGTCGCCGTATCGGTCCCGAATGGATCCACGCGCCAGCCGCGGCTCGTCTCGAAGTCGTCGTTGAGCGGGCCGCAGTGAGTTGCGCCCAGCCCCGCGGCGCGATGGGGGCAGTCGGCCTGTTCGATCAGGTAGAGCACGGCCGTCCTGTTCCGTTCGGTCTCCCGCTCGATGACCGACGGGTTCGGGTAGAAGCCGCCCGCCTTGGCGCCATGCGGCGGGTACATCTCGAAGGTGAAGCTGACGATGCGGTGGCGCCCGTACGTCCAGGCGGTGAAGTCGCCGCTGTAGATATAGAGGTCGCTGCCCTGCATGGGCCGGTAGCCGTTCATCTGGGCCATGCGTCTACCCAGGGCGACCAGCGCGGCGTGATCGTCCGCGCTCATCGTCTTGGGCACGTCCGTCTTGGTGTAGCCGTAGGGCCACATCAGCAGCTCGCCGTAGCTGTGCCAGTTGAAAACGGCCTTGATCTGCTGCTGCCCGTTGACCACGCGACTGTTGATGAAGTCGCGCAGGCGGCGTGTCTCCGGCGCCGACCAGGCGCTCGCACCGCGGTACTTGATGGCCGACGGCTTCGCGCTAGAGCCCTTGCAGCAGCCCCACTTGAAGCCGAAGTTGCGGTTGAGGTCCGTGCCGACGGCCGTCGTACCGGGGTTGGGCTGGCGGTTCTTGCGCCACTTGCGGAAAGCGCCGCTGGCGATGTCCCATTCGCCGCCGTCCGGATTGGCCACCGGCACGATGAAGATCTCGCGGCTATTGACGATTTCTGTGATGCGCGGCGAGTTCCCGTAGCCCTCGGTCAGGAGGCGGATCAGGTAGACGTTCATCTCGGTGGTGATGTGCTCGCGGGCATGGATCAGGCCGACCGACAGGATCTCGGGCTCGTCCTCGTCCTGGGCCACGTTGTCGCTGATCTTCAAGGCCCAGATCTCGCGGCCCTCGTAGCTCTTGCCCAGCGAGAACTTGCGCGCGATGTGGGGATAGCGCTGCACGGTCTGGTCCAGCACCTCGACCACCTCGCTGTAGGTGTGATAGGCCTCGTAGCCGGCCGGGAACTCGTCCACGTCGGCAGCCTTAGCCGGCGCGGGAGCGCCCAAAAGCAGGACTGCGAGCAGGACCGGCACGATGGCGGGAGCGATTCTGAGCATGAACTTCCCCTCCAAACTCTCGCCGCGTCGGAGTTCAGGGCTCGTGCGGCCGCTCCGATCCTGGCCGCCGCTACCCTACCCGACGACTGGTCAGCCGTACCAGTAAGAGGGAACCCAATGGGACGCGTGGAACCGCGTCGGACCGCGCCCGACCGGTACGGCGCTAGCCGCCGCGCAGGCCTCGCGGCAGCCTGTCGAACCAGGCCAGCACCGCCCGCTCGTGGTTGATCCCGAAGTCGAGCGTGGCCTGCTGGTAGACACTGCGCGCGGCCCGCTCGGCGGAGGTATTGCCCGCCTCGTAGGCGGCCAGGCGGGCAGCATGCAGCGCGCGCTGGTGGCGCAGGATGGCGGACAGCCGCTCCGGCGGCAGGTGCTCCCCGAAGAGCAGCGTGAGAAGCATCGGCATGCGGATCGTTTCATCAGCCGGGCCGGCCGCCAGCCAGGCGCGGAAGGCCTGCCGCCCCGCTTCCGTGATGGCGAACGGCCGACGCTCGCGCCGCCCGCGCTCACCGGCCCGCAGCAGCCCGGCGGCGGCCATGGCGTTCAGCTCGCGGTAGACCTGGCTGGGGGTCAGGGACCAGAAGTCACCGATCCTGCGTTGGGCGGTCTGCACCAGCTCCCAGCCTGTCAGCGGGCCGTCGTGAAGGAAGCCGAGAAGCGAGGCGGCCGTGCTGTTCACCTGGTGTGTATCTTCCACAGCACCATACACATTGACATATTGACGGCCGGCTCGTCATGCTCGCCTCGCGACATAGCACTTAGGAAGCTCGAAGGGAACCTCGCCGTGGAGATTTCAGAGCAGACCCGCTGGCTGGCGGGGATCCTGCTGCTGGCTGTCGTGACCATCGAACTGGGCGGCCTGTACATGCTCGCGCTGGTGCGCGGCAGGGCACCCGCAACGCCCTGCCAGCTGAACTTCGCGGGGGCCACGCCCATGCCGGCGTCCTCGACGGTCGCCGTGCGCTACGTGGCACTGGCCAACTGTCCCGAGCCCGGCCTGCACGCATCTCTCCTCAGCCTGCCCACGGACCAGCCCGGCGCCCGTCCCTTCGAGCAGATCCTGGCCGAAGCATTCCCGGCATTGCCTGTCGCAGGCTGACCGGCGGCTGCCCTCCGGCTTCGACAAGCCGGTCCTGCAGGGAGTCCGGGCGCGCGCGGCTACAATCACGGGCGATGTCCAGCAAGTTCCGGGGAGGCCAGATCTACGGCATCCCCATCACAACGCTGTTCGACGAGAACGACTCGATCCGCTGCGCGGGCTGCGGCGAGCCCATCGCCGGCACGCCGTTCAGGGTCACGCTGCTGGACATCGTCGCGCCGGAGACGCCGCCCAGCTGGGCCATTGGCGCCCGGCTCAACCCCGGTCCGCACCAGTTCCACCCTCTGCCCGACCACTTCCGCACTTGGGCCCGGCGCCGCGGCCACCTCTTCTGCCGGCTGTCCGACGTGCGCGAGATCATGCGCCCCGTGCCCATTCCCGGTGACTCGCCCCGCTGGGGAGTGTGTGACGGGCTTCATCGCCAGGCGCACGAGTTCGTGCCGGCCTGATCGGCGCCAATGGCCGTTCTTCTGCCGGGCGTCACGGCGCTGCTGGCTCTCATCTTCGCGGTCGCCCTCCTCGATCAGTGGCGCGAGCGGCGGGGCGGCTTCCAGCTGGTTTGGGCGATCGGGATGTTCTATTTCGCGGTCGCCTCCGGGAGCGAGACGCTGGCCGCGATCGCCGGCTGGAACGAGCCGCTCTACCGCACCTGGTACCTGACCGGTGCCATCCTGACGGCCGGCTGGCTGGGCCTGGGCACGTGCCTGCTGCTGGCCCGCACGCGCTTCGGCTATGCCGTCGCCCTGTGCCTCTTCCTGGCCGGCCTGTTCACCTTCCTGGCCGCGCGCCGGCTGAGCGAGCCGGCGGGCGACGCGCCCATGCTCTACTTCATCGCCGCCGGCGTGCTGGCCGCGGCCGTGGCCGTCGAGACCTACTTCCAGAACGAACGCTGGCCGTCCCTGGCGGCGGTGGCCGTTGGCGGCGCGACGCTCGTCGGCCTTGGCCTGATCCTGACGGTCGAGGTGCCGGCGCCCGGCTATGCGCTGGACCCGCGGACGAGCCTGCCCACCGGCGAGCTCTTCCCGCCGTCGGTACGCCTGCTGACGCCGTTCATGAACGTCACCGGCTCGCTGGCGCTGATCATGGGGGCGGTTTTCTCTGCCTATGTGTTCATGCCCAAGAAGCGCGTGCTCGCCTACTCCCTAAACGCCGAACAGTCGGGTGACTCGTTCCTGTTCAACCTGTTCATCGCGCCGGTGGCGATCACGGTCAACTTCCTGGCCTCGCTGCCCGGCGCGCTGCGCGCGCTGCTGGCCGGTCGCCTGCATAGCCGTGTGCCGGCCACCATTCTGATCGCGGCCGGCGCGTTGGTGGTCGGTGGCGCGGACACGCTGGCGCGGCTGGGCTCGACCGACTTCTTCCAGCTGGGCAAGCTCGTTGGAGTCGTCCTGCTGCTGCTCGGTTTCCTGGTCTCGATCGAGGTCTTCCGCGAGGTGCGCGTGCCGTTCACCGGCCGCGTCCTGCGCGCCGGCCGGCAAGAGGCGCCGGCGCAGGTGCAGCGCGAGCAGGTCGCTCGCCCGCAGCACAGTTCCTAGCCGAGCGGCACCAGGCGTCTTGGGTCGGTCCCTGCTGCTGGGCAGCGTCCTCGTGCTGGGCGCCGCCGCTCTTTTTGGCACGCTGGGCTTCATCTCGCGCGGGGCCAGCACGGCCGGCCTGGACACGCTGCCCTTCGTCGCCTGGCGCGCCGCCGTGGCCACTGTCTCGCTGCTGGCCGGGGTGGCCCTGCTCGCCGCGCGCGGCGGTCCCGGCCTGCCCGATCCGCGCCGGCTGACCAGCCGGCAACGCTGGGCGCTGCTGGGCGTCTGCCTGGCCGCGGCGCTCATCAACCTGGCCATCTTCGCCGCTTTCCTGCGCACGACCATTGCCGTTGCGCTGATCTGCTTCTACACCTTCCCGGCGATGGTCACGCTGGCCGCCGTGCGCCTCTACGGGGAGCGGCTCGACCGCGCCCGGCTGGCGGCACTGCTGCTCTCCTCGGCCGGCCTATTGCTGGTGCTGCTGGCGCCGGTGATCGACACCGGACGCCTGGAGATTGACGCCCTGGGCGTGGGCCTGGCGCTTTTCGCCGCTGTCTGCCAGGCTGCTTTCCTGCTGCTGAGCGGCCGTGGCTTCCGCCCCTTCGGCTCGATGGACGTGTCGCTCTACGTGGTGGTCGGGACGCTGGTCGTCTGCCTCGGGCTGATGCTGCCGCTGGGTGGCCTCGACGCCTTCCTGCTGCCGCTGCGCCAGCCCGAGCCGTGGTTCTGGATCGTGGCCGGCGGTCTGACCGGCGCGGCGATACCCACCGTCGCCCTGCTGGCCGGCCTGGGCCTGGTGGGCCCTGCCCGCACGGCGATCCTGATGACCTTCGAGCCGGTGGTCGGCGTCCTGCTGGCCGGCCTGCTGCTGCGCGAGCAGCCGGCGGCACTGCAGCTGGTGGGCGGCGCGGCGGTGCTGGTGGCGGCCGTCGTGCTACAGGTCGCGCCGCGGGCCCCGGTGCCCAGCGAGCCGGAGTACCCGCACCCCCTCTGAGCGCCGAGCTCGGCCTCGCCGGAGGCGGCCCGAGCGCCGCGGTCTATACTGCGCCGCAGCCCACGCCGCAGCCTTTCGCCGCGGCGGACGCTGCAGGCCACGCCAAAGCTGGCTTCACAACTCTCCTGCCATCGCGACCGAGGTTCGATTTGCGCGTCCGAAAAGCTGTCTTCCCGGCCGCCGGCTGGGGCACCCGCTTCCTGCCGGCCACCAAGGCCCAGCCCAAGGAGATGCTGCCGCTGGTCGACAAGCCGGTCATCCAGTACGGCGTGGAAGAGGCAGTCGCCGCCGGCATCGAGCAGGTGATCATCGTCACCAGCAGCCAGAAGCGACCCATCGAGGACCACTTCGACCACTCCTACGAGCTCGAGCACCTGCTCGAATCCAAGGGCGACATCGAGATGCTGCGCCGCGTGCGCCAGATCGGTGACATGGCCCAGATCAGCTATGTCCGCCAGAAGGAGCAGCTGGGTCTTGGTCATGCGGTGCTGATGGCCAAGGAGCTGGTCGGCCATGAGCCCTTCGCCGTCATCCTGTCCGACGACGTGGTGGTCGGTGACCGCTCGGCCATCGGGCAGCTGGTCGAGGCCTATCGGGCCACCCATGGCTCGGTCGTGGCCGTGATGGAGGTTCCCCGTGAGGAGGTGAGCCGCTACGGCATCATCGATCCGGATCCCGAGCCCGTCGGCCATGACGACCGTCTCTACCGCGTGCGTGGGCTGGTCGAGAAGCCGGATCCCGATTCGGCGCCCAGCAACCTGGCCATCATTGGCCGGTACGTGCTTACGCCCAAGATCTTCGAGAAGCTGGAGCAGACGCCGCGCGGCGCCGGCGGCGAGATTCAGTTGACCGATGCGATCGAGGCGCTGATGGCCGAGCAGGACGTATTCGCCTATGCATTCGAGGGCAAGCGTTACGACGCGGGCACGACGATGGGCTGGCTGAAGGCGTCGGTCGAGCTGGCCATGGAGCGACCCGACATCGGCGGCGAGTTCAGGCGCTACCTTGCGGGGCTGGACCTGAGCTGAGCGGACGTCACGCCGCCGGCTCGGAACAGAGGAGGACCTGGTGGCCCAGGTAGGACACGTTTTGGGCGACCGCTACCGGCTCGTCGAGCTGGTCGGCCAGGGCGGCATGGCCACCATCTTCCGCGGTCACGATGCGCAGCTGGGGCGCGACGTTGCCGTCAAGGTGCTGCGCTCGGAGTACGGCCGGGACGCCGCCTTCGTGGCCCGCTTCCGGCAGGAGGCGCAGGCGGCCGCTGCGCTCAACCACCCGAACGTGGTCAACGTCTTCGACTACGGCATGCAGGACGGCGATCCGTTCATCGTCATGGAGCTGGTCGAGGGCGGCGACCTGGCCGCCGTCATTCGCGAACGGGGCTCGATCGAGCCGCTGGCCGCCGCCCGGCTGGCTCAGCAGGTCTTCGACGCGCTCGACGCAGCCCACGCCAAGGGCATCGTCCACCGCGACATCAAGCCGACCAACGTGCTGCTGACGCCCGCCGGCCGGGCCAAGGTGGCCGACTACGGCATCGCCCGCGCCTTCTCCGAGGCGCAGCTGACCATGCCCGGCACGACGCTGGGCAGCGTCCACTACTTCAGCCCCGAGCAGGCCCGCGGCGAGCTGGTCACGACTGCCTCGGACGTCTACTCGGCCGGGCTGGTGCTCTTCGAGATGCTCACCGGCCAGCGCGCCTGGACGGGCGATTCGGCCGGCGCGGTGGCCGTGGCCCGGCTGGCCGGCGATCCACCGGCGCCCTCCAGCATCAAGCCGGGACTGCCCCAGTCACTCGACGTGATCGTCCGTCGCGCCCTGGCCAGGCTGCCGGCCGACCGGCCCACGGCGGCCGAGCTGTCCGAGATGCTGGGCCGCTTCATCGCCCAGCCTTCAGCCCCGGCCCTGGTGGCGCCGGTGCCGGCCGGTCCCAGGCAGGCGTTGGCAGCGCCGCCGGAGAGGCCGCCCGATGGCGCGCCGGCGGCAGCGGCAGCGGCCTACGGTCAGCCGCCCAGCGGCGGGCCGCCGGCCTACGGCACCGCTCGGCGAGGCCCGCCGGGTCGGCCGCCCGTGGCTCATCAGCAGGCGGAGGACGGCCGAGCGGGGCCGTGGGGCTGGATCGCAGCCATCCTGGGGGTCCTCGTGCTCCTGGCGGCCGGCGTGCTGATCGTCGTGCTCCTCTCCGGGCGCGGTCCGTCGGCCGGCCCGCCCAGCCCCTCGCCGGGGCTCGCGGAGGTGCCCAACCTCGTGGGCATGCTGCTGCCCGAGGCCCAGCTGCTGGCCGACCAGGAGGGCGTGACGCTGACCGTTGGCGCCTATCGGCAGGTGAATGACCCGCCCGAGAACACGATCATCGAGCAGACCCCGGCGGCCGGCGGCACGATCACGCGCGGCGGGCTGGTATCGGTCGTCGTCGCGACCCAGCGCTCGACGGTGGTCGTGCCCGACCTGCGCCTGCACACGGAAACGGAGCTGATCTCTATCCTGAACGAGGCGGATCTTCAGCCGGGCACGCGCTCGGAGGCCCATGACCCGGAGGTGCCGGCCACGCTGGTCGTGCGCAGCGATCCGCGCTCGGGCATCGAGGTGGCACGCGGCACGGCCATCGACTACGTGCTGTCGCTGGGTCCGGCGCCGACTCCGTCGCCCTCGCCACCACCGACACCCAGTCCCACTCCATCACCAACGCCCACGATTCCGCCCAGCCCGAGTCCGACACCGAGCCCTAGCCCCAGCCCGACACCGAGCCCCAGCCCCAGCCCGAGCCCCAGCCCGAGCCCGACTCCCACGCCCGCGCCCACGCCGGTGACGGTGGCCAATTACGCACTCTGCGGGCCGCTGGCCCAGGCAGTCCAACAGATCGAGGAGGCGAACCTGCAGGTGGGCGTCATCTGGCCCTCCGAGTACGCCGACGACTGGCTCGTCCACCTCCAGTACCCGGCGGCCGGCGAGCAGGTTCCGCCCGGCACGCTGGTGCACCTGTTCGTCAAGGACCCCAGTGAGCCCTGCCCGTAAGCCTTAAACTGGCGGCCAATGGCGACCTGGCGCTGCCCTCACTGCGCGACACTCCAGGTCGAGGCACTCCGCTGCTTCGTGTGCGGCCGCTCAGCTACGAGCTGCGCGACATGCGTCAACTTCCGCGCCTCGCTCGTGGGCGGCGTGGGCTATTGCGCCCTTGACAAGCGGCGCGAGCCGCTCGGCGGCGCGGAGGTGCGGCCGTGCTGGACGACCGCCACAGCGGCGGCCGGCGAGGGGCTGTTTGCTCTAGGGCCGCCGGCGCTTGCTCCCGCGGCCGACCAGCCGGCCCGGGCCGCGGCGCGCGACGGGCGCGAGCGACGGGGCCTGATCGAGGTCAGCGGAACCTGATCGAGGCGCTCTCCTGTAGCGCCAGCTCGTCGCCCTGCCCATCGGGCAGCACCACCATCACCGTGGCGAGGCCGTGGCCGGCCCGTGCGCCGTCGGCCGGAATGCGCACGTCGTCCCAGCTGGCCAGCCCGTCGCTGCTGAGCGTGCCGTACGTAAGCGTTCCCTGGCCGGGGACGGACAGGCTGAAGGTCACCTGCGCGCCGTCGAGCGGCTCGCCGCGCAAGCCGCGGATGCGCGCCACCAGCCGCAGCGGCGCGGGCAACTCCTCGAGCGACAGCTCGGCCGGTGTCACTTCCAGCCCGATCTCCGCCCGGCTCTCCACGCGTCGCAGGCGCAGCGTGGCTCGGCTGCGGTTGCCGGCCAGGTCGCGGCTGCGCAGGGTGATCGCGTTCTGGCCCATGGCCAGCGTCAGGCGCAGCTGGAAGCGGCCGGCCCCGTCTGCCTCGACCTCCAGCGCCTGGTCGGTGGTCGCGTTGCGTACGGTCAGCAGCGCGTGCGGTTCAGTTTGCCCGCGCAGGCTGACCTGCTCGGTGAAGACGCCGCGCGCCGGATCGGGGGCAGACAGCGTGATCAGCGGCGGCTGATCGTCGCGCTCGACGAGGAGCGCCGTCGAGTGCAGGCTCTCGCCGCCCGGCCCGTGGATGGCGGCGGTGATCCAGTTGGGGCCCTGCCGAAGTGGTACGCCAGCCAGGTCGGCGGTCTCACCCGCGGGCAGGCGCCGCTCCTGGACCAGTTCGTCATTCACGTACACGCGCAGGCGATAGCCCTCGCGGGCAGCCAGCTGAGACGGCAGCTCGACTTGCAGGTCGATCTGGGCGGCGGCCACCAGGCTCTGTTCCACAGGCAGCAGGACCGGCGCCGGCGGGATGGCCGCCGGGCTGGCGCGTGGGTCAGCCGGCCCCTGCCCCGGCGTCCGATTCCCGTCCAGCGCGCCGCTGGCCAGCGCCAGTGAGCCGCCCAGCAGCAGCAGCGCCAGGGCCGCGCCCAGACGGCGCGACCAGCCGATGCGCAGGCGGCCCTGCTTGCGCGCGCCGCTGCGCCGCCGGCGGGTCTGCGGACGGCCGGCGCCACGGCCTGGCCGGCGGGCGGGCGCCGGGCGTCGGGACGGGTACGGCATCGGCCAAGATTGTGGCAGCCGGCGCCGGCCGGCGTGCTGCGCGCGGCGCCTCTCGGCGTGTAGGCTTAGCGCGCGGCACGCTCGTGTGCCGATGGGAGGTTGAGTGGACCCGTCACGCAAGCCGATAACCAACGTGCGCGGCTCCGTCGCGCCGCAGGGGAGGCCGCTGCCGCCACCGCCCCCGGCAGGACCGGTCAGCCGCGTCTCGGCGGGCCTGCTGCTGCGCCGGCCGGCGGCGCCCCTGAACAACGGGGCGCGCATCCCTTTCGGCCTGCCCAACCTACGCCGCAACGTCTGTCCCCACTTCTACGTGACCGGGCCGCGCGGCACCTATCCCATCCAGGCGCCCCACCTGCTCAAGGCGCTCATGCGCCAGGAGGCGAACGTGTCGCGCTGCCAGCTGCGTGGCGGCGTGCACCTGGAGCAGGGCTACGTGTCCGACATCTGCCTCTCCTCGCGCTTCAACCAGTGCGTCTTCTACGAGGACGAGCTGACGGCCCGCTGAGCCCATGCAGTCGGGTTCGCTGAAGGCGGAGGACTCCGATCCGCGCTACCGAGCGGCGCTCGGGGCGCTGAGCGAGCGTGGCCGCTTCGGCATACGCATGGGCCTGGGCAGGACGCGGGCGTTGCTGCGCCGGCTGGGCGATCCGCACCAGGCGTTGCGCGGTGTGCTGATCGGCGGCACCAACGGCAAGGGCAGCGTGCAGGCACTCGTCGCGGCCGCCCTGCGCGAGGCCGGCCTGCGCGTGGGCCAGACGCCCAAGCCGCACCTGGTCAGCTATCGCGAGCGCATCGTGGTGGACGGCCGGCCCATCGGCGTCTCCGACTTTGCCGGGCTCATCGAGCGCGTGCTGGCCGAGGCGTCGGCCGTCGAGCGGCGCCTGGGGCCCCCGACCGAGTTCGAGGCACTCACCGCGGCGGCCTTCACCTGGCTGGCCGAGAGCGGTGTCGAAGTGGGCGTGATCGAGGTGGGCATGGGCGGCCGGCTGGACGCCACGAACGTCTGGCAGGGCGGCCTGACGGCAATCACCAACGTGGCCCTCGACCACACGGAGCACCTCGGCTCAACGGTCGAGGCCATTGCCCGCGAGAAGGCCCAGATCGTCAAACGCGGCGACCACCGGACGCTGACCGGCGCGCAAGGGCCGGCGCGCACGATCATCGAGCGTCGCGCCCGGCGGCTGGGCGTGCCCGTGGGAGCGCCCCAACCGTTCGACGTGCTGGGCATGGATAGAGCCGGCCTGCGCCTGAACACGCCGCTGGGCGAGCTGCGCCTGGGCCTACTGGGCCGGCACCAGGCGGACAATGCCTCGCTTGCCCTGGCCATCATCGATTCGCTGCGCGAGGCCGGTCTGGCCGACGTTCAGCCGGCAGCGCTCCGCCGCGCCTGGGCCGCCGCGCGCTGGCCCGGCCGGCTGGAGCTGCTCGCCCTTCGCCCCGACGGCCGAGCGCAGCCTGCCGCCGCGCAAGGCCCTGACCCAGTCGCACCCGACATCGTGCTCGACGGCGCGCACAATCCCCACGGCGCCCACGCCCTGGGCGCGGCACTCGACGAGCTCCGCCCGCTGCTGTCGCCGGGCCGACCCAGCGTGCTGCTGGGCACGCTGCGCGACAAGGATGTGGCCGGCATGCTGGAGCCGCTGAAGCGCTCGGCGACGCTGGCAGACGCGCGCGTCTTCACGACGGACGTGCCGGAGAGCCCGCGCGCGCTGCCGGCCGCGGAGCTCGCTCGCGCCTGGACGGCGGCCGCCGCGGGCCCGGCCGCCGCGGGCCCGGCCTCCGCGCCGTCCACGTCAGCGGCGCCGCCCGCGCCACGCGTGCTGCCGGACGTCGACGAGGCGCTCGACGCCGCCGTCGAGTCCGCCCGGCGGGAGGGCGGCCCGCTGCTCGTCTGCGGCTCGCTGTACCTTGTAGGTCACGCGCGCGGCCGGCTGCTCGACTGACCGCGCCGGTGCCCAGCCGGAGGAGCATGGACAGCACCCCCTCGGTCGCTCTTACGCCCGACGCTCAGGCGGGGCTGCCCGAACGACCGCCGGCGCCCACGCGCATCGGCCAGGCCCACTTTCGCTGGGGCAGCCGGACGTTCCTGATGGGCATCATCAACGTCACACCCGATTCGTTCAGCGGCGATGGGCTGCTGGCCGAGGGGGGGCTGGACCCGGCCGCGGCAGTGGCCCAGGGCCTCGGGATGGCCGCCCAGGGCGCCGACCTGCTCGATATCGGCGGGGAGTCGTCGCGACCCGGCCACCGGGCCGTGCCGGAAGAAGAGGAACTGCGCCGGACCGTGCCCGTCGTGCGCGCCCTGCGCCAGGCGCTGCCGCACATGCCGCTGAGCATCGACACGACCAAGCCGGGCGTGGCCCAGGCCGCCCTCGAGGCCGGCGCCGACATGCTCAACGACATCTGGGGAGTGTCCGAGTCGAGCGATCTGGCCCGCCTCGCCGCAGACCGTGACGTGCCGCTGGTCGTCATGCACAACCGGGCCGAGGCGCGTTACCGCAACCTGCTGGCCGAGGTGATCGCCGATCTCTCGCGCGCGCTGGACCGGGCGCTGGCCGCCGGTCTGGCCTGGGAGCGGCTGATCGTCGACCCGGGCATCGGCTTCGGCAAGACCGCCGAGCAGAACCTGCTCCTGCTGCGCGAGCTGCCCGCGCTGGCCGTGCTGGGCCGGCCCATCCTGCTGGGCACCAGCCGCAAGTCGACCATCGGCAAGGTGCTCGACCTGCCGACCGACCAGCGCCTGGAGGGTACGCTGGCCACGACCGCGCTGGGCATCGCCGGCGGCGCGGACATCGTCCGTGTGCACGACGTGGAGGCCAACCGGCGGGCCGCGCGCATGACCGACGCGATCGTTCGCGGCGGCTGGCATGAAGCACGACAGGGAGTCCCATGATCGACCACATCTACCTGCACGGGATGGTTTTCGAGGGCCGACACGGCGTGGGCGAGGACGAGCGCCGCCAGGCCCAGGCGATCGAGGTCGACCTCGATCTCGAGCTCGACCTTCGCGCGGCCGGGGCCAGCGACGAGCTGGAGGACACCGTCGATTACGGCAGCGTCTTCGAGACCTGCCGCCAGATCGTGGAGGAGCGCAGCTTCCGGCTGCTGGAGGGCATCGCCGAGACCATCGCCGGCGCGGTGCTGCAGGGCTACCCGCGCGTCGAGTCGGTCAAGGTGCGTGCCAAGAAGCCGGGACTGCCGCTTGACGGCGTCGTCGAGCACGCCGGCGTGGAGATCGAGCGACAGAGATGAGCGCGGCTCCCCGCCATCGCGTCGTCATCGTCGGCGGCGGGTTCGGCGGGCTGTACGCGGCGCGGGCTTTGCGCCGGGCGCCCATCGAGCTGACGCTCATCGACCGGCGCAACTTCCACCTCTTCCAGCCGCTGCTCTACCAGGTGGCCACCGGCGTGCTCTCGCCGGGGGACATCGCGGCGCCGCTGCGCTCCATCCTGCGCCGGCAGCGCAACGCCACCGTGCTGCTGGGCGACGTGCGTGAGATCAACGTGGATGAGCGCTGGGTGCGAACGGGCGAGGGCGTGCGCCGCGACTACGACACGCTGATCGTGGCCACCGGTGCTCGCCACTCCTACTTCGGCCACGACGAGTGGGCCGACAATGCCCCCGGGCTGAAGACCATCGAGGACGCCACCGAGATCCGCCGGCGCATCCTGATCGCCTACGAGGCCGCCGAGCAGGAGGCGGACCCCGAGCGGCTGCGCGCCTGGATGAACTTCGTCGTCGTGGGCGCCGGGCCGACCGGCGTCGAGCTGGCCGGCGCGCTGGGCGAAATCGCCCATGAGACGCTGCGTGGCGACTTCCGGCGCATCCGTCCGCAGCGCGCACAGATCCACCTCGTCGAGGGGCTGGAGCGCGTCCTGCCCGGCTACCCTGCCGAGCTTTCTCACAAGGCGCAGCAGATGCTGGCCCGGCTGGGCGTCGACGTGCGCACGGGCACGCTGGTCACCGGCATCGACGAGGAGGGCGTGACGCTGGGCAGCGATGAGTCGCAGGCGCGCATTGCGGCGCGCACGGTGCTGTGGGCCGCTGGCGTGCAGGCCTCCTCGTTCGGCCGCCTGGTGGCCGAGGCCACCGGCGCGCAGGCCGATAAGGCCGGCCGGCTGCGTGTCAAAAGTGACCTGAGCCTGCCCGGCCATCCTGAGATCTTCGTGATCGGTGATCTGGCGCTATACACCCACCAGGGCGGGGAGCCGCTGCCCGGCGTGGCCCAGGTGGCGATCCAGCAGGGCGGCTACGTGGCCAAGGCGGTCGAGCAGAGGCTTGCCGGCCGGCGCATGCGCCGGCGCTTCCGCTACTTCGATCCGGGGAACCTCGCCACCATTGGCCGGGGCAAGGCCGTGGGCGACTTCGGGCTCTTCCGCCTGGCCGGATTCCCGGCCTGGGTCGTCTGGGCCGGTGTGCACGTGCTCTACCTGGTCGAGTTCGAGAACAGGGTGCTGGTCGTGATGCAGTGGGCCTGGAACTACATCACCCGGCGGCGCGGGGCGCGGCTGATCACCGGCCGCCCGCTTCAGCCGGAGATCAAGGAGCCCGGCTAGGGCAAGCCCGCTGGTCGCGTGCCCAGCGTCAGGAAGACCTGCCGCGTTGTTCCGTCGCGCAGCAGCATCAGCGTCAGCCGGTCACCCGGCTCGTACTGGCTGAGGATCTCTTCCAGGCTGTTGGCGGCGTCGATGCGCCTGCCGTTGATCGACGTGATGATGTCGCCCTCCTCGATGCTCGCCTCCTGGGCCGGGCTGTCGCGCGCTACCGCCGGCTGGCGCGGGTTGCTGCTGTTGACCAGCACGCCGTAGTCGATAGGCAGCTCCTCGCGCTCGGCCAGGTCGCGATCGATACGCAGGTAGGAGATGCCGATCCACGGCCGGGCCAGCGGCTCGCCGGCCAGCGCCTGCTCCAGCAGCGGCTTGGCGATGTTGACCGGGATGGCGAAGCCTATCCCCTGCGCCTGGCTGGCCACCGCAGTGTTGATGCCGATGACGGTGCCCGCCGCATCGATCAGCGCGCCGCCGGAGTTGCCCGGGTTGATGGCTGCATCGGTCTGGATGAGGTTGCGCAGCCAGCGCCGCTCGCCGCTGACCGGGTCCGTGACCGGGACGTCGCGGCCCAGCGCCGAGACGACTCCGCTGGTGACGCTGTTGGTGAACGCGCCCAGCGGGCTGCCGATGGCCACCGCCAGCTGGCCCGGCTTCAGCTGCGACGAATCGCCGATGACGGCGTAGGGCAGGTCCACCGCATCGAGCTTGACGATGGCCAGGTCGGTCAGCGTGTCCTCGCCGTAGACAGTGCCTTCGATCTCCTGGCCGTCCTGCAGCACGACCTGCACCGTCGTCTCGCCGGCCACCACGTGACGGTTGGTCAGCACCCAGCCGGCCGAGTCGAAGATGACACCGGAGCCCACGCCCGTCTCCGGCATGGGAAAGGTGTCACTGCCCTGTCCGCTCCCGACGCTGATGGTCACAACCGCCGGGCTGACCGCCTCCGCTGCCCGGGTCACCGTCGAGTCGTCCTCGCGGGCAGGCAGCGGCGTGACGTTGGGCAGTGTGCCGGCGCTGGGGCTGGGACTCGCCGCCGACAACGCCGGTGCGCTGGGAGGTGTCAGGCGGCCGCCCAACTCCAAAGCCATAAAGGTGCCCAATGAACCTAGGGCTGCGGCCAGCAGGCCGACGACGAAGACGACCGCCAGCAGCCGTCCGCTGGCAGTCCCCTGCACGGGCTGGGGGCGGACGTGCTCGGGCATTGGCTCGAACCAGCGCTCGGGTGTCTGTTGCGACCAGGCAGGCGCGCCCGTCCAGCTGGGCCGGCCCTCGACGGGCGGGCTGTAGCTGGTCGTGGGCTGGTCGGGACGCTCGGCTGGTCGATCAGTCATGACACGGCTCGCTGAAGCGTGACAGGTCTCTGTTCACGACTGAACAGCGCTCGGTGAAGAAACGGACATGTCGCGGGGCAGACTGACGGCCACGTGAGTGCCCTTGCCGGGCGTGCTGCTGATCTCCACGCGACCATTGTGCATCTCAACGACGGAACGCACGATCGAGAGGCCCAGGCCCGAGCCGGCAGCACGCGACTCGCTGGCCATGGCGCCGCGATAGAAGCGGTCGAAGACGTAGGGCAGCTCTGTCGGCTCGATGCCCAGGCCGGTGTCGACCACGCGCAGCTCGGCACCCTCGTCGGTCGGCCTCAGGCTCACCTCCACGCGCCCGCCGGGCGGCGTGAACTTGACCGCATTGCCAACCAGGTTGCCCAGCACCTGGCCCATGCGCTGCGGATCGTGGCGCTGGCGGATCGGTTGGGCCGGGAGATCGATCTTCAGCTCGATGCCCTTGCGCTCGGCGGCCGGCTGGGCCTGCTGGACCGCGCTCTCGACCACTGCCCGCAGGTCGTCCGGCCGCAGGTCGAGCAGCACCAGGCCCGAGTCGAGCTTGGACAGCTCGAGCAGGTTGGTGGCCAGCCAGTCCAGCCGCTCGATCTGCTGGCGGCTCTGGTCGAGGAACTCCCGGCGCGTGGCCGGGTCCACCGCCGCACCGTCGGAGAGCAGCTCGTTGAACGTGCGCAGGGCGGCGATGGGGGTGCGCAGCTCGTGCGATACGTCGGCCAGGAAGTCCCGTCCGCGGTCGCGGTCACGGCTGATGAACTCGATTGACTGCTGAAGCCGCTCGGCCATGGCGTTGAAGGCTGCCGTCAGCTCGCTCATCTCGGGCGAGCCGGTGGGCGGCCGGACGCGCACGTCGAGGTTGCCCTCGGACAGCTCGCGAGCCGCGCCGGTGAGCCGGCTGATGGGCTTGGTCAGGCGCTCGGCAAGGACGAAGGAGGCGATCATTGCCACGAGCAGCGCAACGATCGCCGAAACGGTCATCACGCTGACGATCGTCTCCAGCGTCTGCGCGCGGTAGGTGAAGGGCTCGGACAGGCGGACCGTGACGAGACGCAGCGGGGCGGCCGCGCCGGCCTGCGACCAGAACAGGTCCTCGATCGTGACCGGCTCGTCGAACGAGATGTTCTCGCGCTCCTGGCCGGGCTGGCCGAAGTCGTCGGGCAGCGGCACGTGCAGACGGTAGGCGACGATCTGGGGCTGCTCCGGGTCGGGCGAGATGGTGATCGTGACATTTGCCTGCAAGAAGGCCTCGGCCAGCTCGCGCACGTAGCCATCGTCGGGCGAACCGAGCGCCTGGCGTGCCCCGTCGGTGATGGTCGGCGGGTCGGTCGCCTGCAGGATGGGCAGGTGCGTCTCCGGCTCGCTGTCGCGGTAGCGCAGCAGGGCGGTGGCCACGAAGCTGCGCGCGATGCCCGTCCGCGTGCGCAGGTCCTGGGCGGCCTGCTCGGCGAAGTAGCCGTCGAGCAGGCGGGGCAACGAGGCGAGCACCAGGATCAGCGCCACGGCCACGATGACCGCGAAGGCAATGACCAGCCTGGCGCGCAGGCTACTGAACATGCCGGACCCTTCTGACGATCAGCGCTCGGCGAAGGCGTAGCCGGCGCCGCGCACGGTCAGGATGAAGGCCGGGTCGGAGGGGTCGTCCTCCAGCTTCTCGCGCAGGTGGCTGACGTGGACGTTGATCGTCTTCTCGTCCTGGTCGAGAGCCTCGTAGTCGCGCACCAGCTCGAGCAGCTCGCGCCGGCTGAACACGCGCCCGGGCTTGGAGGCCAGGTGGCGCAGGATCTCGAACTCCGTGGCGGTCAGGCTGATCCGCCGTTGGCCGCGCTGCACGCGCCGGCGCTCCAGGTCGATGAGCAGGTCGCGATGGCGGATGACGCGCCCGCCGGCAGCGTCGGCCAGGTCGCCGTAGGCGCGGCGCAGTAGCGCCTTGATGCGGCTCATCAGCTCGCGGAGGCCGAAGGGCTTGGTCAGGTAGTCGTCCGCCCCAAGCTCGAGGCCGATGACCTTGTCCATCTCCTCGTCGCGCGCGGTCAGCATCAGCACCGGCGCCTTGGTCCCCGCGCTGCGCAGTCGGCGCAGCATCTCGAAGCCGTCCATGCCGGGCAGGCGCACGTCGAGGATGACCAGGTCGGGTGCCTGGCGCGTGGCGTGCTCCAGGCCCTCTTCGCCGTTGCGCGCGACGGTCACCTCGTAGCCCTCCTGCTGGAGGGCGTACTGGATGCCGCGGGCCACCGCGTACTCGTCCTCGACAATCAGGATTGAGGCCGCCATTGGCGAAATGCTACATCGCGCGCGGGGGCTACCTGGGAAGTCGTGCTAGGATGACGCCCGCTTGCCGGGAGTAGAGAGCGGCTATCGGCCCTCCTCCCATCCGATGCAGAGGTCCAGCACAGTCCATGAGCCGTCCCAAACTGTCCGCCAAGCCGCGCCAGGCGCAGGGCCGCGACGCCAAGAAGCTGCGACGCGAAGGCATCCTGCCGGCGGTGGTTTACGGTAAGACGCGCGAGTCGGAGGCTATCCAGCTCGACGCGCACGAGTTCGAGCTGCTGCGCCGCCGGGTTGGCCGCAACGCGCTGCTCGACCTCCAGCTGGACGGCGGGCGCCCCCAGCCGGTGATGCTGCACGGCATCCAGGAACATCCCGTGACCCGGCGCACGCTGCACGTCGACCTGCTCGCCGTGAACATGACCGAGGAGCGCACGGTCGACGTCCCGCTGGTCATGACCGGCACCTCGGAGGCCGTCGAGCGGTTGGGCGGCGTCCTGCTCCACCTGCGTGATTCGGTCCAGGTGCGGGCACTGCCCGACGACCTGCCGCCCAACCTCGAGCTGGACATCACGCCACTGGAAACCTTCGAGGTCGTGCTCCATGCCAGCGACCTGGTCATGCCCGCCGGCGTGACGCTGGTGACGGACGGCCACGAGGCAATCGCCCGCGTCCAGCCGCCGCGCATCGAGGAAGCGCCCGAGCCGACGGCAGAGGAAGAGGCCGAGGAAGGCGCGGAGGCACCCGAAGGCGAGGCAGCCACGGAGGCCGGCGAGGGTGCCGAGGCGTCCGTGGGCGAGGCCCGCGAGGGTTCCGGCGAGGACAGCTGAGCGCGCCTCTGGCGTCGTTACGGCCGCTGCGGGCGACCACAGAACCTGGTCTATCTCAAACCGGGGTTAGCGCTAACCAGATCGTCACGGGTCCGGGTCAGCGGCTCACGCACGGCACGAGCCGGCTAGCTGGCTTAATTCTCGCCTGGGTACGAGATAGACCAAGTTACCCGGGGCGCCATCTGCCTAATGCCATGGGGGCTTGAATTAGGCAAGCTTCGGCACCTTGCAGAGATGCCGGCCCTGTGTGCGCGTATCCTCTGAAGTATGTCGCCAAGGCTGGTGCGCTGCGTCTGGGGGCTGATCGTGGTGCTCGCTGGCTGCACCTCGGCCACAGCCCCCGCGACTCCGCTGCCAGCGACTGCCACGCCGGCAGCGACAGCACCGGCCACGCCGCTCCCGGGCACACCTGCCGCCACCGGGTCGCCGAGCATGACGGCCCCTGCCACGCCGACAACGACCGCCACGGCGACTGCAACGCCGAGCCCGACCACGACGCCCGCCCTGCCCGCCACGCCGGAGTGGCAGGAGCTTGGATCGGCCGTCGGCCCAGCTGCACGCGAGGACCACACCTGGACGGTGAGCGGCGACGGCGCGACGGCCTACCTCTTCGGCGGGCGCGCGGGCCAGCGCGAGTTCAACGACCTGTGGCGCTACGACCTGGCCGCCGACAGCTGGCTCGAGCTGGAGCCGCAGGGCGAGCCACCGGCGGCCCGTTTCGGGCACACCGCGGTGTGGGTCGCCGACGTGGGGCTGGTCGTCTGGAGCGGTCAGGCCGGCCCGCGCTTCTTCTCGGACATCTGGGCCTACGACCCGCAGGCCGATTCGTGGGCGGAGCTGCCCTCGGCCGGCGACGTGCCGCCGGCACGCTACGGATCGTGCGCGGCGACGGGGCCGGACGGACGCATGTGGATTAGCCACGGCTTCACGGAGGACACCGGCCGCTTCGCGGACACACGCGCCTACGACTTCCGGGCGGGCAGCTGGGCGGACTTGACCGTCGAGGGCACCCGACCCGTCGAGCGCTGCCTGCACGACTGCCTCTGGACACAGGACGGCCGGTTCGTGGTCTACGCCGGGCAGACCACCGGTGCGCCGGCCATCGGCGACCTGTGGAGCTTAGATGAGCACTCCGGTGCTTGGACCCAGGCCCCGCCGCCGGAGCCGCAGCCGCGCCAGCTGTACGCGCTGGCGCAGCTCGGGGGCCAGGCTTACGTCTTTGGCGGTGGCGCTTCCGACGGCGCGGCGCTGGACGACCTGTGGCGGCTGGATTTGGCTGGCCTGGGCTGGTCGGCAGTGGAGGCCGGCGGGGAGACGCCGGCAGGCCGTTTCGGGGCGACGTTGATCGCCGACGAGCCCCGCGGGCGGTTGCTGCTGTTCGGTGGCAAGCGGGGCAACGCCGAGCTGGGTGACGTCTGGCAGCTGGCACTCTCCCCCTAGGCCGGACCCTCAGGTGGGACTACGGGTACGGAGCGCAGGCCCGGTAGGCTGATCCGTGGAGCTACGAATTTCGGATGGAACCGCCGCGGCCTAGCCTGCGTCTAGACGTCGCACGCGGGGATCCCCTCCCACCGCGCGACGAACAGGAGACCCCTCTCTCCTGCATGAAGAGGCCGGGCTCGCTGCGCTGGGGCGCGCGTCCGGCCTCTCCTTTTGCCCGGCGAGATCTTCGCGGCGCACTTCGCGACACACAAAAAAACGGGCCGCGGCACTGCCACCGCGGCCCGTTCCGTAGGGAGGGGAGGGAGTTAGCGTGTCTCGCTGGCGAACCGCCCGCGCCCAATGAGGAGCACGAAGGTCGCGGCACCCATGGCCAGCGCGGCGATGAGCATCAGCGGCATGCTGGCTGCAGCGCCGGGCTCGGTCACAGTGCTGGTGTCGGGCAGGATCCGGCCGTCCTCGGCGATCAGCGCCGTCAGGGCGTTGCCGCCCAGCGGCTCGGCAGCGGCAGAGCCGATGGCGAAGACGCTGTAGGCGCCGCCATCCTGGATCTCGATCGGGTCGAGCTGGAGGGCCACGGTGGTCTCACCGGCCAAGCGGACTTCCAGGTCGTACTCGCCGCCCGGCAGGGCCAGGTAGTCGGTCGCATCGGGGAACTCGAGGCCCATCACGACCGCGTCGGCGGGATCGGCACCGTCAGGTGCGACATCGATGGCGGGGGCGTCAGGGCTCAGGTGAACGACGCGGACCTGGGCCGTGTCGTAATCGAGCGAGGGATTGTCAACGAAGACGGCCGGCTCAATCGAGGCGACCGGGTTGATCGCGGCGACCGTATAGGAGGTGCCGGCTTCGAGAGTCACGTCCGCGTCGATGACGGCGGTCGTGGTGTCGCCCGTGGGGTAGACCTTGAAGTTCTGCTCACCCGCGGGGATGTTCAGGTAGCCGGAGATGACGCCGAATGGCACGTTGGTCAGCGCGTCGACGATCTCGTCGTTGAGGTAGACGTCCACGGCCGGGGCGTCGGGCGACGCATGCAGCACGCGCACGCGGGCGTCATGGCCGTCGGCCGCCACGGGCATGGCCGAGATGAGCAGCAGGCTCAACAGGCTGAGGGCCACCGTGGTCCTCTTGATTACTCGGTTCATCGGTGTCGTTCCCTTTCCTTTCTGTCCACTGTTTGTTCAGTGTTGTGGAGCGCAGGTTAGCGCACTAAAGAGGGGTCTGTCAAGTCTTTGTGCAGGGCTTGTCATAGGCATCCTCCCCTTGCCTTGAGAGCGGCGACTCCTCGCCGCGCGCCTGCGCCTATCCGAGTGCGCGCGCCTCATGCTCAGTCGCCTTCGCGGCTGTCTCGGCCCCGCGGAGCTTCTGCGCCAACTCGGCGGCTTGCGCCGCGACGGCGCTCGCGCTGGTTGCGGCATGGGCCGCAGCGACAACGTTGATCCTGCACCGGGGCAAATTGCAGGGACGTAACGGGCGCCGGCGGCGCCTCTCTGGTTTCCGACGCTGGCACCCGAACTGGCCGGGCCAGGCGGGATACTCGTTGGGGAGACCGGCCGCGCTGGCTTCCTGCGAGCCGCCACTTGTCGGCCGCACGATGATTGCGATGTCGACTGGCTGACAGGAGGAGATTGGGCGTGGCGGAACTCTACGGACTGGACGACGAGATGCCCGACGAACTGGAGGACGAGGCCGAGGACTCGATCCCCGCAGAGGACGTTCCCGAGCCTGAGGCGGACGAGTGAGCCTGCCCGCCGGCGTGTCGGTCGGAGAGGGCGAACGGCTGTTCGTTACCCAGCGGGGCTACTTCACGCCGCCTTTCCGCTCGTGCATGTTCGCGGCCCTGTGCAGCATCCTGTCCTGGATGGGCTATCGCCTGCCGCTGGCGCGCAAGGAGGACCAGACTCCGCCCGAGAACTTCGTCCTGGCGCTGCACGAGGCCAGCGGCGCGCCGCTGACCAGGGCTACCTCGATTCGCGAGTCGCGGGTGGCACTGCGCGCCCTCCTGCCGGATGCGGAGGTGCGCTCAGGGCGGTTGACCGACGAGGAGTTCCTCGAGGAGCTGCGCCGGGAGGCCGCCATCCGGGTCATCGCCACCATGCGCGACCTGCCCGGCTACCTACAGAACTGGGCGGGCGGCGGCAACGTGGGCCACGCCTTCTGCGTTACCGGCCTGCGGCTGTGCGACGGTGGCGCGGGCCGCCACGAGGATCACCGGCGCGTGCTGGAGGTCTTCTGGATGGACCCCATGGGTCGGCCGTCAGCCGGCTACGCGGGCGATTGGGTGCCCTGGCAGGACGTACGCCCACACCTGCGCCGGCGCGACGGCCAGATCGTGGTCACGCTGGGCTACCGTGACAGCGCTCTGCGCGAAACGCCCATGCCGTCGCCGCGCGGACCGACGGACGTCGTCGACACCGTGGCCGCCGGCTCCGGCCTGGCGCAGGGCCGCACGGTAGCCGCGATCGTCGACCAGCTGGGCTTTCGGGCTCGGGTCACCGACAGGACGCCCGTCCTGCATCCCCAGACTCGGGAGCAGGTCACGCGCATCGCGCCGACCGACCGAGCCCGCTGCCTGGGCAGAACGCGCGACGGCCAGTTCACCGGCATCCTGGTCAACACGGCCCGGCTGGAAGGCCCGAACCCCAAGCTGCTGCTGATCGCCACGGCCAGCGTGCAAAGGATATAGGAGACGGCATCCGACGGCACGCGATGACTTTCGCTCCCTTCAGCGGTCCACAGGACATGAGCAAGGTACGCGTTCACATCTCCGTCTCACTCGACAGCTACGTAGCCGGCCCGAACCAGAGCCAGGAGAACCCCCTCGGCGAAGGCGGCGAGGACCTGCACGACTGGGCGATCAGGCTGCAGGCGTGGCGTGAGCCCCACGGCATCGAGGGCGGCGAGGACAACGCCAGCAGCACGGTCATGGTGGAGGAGAACGCCGATGTCGGCGTCGAAATCATGGGTCGCGGGAAGTTCGGCCCGGCCAGCAGAGGGCCTTGGGGCGAAGATCCCTGGCGCGGGTGGTGGGGCAATGATCCTCCCTTCCACAAGCCTGTCTTCGTGGTCACGCACCACGAGCGGGAACCGCTGACGCTGTCGGACACGACCTTCACCTTCGTTACCAACGGGATCGAATCGGCGCTCGCACAGGCGCGGCAGGTCGCCGGCGGTCACGACGTCGTCATTGGCGGAGGCGCGGACATCATCAACCAGTACCTGGCCGCGGGACTGGTCGACGAGATCGAGCTACACGTCGTCCCGATCCTTCTAAGCGGCGGCGAGCGGCTCTTTGCCGGCGTTGGCCCGAGCCTGAAGCTCGAACAGGTCCGCGTGGTCGAGGCGCCGGGGGTAACTCACCTCAGGTACCGGGTCGGGAAGTGATCCGCGGCCCGGTAAGCAAACCGGCGGGCGGTGAGAGGTGGAGCCGACACTCGGATTCGAACCGAGGACCTGCTGTTTACGAAACAGCTGCTCTACCGCTGAGCTATGTCGGCGTCACGATCAGTGTAGCAAGCACTCCCGGCGGGCCTTCCGGCGGCCTCCCGACATCGTCCACGCATCGGCGAACGGGGCTACCCTTGGGGCAATGACTCGGCTTCGAGTCGTCCGAGCTGGACCGAACCATGACCGACTCCAACCTCGACAGAAGGCCACCCCGCGAGCGTTTCGCTGGCACCGAGCACGTATTCGATCTCGCGGAGATCGCAACTGCGCTCCGACAGGAGAGCGCCGTCGTGCGCGACGGGCACAGGCAGATGACGATCTTCAACAAGCACCCGCTGACGCTCATCGTCTTTGATTTCGAAGCGGGCGGGCGGCTTGCGGAACATCGAGCCGATGCCTACGTGACGATCATGGCGCTGTCGGGCCCTCTGGAGGTGTCGACACCGGATCAGCGCCACCGGCTGTCCGCCGGGTCGGTCCTTGTGCTCGATCCGCTGGTGCCCCACGACGTAGAGGCTTTGGAGCCCAGCCGGATGCTTCTTGCCGTCGCGCGCACCGCCGCCGCGGAAGCGACCGGGGCCTAAAGAGGAGCGGCCGGGCCGCGCTCGCCTCCATGACTACTTTCGCCCTGGCCATCGACTTGCGCATGCTCGTGCGCAGGGCGCGCCTGAACAGCGGCGCCAGCAGCCGCCCCAAGACTCCGCGCTCCAGCTCGAGCGTGTTCGTCCGTGTCCAGACCGTCCCATCGCCGCTCGCCTCGTAGCGCCACGAGCCGCCGCCGCCGCTGACCCAGGTCGACGTCATGTCCTCGAAGGCGGCACTCGTTCTCTCCGGTCGCCGGAACAGTCGGTAGACGAGCGTGTCGGGCGACGTGTACGGTCTCTGTGGCGGTGACGGTGACTCGCTCGCTCACAGGCTCACCTGTTGCGCCTTCAGCCGCTCGATCTCGTCGGGCGCATAGCCGAGCTCGGCCAGGACCTCCGCGCTGTGCTCGCCGAGCAATGGCGGGGGCATGCGCAGCGTCGCCGGCGTGACCGACAGCTTGAACGGAATCCCCGCCTGGCGGATGTGCCCGAGCACCCCATGCTCGATGCTCACGTCCATCTCACGGGCAAGCGCCTGCGGCGCGGCAAAGGCGGCCAGCACGTCGTTCACTGGGCCGGCGGGTACATCGGCGGCGTCGAGGCGGGCCAGCCACTCGGCGGTGGTGCCGCCACGGAAACGCCCGGC
>DATKBB010000083.1:0-3389 GCA_035514295.1 Candidatus Limnocylindria bacterium | reverse complement strand
GCTCGAGCACCGGCACGCGCTGACCATGTCCGTGCTGACGGGGCTGATGATCGGCAGCGTCCGGGCACTCTGGCCGTGGCAGACGGAGGAGCGCGACCTGCTGCCCCCGCCCAGCGCGCTCGACTTCGTGCTGCTGGCCGGGCTGGCCCTTGTTGGCTTCGTGGCCGTCACGCTGCTGGTCTACGCCGGCCGGCGGCGGGACGCGGCACCGACGGCGGACTGAAGCCGAGCCCCAGCGCACCCTCCAACACCAGCCGAATGGCACTGGTCGCGCCCGCCGTGAGCGGCCCTTGCCCGAGGTTGACTTCCGCGATTGGCCGCCCATCGAGAAGTGGGCCTTGGGCATTGCCCGGGATCTGCGCCACCTGCCGGTCGCCTTTCTGGCGAGCTAGCCCCGGCGTTGCCCCGGGACGCCCGGCGCCAAGCGCCGCTAGGGCTCGGGATCGGGCTCCGGGTCGGGCTCCGGGTCGGGCTCCGGGCCGGGCGACGACGGGCCGACCAGCGTGACGCCGTTGATCGTGGCGTAGCGCGAGAAGTACGTGTCCTCGTGCAGCACGTTGCCTGCCGCGTCGAGCACCGTCCGCGTAACCGTCGAGTGGAAGCCGTTGGCCGGCCACTCGACGCGCCGGCTCTGGCCCGGTCGCAGGCTCTGGCTGACGCGGGTCTCTTCGACGGCGCTGCGCCGGTTGGTGATTGTCGGCCGTGACAGCCGGACCTCACGTCCATCCGGCACGCCCCAGATCTCGAAGATGACCGCCGAGCGCCGGTTGATGCCGCGGATCAGGATGGGATGCTCCATGTCGTTCGTGAATCTGACCGTCTGGCGCTGGCCGGAGTTGCTGATCCAGACCGTCGCGTCCAGGCCCACCGGGTAGCGGTTGATGTAGTAGTAGTGGTTGCGCCGGGAGCCCATCTCCAGCCCCGCGCGCAAGGCGGCGTTGAAGATCGTCGTGGAGCAGGAGCAGATGCCGCCGGCCAGCGCGCCGTCGGGGACGGTCCGGCCGCGGATGATGGCTGCCCCGGGACCGTAGCCCTCCTCCTCCGTCGGGTAGCCCACGACGTCCCAGAAGTCGAACGTGTCGCCCGGCTCGAGGACCATGCCGTGGATCTTGTCGGTGGGGATGCGTATGTTGGCGCCGCGGTAGTTGAGTGAGCCGGGGACGTAGTTCGTGCGCCAGCGAGAGAGGCGCTCCATCCGCGCGGTGAGCGCCTCCGCCTCTTCGGTCGTGAAGTCGGGTTGGGCGACGGCCATGGTCACGTCCACGCCTGTGGGCCCTTCGCCGGCGGTGCGTGCCTCGAGGGCGGCAACGATGGCGTTGGCGGTCGCTTCGACATCCACCACGCGGCCTTCCTGGCCGGCGATGGCTGCCACGACGTCCTCCTCGAAGACGAAGCTGGCGTCGACGGCCGGCTGGTCGATGTCGAGGGCCATCGTCTGTGCGAACTGGACGGCCGGCTCGCGCTCGATGACCAGCGACCACTCCGCCGGGCCACCCTCCTCCAAGCGTGTCCAGCCGCGCAACTCCTCTGCGCCGATGGTCGCTCGCGTCGAGCCTCCCGAGACGACCAGCGCTTCACCTGTCACGCGCTCAAATGCGGACACAGCCGCCTGAGCTTCATCCGTGGTGACGGCCGGCGCTACGATCATGGCCTCCAGTCCGATACTGGCCTCGCGCGCTGCCACGTCGCCCAGTGCGATGTGGGCCAGCTCCAACGCCCGGCTGACATCAATCGACTGACCGGCGGCGGCCGGCTCGACCACGTAGTCCGCCCCCTGGCGCACGACTTGTGCGTCGACGGGTTCCACCACTGCGGCCTCCGCCGCGGCAGTTATGCGGCGCGCCAGCTCGGCGCTGTCCCAGGTGAGCGAAGGCTGGATTGCCACGCCGTTCAGCAGGATGTGCAGCTGGTTGCCCGCCTGCGTGATCAGGTCGCCCTGCTGCCCCACCGACAGCGCCTGCTCGACCATCAGCTCGACGTCGTAATCCCGTCCGATGTCCGTGTAGGCGATCCGCTCCCGGCTGCCGGCCATCTCGACGATGAGCGCCCCGCCGCTGATGTCGGGCAGTTCCTCGCGCAGGCGCGCCTCCGCCTGCGCGGCGTCGAGCCCGCCCACGGAAACGCCGGCCACTCCCACCCCGGGCAACGCCCGCCCTTCGTGCATCCGTGTGTAGGCCAGCGCGAAGGCCAGCACGAAGATGGCCAGTGCCAGCAGGGTCAGCAGGAAGGCCAGCGCGAGGCGCAGCAGCGTACTCCCGCCGGGATCCTCGTAGGCCGACGGCAGCGTTTCACTTCGGGTAGTCACAGGCGGGAAAGGTAGCAGGTCAACTCCCAGTAGGCATGCGCTGGACGGTTGCCACGCATTACGGTCGCATCACCAAACAAGGATTTCCTCTTACTCATCAGCGACCGAAGAGTGCCTGCGGGCCGAATAGGACAACGACCCCGTCACCCCACGGCTGGGCGACGACGACCCCGCTGCGGTTGGCTGCCAGTGCCCGGAAGGTGACGACTTCGTCACCGATCTCGGGTGGCAGCGGTGGGGCCGGCCGATCCGTGCGCAGCGGCGCGATCTCGGTCCAGTCGCGGCCGTTTCCGGAGATCAGCGCGCGCATGCCCCCACCTTCCAGCGCGAGGAACCCACCGCCGCGCAAGGCCACGACCTGCCCCAGAAGGTCGACCCCGGCGGGACGGCGCGAGTTCCAGTTGGTCCCGTCGCCCGACCGCGCCGCGATGGGCGGGTAGTAGAGCGAGTCCGCGTAGCCCACTGCCACGAAGCGCCGGCCGTCGGCCGCGACATCGACGAGCGATCCACCATCCTCGCCGAAGACGAAGTCGACCTGTGCGGGCTGCCAGCTGTCGCCCAGGTCGTCGGAGAAGTGGACCGACGGAAGTCCGAACGGATCGCGCTCGATGCCTACCAGCGTCGTGCCAAGGGTGGCGACCGCCCACAGTTCAACGTCCTCCTGCGGCGCAGCGACGCGTTGCCAGTCGCCGCCGTCCGTCGAACGCCACACGGCTCCCCCGTACTCCGGATCCTCGCTGAAGCCGACCGCGAGCAGAGTGCCTTCGACAACGGTGACGTCGTTGACGCCCGCGCCGACAAGCTCGGAGGCTTCGGGCAGCGACGTCCACTCGCGGCCCTCGCTCGAGCGCCAGACGCGCGTGCCGCGCTGGTCCCGGCCGAAGGCGAACAGCGGATCGCCGGCCCTGACCACGTGGCGCAGGCGATAGCCCACGAACTGCTCGTCCGGCGCCGCGCTCCAGCTCAGGCCGTCGGCGGAGGTCCAGACCCGGCCGCGCAGCTGCTGACCGCCCGCGCCGACGGCCACGAACCCGGGGCCGCCGGCGGTGATCGCCTCGACCTCGGTCGTGCCGCGGTAGGTTGG
>DATKBB010000082.1:0-19767 GCA_035514295.1 Candidatus Limnocylindria bacterium | reverse complement strand
TCACGGCGGACCGGTCCGGCGTGGCGCATCGCTGGGTGGTAGCCCGGTGCGAAGAGAAAAGCGAAGCCGTCGGCCTGCAGCGCGCGGGCGGCCTGCTCGGGACCGTGGTCGATCGGGATGCCCAGCGCCTCCAGGACGTCGGCCGAGCCGGCCTGCGACGTGACCGCCCGATTGCCGTGCTTGGCCACGGGCACGCCGGCAGCGGCCACGACCAGGGCGGCGGCGGTCGAGATGTTGAAGGTGGCCGACCCGTCCCCGCCTGTGCCGCAGGTGTCGATCGCGCCCTCGGGCGCAGCCACGCGCAGCACACGGTCACGCATCGCCTGCGCGAAGCCGGCCAGCTCGTCGACCGTCTCTGCGCGCGAGCGCAGGGCCATCAGCAACCCGCCCAGCTGAGCGGGCGTGGCCTCGCCGTCCATCACCGAGCCCATCGCCGCCCGCGCCTCGTCTCGGCCAAGGCTGGCGCCGGCCATCACGCGGGCAAGTGCGGCACGGACGAGCTCGCTCACGCGGCCAGGCCCTTGAAGCAGAAGTCGCGCCGGCCCTCGAGCACCTCGGGCTCACCCTCCTCGCACGCGCGAAGGAAGCGGGCCAGGATGCGCGGGCCGTCGGGAGTCAGCACGGATTCGGGGTGGAACTGGACGCCCTCCAGCGGCAGAGTCCGGTGGCGGATGCCCATCACCACGGCGTCGTCGGCCAGCGCCGTGACGTACAGCTCGGGCGGCAGGGTCGCGGCGTCGACGCACAGCGAGTGATAGCGGGCGGCAGGGAAGGGCAGGGGCATGCCCTTCAGGAAGCCCTTGGCGTCGTGGCTGACCTTGGACGCCTCGCCGTGGACGAGCGTCGGCGCGCGCACGACCGACGCCCCGTAGACGGCTGCCAGCGCTTGCATGCCCAGGCACACGCCGAGCATCGGCAGCTCCCGCTCGCCGGCGAATCGGATCGCCTCCATCGAGATCCCGGCACCCGTCGGGTCGCCGGGGCCGGGTGAGATCAGGATGCCGCGCAGGGGATCGGCCGGGTCGTCCGCCAGTGCCTCGAGATCGGCTCGCTCGAGCTCGTCGTTGCGCGCCACGCGCACGTTGATCGAGGCGGCCTGGAGCGCCTGCACCAGGTTGAAGGTGAAGGAGTCGTAGTTGTCGATGACCAGGATCATTGCGTCGCTCCCGTCTTGGCCGGCTCTGGCTTCTGGGCCAGCACTGTCGTGTCGCCGGTGGCGAGCGCGATCGCCCGCTTCATCGCGCCGGCCTTGTGCTCGGTCTCCTCGAACTCCCGCTCGGGCACGCTGCCCGCCACGATGCCCGCGCCGCTGTGCAGGTGGACGCGGCCGCCGCTCAGCACCGCGCTGCGGATGGTGATGGCGGTGTCCAGCGAGCCGTCGTAACCCAGGTAGCCGACCGCCCCGCCGTACAGCCCGCGCCGCTCCCGCTCCAGCTCGGCGATCAGCTGCATCGCGCGGACCTTGGGCGCGCCCGAAAGCGTGCCGGCCGGGAAGACGGCACGCAGCGCGTCCAGCGCGTCACAGCCCGGACGCAGCTTGGCGGCCACATGGCTGACCAGGTGCTGGACATGGCTGAAGCGCTCGACTTGCATGTAGCTGGTCACAGCCACGCTGCCCGGCGTGGCCACCCGGCCCAGGTCGTTGCGCGCCAGGTCGACGAGCATGACGTGCTCGGCGCGCTCCTTGCGGTCCTCGCTGAGCTCCTCCGCGAACGCGCGGTCCTCGGCGTCCGTCGCGCCGCGCGGCCGGGTGCCGGCGATTGGGTGGGTGAGCATGCTCTGACCCTCCACGCGCAGCAGCAGCTCCGGGCTGGCGCCGACGACCTCGAAGTCCGGCATGCGCACGAAGAAGAGGTAGGGACTGGGGCTGACCCGGCGCAGGGCACGGTACAGGTCGATCCCACGGACGGCCGAGCCGTCGGCGCGGGCGGCCGACAACGAGCGCCGGCGCGCGAGCACTATCTGGATGGTTTCCCCCGCGCGGATGGCCTCCTTGGCCACCTCCACGCCGTCGATGTAGGCCTCGCGGTCCAGGCTGGTGGTCTCCGGCTCCTCGGTTGCTTGGGCTGGATGGCCATTCGAGCTGGGCTGCCGGTGTCCGTCGGCCGTCCGCTCCAGTGCCTCCAGGACGGCCCGCTCTGCGACCTGGTAGCGGGCCTCGAAGTCGGGCGCGTCGGTGTGCAGGCTGGCGATGGCCGACAGCGTGTGGGTCAGGTGGTCAAAGACCAGCACGAGGTCGGTCTCGAGGAAGGCGGCCAGCGGAACTCCGACGGGGTCGTCGGCCGGCAGCGGGACGGTGGGTTCGAAGACGGACCCGGCGTCGTAGGCGAGGGTGCCCACGGCGCCGCCGGTGAAGCGGGGCAGGTCGGGCAGGGGAGCGATGCGGCGGCGGGGCAGGAAGGAGCGCAGCGCCTCGAGTGGATCGCGCTGGGGGAGGACGTCCGCGTGGAAGGCGGTGGCGTGCTCGACCCCGACAGGGCGCGATCGGACGGTGGCCTGGCCGTCGCGGACGTCGAGCAGGCGGCGGGGCAGCACGCCCAGGAAGGAGTAGCGGCCGAGGCGCTCGCCGCCCTCGACCGACTCGAGCAGGTAGGCCGGCGTGCCGTCGTCGAGGGCCAGAAAGGCGCCGATGGGCGTCTCGAGGTCCGCCTCGCGGGTGGCGCGCAGCAGCACGGTGTCGCTGGTTTCTGCGAGGCGTTTCGCCTCGGCCAGCGAGAGCGGCTGGTTGATGAGTGGCGCCACTTCGTCCTCCGGAATCACAAAGGCCCTTCGTCCTGTCTGGGACGAAAGGCCTTGACCTTCCGCGGTGCCACCCAAATTCGGCGTGTGCCGCTCTCATCGTTACCGACGGGCCTGCCTGGCTCCTCGCCCGGCCGACCGATCGGCGCTGCCCTTTATCGCTGGCGCTCTGCGCCGGAGCCTACTCGGTGCGCTCGCCCTCTCCCCGTTCGAGCGAACCTTTCGGTCCGGAGGCTCCCGGGTCCATTCACCTTCGCTGCCGCCCCGGCTTACACCAGCCGCCGGGTCTCTGCGCCGACAGGTCGAGAGTTACTCGTCCCGATCACAGCCCACTATTCATGCTGAGACGCGGAGTCTAGGCTCCTGCAAGGAGAAGCGTCAAGAGGTTGGACGCGTGTCCAGTCGGGCGGCGTGTGCGGCCTCCCACTCCTCGATGGCCGGCTGCCGGGCTTGGAGCCAGCCGATCTCGTCGGTGCCCTCGAGCAGCATCTGGCGGGCGAAGGGGTCTACTTCGAAGGGGATGTCCTCGTCAGTGGGCAGGTGGACGGCCTGCGCGTCGAGGTCGACGGTGACCTCCATCTCGGGGTCGACGGCCAGCATGTCGAAGAGACGCTGGTGCGTGGCCGGGTCGACGATGATCGGCAGCAGACCGTTCTTGAGCGCGTTGTTGCGGAAGATGTCCGCGCAGGACGACGAGATCACGGCGCGTATGCCCCACGAGGTCAGTGCCCACGGCGCGTGCTCGCGCGACGAGCCGCAGCCGAAGTTGTCGCCGGCAAGCAGCACCTGGCGGCCCTCCATCTCGGGCCGGTTGAGCACGAAGTCCGGCTTTGGAGTGCCGTCTTCCTCGTAGCGCCAGTCGCGGAAGAGAGCCTCGGCAAGTCCGGACTTCTCGGTGGTCTTGAGGTAGCGCGCGGGGATTATCTGGTCCGTGTCGACATTTTCCGCGGGCAGCGGGATGACCCTACTGGTGAAGGAGGTGAAGGCGTCGGGCATCTCGGCGGCCCTAGGCGATGAGGGTGCGCGGGTCCGTCACCCGACCGGCCAGCGCGGTCGCGGCGGCGGTCAGGGGCGAAGCCAGGAAAGTGCGGGCGCCCTTGCCCTGGCGACCCTCGAAGTTGCGGTTGCTGGTGCTGACGATGTACTGCCCGGGCGCGCCCTGGTCGCCGTTCATGGCGATGCACATCGAGCAGCCGGCCTCGCGCCACTCGGCCCCGGCGGCACGGAAGATGTCGGCCAGGCCCTCCTCCTCAGCGGCGCGCTTCACCTGCTGCGAGCCGGGCACGACCATCACCCGCAGCTCGCTGGCGACGCGGTGCCCCTTCATCAGCGCGGCGGCCTGGCGCAGGTCGCTGATGCGGCTGTTGGTGCACGAGCCGATGAAGACGATGTCGACCTTGTGGCCCAGCAGCTGCTCCCCGGCCTGCAGGCCCATGTACTCGAGCGCCTTCTCGAGCGCGCGTCGGCCGGCCTCGTCATCTGCGTCGTCGGGTGCGGGAACCGGTGACGAGATGCCCATGCCCATGCCGGGGTTCGTGCCGTAGGTAATCATCGGCTCCAATGCCGAGGCGTCGATGACGACCGACTTGGCATTCTCCGCCCCCTCGTCCGACGGCAGCTGCCGCCAGCGCTCGACAGCCTCCGTCCAGTCGGCCCCCCGCGGCGCATGCGGACGACCCTCGACGTAGGCGAAGGTCGTTTCGTCGGGCGCGATCAGGCCGGCACGCGCGCCGCCCTCGATCGACATGTTGCAGATGGTCATTCGCTCTTCCATCGACAGCGCCCGAATCGCCTCGCCGCCGTACTCGAAGACGTGGCCGGTGCCACCACCCACGCCGATCCGGGCAATGAGCGCCAGGATGATGTCCTTGGCCATCACGCCGGGCGCGAGGCGGCCGTCGACTCGCACCTCGAAGCTCTTGGGCTTGCGCTGGAGCAGCGTCTGGGTGGCGAGGACCATCTCGACCTCGCTCGTGCCGATGCCAAAGGCCAGCGCGCCGAACGCCCCGTGCGTCGCCGTGTGCGAGTCGCCGCAGACGATGGTCATGCCCGGCTGGGTCAGCCCCAGCTCGGGCCCGATGACGTGGACGATGCCCTGCCGGTCCGAGCCCAGCCCGTAGAGCGGGATGCCGAACTGCTCGCAGTTGCGCGCCAGCTGGCCGACCTGGAAGGCCGCCTGCTGGTCGAGGATGGGCAGGCTGCGGTCGTGGGTGGGGGTGGAGTGGTCGGCCGTCGCGATCGTGCGCTCGGGGTGTCGGACGGTCAGGCCGCGGCGGCGCAGGCCCTCGAAGGCCTGCGGGCTGGTGACCTCGTGGACGAGGTGCAGGTCGATACCCAGCATGGCCGGCGCGCCAGGCTCCTCGAGCACGACGTGCTCGTCCCAGATCTTGTCGACGATGGTGCGCGGCTGTGACGGCATGGGAGGGGCAGGTTAGCAAAGGTTTGGTGACAATCGTAATCGCGCTGATCGGGTCCGTGTGCGGAGCTGGTTGCCGGCGGCTGCCAGCCGACAAATCGACTTCGGTCATCTGTCGTGCCAGTCAACGCAAAGCCGGAACCGGCGCCGTCCGGACACTGCAGGCCCAAGCCGCCACGCTCGGCGCGGCGGTCCGCGCTTAACGCCGGCAGGTCGGACATCTGTCAGAAGTTCCGGGGCTGGGTCGCCTTAGCGTCGGCAGTGGGTGCATCTGTCAGAACGCCGGTGTGTCCGGGGCGACAGCGCACGGAGAGGAAGATCGCACGCCGGCGACAAGATCGCTGGGCCGCTTAACGGGTGCCAAAGTCGCTGGCCGCCTACATGCCTCGGAGGGCGCCATTGACAAGCCCCCGGCCGCCGCGTAGGCTCCGCGGCCTCATGACGCGCAACTTCTGGTTCTACGCCTAGCGGGTACGAGGCCGGCGAGCAGAGCTCGCCAGCAAGACACCTCGTGCCCGCACAACGCAGGCGCCGCAAGGCCCCTGCGTTTTTGTTTACCCAGGCACTCAGCGCAGCAGGCACAGCACAAGAAGGGTCGGTCCGATGATCGTGGTCATGCGCCCCGGCGCACCAAAGGACGAGGTAGACGCAGTCTGCTCGCTCATCCGCAGCCAGGGGCTCGAAGCCTTCGTCAGCGAGGGCCAGGAGCGGGTGATCATCGGCGTGGTCGGCGTCGACATCGAGCGCGTGGCGCACATCGGCACGTTGCCCGGCGTCGAGCAGGCACTCCGCGTCACGTCGCCCCACAAGCTGGCCAGCCTCGAGCACAACACCGAACGGACGCGCATCAAGGTGGGCGAATCGACGATAGGGGCGGGCAGTCCGCTGGTCGTGATGGCCGGCCCCTGCTCCGTCGAGTCGCGCGAGCAGATATTCGCCACTGCCCGCTGGGTCCGCCGCGAGGGCGCTCACATGCTCCGCGGCGGGGCCTACAAGCCGCGCACTTCGCCCTATGCCTTCCAGGGCCTGGGCGAGCCGGCGCTCAAGCTGCTGGCCGAGGCGCGCGAGGAGACGGGCATGCCGGTCGTCACCGAGCTGACCGACCCGGCCGACGTCGAGCTCTTCGACAAGTACGTCGACATCATTCAGATCGGCGCCCGGAACATGCACAACTTCGTGTTGCTGCGCGCCGCCGGCCAGACCCGCCGGCCCGTGCTGCTCAAGCGAGGCCTTGCCGCCACCATCGACGAGTGGCTGATGGCCGCCGAGTACGTGCTCTCGGCCGGCAACAGCAACGTGATCCTGTGCGAGCGCGGCATCCGCACCTTCGAGCGCGCGACGAGAAACACGCTCGACCTGTCGGCTGTGCCCGTGCTGCGTGAGATGACCCACCTGCCCATCGTCATCGACCCGAGCCACGGCACCGGCAAGCGCTCGCTCGTTGGCCCAATGGCGTTGGCCGCGGCGGCGGTGGGCGCGGACGGCCTGCTGATCGAGGTTCACCCGGATCCGCCGCATGCCCGCTCGGACGGCGACCAGTCGCTCTCCTTCCAGGAGTTCGGGGCGCTGATGGACGAGTTGCGTCGCTTGGAGTACCTGCGCAGCAACGGCAAGCCCAGCACGCGCCCGCCGGAGGTGCCGGTGGGCATCGGCGGCATCCGCGAGCGGATCGACGCCATCGACGAGCAGCTCGTCCAACTGATCGACGAGCGCGCCCGCCTCGCGCTGGCGGTGCAGAGCGCCAAGGGCATGGACGCCCATGGCCACGACGTGGAACGCGAGCGGCAACTCGTCGAGCGGGCCATGGCTCGATCGAGCGGCGTGATGGACAACGACGAGCTCGAGATGATCCTGACGGCGGTCGTCCGCGCCTCGCGCTCGATGCAGCGCCGCCATGCCGCGACGCAGCGGCAGATGGTCGACATCGGCCGGTCCTGAGGGTCAGCGGTGTCCCCGTCCGTCCTCCGTCCGGCGCGCCAGCTCGGCGGAGAGCTGCGCCCACCGGCGGACAAGTCGATTGCCCATCGCGCGATGATCTTCGCTGCCCTGGCGGCCGGGAAAAGTGAGATCCGCCTGCGCTACGCGGGCCAGGACGTGCGCTCGACGATCCGGGCACTCGGTGAATTAGGCGTGCGCATGCAGACCGTCGAGTCGAACGAGCGGCTGACCGTCACCTTTCCTGGACTGGGAGACGAGCGGATCGTCGGCCAGCTGGGTCCCGGCTCGGCGGGCTGCGGCAACTCTGGGACGACCATGCGCCTGCTGGCCGGCGCGCTGGCCTCGGGCGTCGGTCGCTCCACGCTTACCGGCGACCGATCGCTAAGCGGGCGGCCGATGGAGCGGGTGGCCGGCCCGCTGCGCGCGATGGGGGCTCACGTCGAGACGACTGACGGCCACGCGCCGCTGGTGGTCGACGGGCGCCGGCCGCTGCGGGCGCTCGAGCACCGGCTGCCGGTGGCCAGCGCGCAGGCGCTCGGCGCCATCTCGTTGGCTGCCCTGACTGCGGAGGGCGTCACGACTGTTAACCTGCCGGGCCCGACGCGCGATCACACCGAACGAATGCTGCATGGCATGGGCGCGACGATCGGGCGGGAGGTCGTTGAGGGCGGGGCCAGCGTCACACGGATCAGCGGCCCTGGCTGTCTGAGGGCGACCGATGTCAGCGTGCCGGGCGACTTCTCTTCGGCTGCCGCCTGGCTGGTTGCGGCCAGCATCCATCCGGATGCCGAGATTCGCCTGCGTCTCGTGGGCCTCAATCCGACACGCACAGCGCTGATGGACGTGCTGGCAGAGATGGGCGCCGACATTGCGGACGAGTTCGGTTGGGAGGAGGGCGGCGAGCCAGTCGGTGACATCGTCGTGCGGACGGCAGGGCGCTTGCGAGCTGTCAGCGTTGGGCCCATGCAAGTGCCCGCGCTCATCGACGAGTTGCCGCTGCTCGCGGTGGCAATGGCCGCCGCCGAGGGCACCAGCGAGGTACGCGGCGCTGCGGAGCTGCGCGTCAAGGAATCGGACCGCATCGCGACGATGGCGAAGGCACTCCACGCGGCTGGGGCGCGAGTCGAGGAGCTGCCCGACGGCTGGCGCATCTCCCGCGGCCAGCCGCGCGAGGCGCAGGTCATTACGCACGGCGACCACCGCGTGGCGATGGCCATGGCCGTGGCCGCCTGGAGCGGCGTGGCCGCTGGCGTGACGCTGGACGATCGCGAGTGCGTGGCGGTCTCTTACCCGTCGTTCTGGTCCGATGCCGCCGCCCTGGGGACCCTCGAGTGAGGCGTCTGCGCCTGCTGACGGCTGGCGAGTCCCACGGGCCCGCGGTGTCGGGTGTGGTGGAGGGCCTGCCTGCCGGCCTGCGCGTGTCGACCCAACAGGTCAATCGGGACCTCGAGCGCAGGCAGCACAGCTACGGCAGCGGCCGGCGCATGCTGATCGAGCAGGACCGTGTGACCTGGATGGGCGGCCTGCGCTTCGGGCGCACGCTGGGCTCGCCGCTGGCCTTTCGCATCGACAACCGCGACTGGGAGAACTGGCGCGAGAAGATGGCCGTCGAGCGACCGCCTGCCCGCCGGCCGAAGACGATCACGCTGGCCCGGCCCGGCCACGCCGACCTGGCCGGCGCGATCAAGTACGACACCACCGACATGCGTGACGTCCTGGAGCGAGCCTCGGCGCGTTCGACCGCGCCACGCGTGCTTGCCGGCTCGGTCTGCCGCCAGCTGCTGGCCAACTTTGGCGTGCGGATCTGGAGCTACGTCGAGCAGCTGGGCCCTGTGCGCGCCTTCCCCGAGGCGGAGGACCCGTTGGCCTGCGTGGCGGAGGACTGGCCGGCACGCGATCTGGCGCACCCCTCGCCGCTGCGCTGCCCCGACCCGGCGGCGGAGGAGCAGATGATTGCCCTCGTGGACGAGGTGGCGGAGGCGGGTGACTCGGTCGGGGGCGCCTTCGTAGTCGTGGCAGAGGGGCTGCCGGTGGGCCTGGGCTCGACCGCCGAGTGGGACACGCGCTTGGACGGCGCGCTGGCCGCGGCGATGATGGCCATCCCGGCGGTCAAGGGCGTGGGCATAGGGGCCGGCTTCGACGTGGTGGCCAGACGAGGCAGCGAGGTGCACGACGAGGTGGCGGCCGACGACCCGGCCGTCGGCTGGGCACGGCGCTCGAACCGGGCCGGCGGAATCGAGGGTGGCATGAGCAACGGCATGCCGCTCGTCCTGCGCGTGGCCGTGAAGCCCGTGTCCACCCTGCGCAAGCCGCTCGACTCGGTCGATGTCGTCAGCGGCCAGCCCGGCCGCGCGCACATTGAGCGCAGCGACATCGCAATCATGCCGCGCGCGGCGATCGTGGGCGAGGGCATGGCCGCGCTGGTGCTGGCCGACGCGCTGTTGACCAGCTTCGGCGGCGACACCATCGGCGACCTCCGCGCGGCGGTGGCCCGGCGGCGGCGGCGCGAGCGCCGGCCGGCGGCGAGCGACTGAGGCGACGTCATGGGACTTGTCCGGCTGCTGGGACGGCACATCAGCTACTCGGCTTCGCCACGCATGCAGTCGGCCGCCTTCGCGGTCCTTGGCCTGTCCCACCGCTATGAGCTGGCCGACGTCTCGGTCGACGACCTGCCCGGAGCGGTTGCGGCCCTGCGCAACGAGGACAGCCTGGGGGCCAACGTGACCGTGCCGCACAAAGGGGCAGTGCTGGCTCTGCTGGACGAGGTAGACGAGCTGGCGCGCGAGGCGGGAGCGGTCAACACGATCGTGCGCCGGGGCCGCCGGCTGAGCGGCTCGAACACGGACGTCCCGGCCATCGCCGACGAGATCCGGGCGCTGCGGCCGCAGCCGCGCCACGTGCTGGTGCTGGGCGCCGGCGGCGCCGCGCGTGGCGTGCAACGTGCCCTGGAGATCGTCGGCGCCACGAGCGTGGGGTTGGTTTCGCGTTCGGGCAATGGCGGTTCGCGGCCCTGGGCGCGGCTGGCCGAGCTGCTGCCCGAGGCGGATCTGCTGATCAACGCCACGCCGGTCGGCACGCTCACCGACGAGACGCCCGTGCCGGCCCGCCTGCTGCGCGGCGAGCTGGCCGTGCTCGACCTCGTCTACAGGCCCAGCCCCACCCGCCTTGTGCGCGAGGCGCGCGCGGCGGGCGCCGCCGCTCGCGGCGGTGCCGGCATCTTGCTGGGCCAGGGCTGGCGCAGCCTGGAGACGTGGCTGGGGCGCTCCGTGCCCGCTCGGGCGCGCCAGGCGATGGCCGCCGCGCTGCGGGACGAGCTGGGGGACGGTGCCGATGTCTGACGGCATCGTGCTGGTCGGGCTGCCCGGCAGCGGCAAGACCGCCGTCGGCCGCTGCCTGGCCGAGCTGCTCGGCCGCCCCTTCATCGACCTTGACGAGGACATCGAGCAAGCCACCGGCCGAACCCCTGCGCAGCACATCCAGCAGGATGGTGAGGCAGCCTTCCGCGCGCTCGAGCGGCAGGCAGTGGCTCGCGCCGTCCAGGTGGCCGGCGCCGTAATCGCGACCGGCGGCGGGGCGCCGCTCGACCCGCTCAACCGCTGGGCGATCATGGAACACGGCTTGCGGGTGCGCCTGGACGTACCGCTCGATCGGCTGGCCGCGCGGCTGGCAACGGACGCGGTCACGCGGCCGCTGCTCGGGGAAGATGCGCTGGCCGGGCTGTCTCGTACGGCGGAGCAGCGCGCGCCCTATTACCGGGCCGTCGACGTGGCCATCAGCGGCCTGGGCGATCCGCACGATGTCGCCGCGGCCGTCAACGATGCGCGCGAGCGGATCAACCTGGCCGATTGCTGGCGGACTCTGTACGAAGCGGCGTACGCACGTCACCACCCGGTGGGGCCGCCTAATGGCGGCATGCTGATGGGCCGCAGCCTCACGCCGGCAGCCATGGCGCGGGCGCTGAGGCCGTTCGACGGGCGAGCGGCGGCGGTCATCGCCGACCGCCGGGCGCTGTCGGCACTGCCCCGCCTCGACGCCGCCCTCCCCGCCGAGCGCCGGCTGACGCTCGACGGTGGTGAGCAGATCAAGAGCTTCGCCGTGCTGGAGCGGCTGCTGACCTGGCTGAGCGAGCAGGGCGTGGAGCGGTCCGATCCGCTGCTCGCCGTGGGCGGCGGCACAGTCGGCGACGTCGCGGGACTGGCCGCGGCGCTGCACCAGCGCGGAATGCCGCTAGTCCAGCTTCCCACGACGTGGCTGGCGCAGGCCGACTCGGCCATCGGCGGCAAGGTCGCCATCGACCTGCCCACGGCCAAGAACGCCGTCGGTGCGGTCTGGCCGGCGTGCCTGATCGTGTCGGACGTGAGCCTGCTCGAGTCGCTGCCCATCGATCGGCGGCGCGACGGCCTCGCCGAATGCCTGAAGATGGGCCTGATCGGTGACCCGGCGCTGTGGGCACTGGTCGAGCAGCGTGGGCCGGCCGCGCTGCACGGCGAGGACGGAGCGGCCGCCTACGCCATGACCGAGCGCGCCGCGCGGCTGAAGCTGGAGGTCGTGGCGCGCGACCCCTACGAGAGCGGCGAGAGGCGCGTGCTCAACCTGGGCCACACCCTGGGCCACGCCCTCGAGATCGAGAGCCACTACGCGCTGTCCCATGGCGAGGCGGTGGCGCTGGGCCTGCGTGCGGTGGCCCGCATCGCGTCCGCTCGCGGGGCCCAAGCCGGGCTGGCCGAGCGAATCGACACCGTCCTCGCGGCGCTGGGCTTCCCGCTGCGCCGGCGCTTCGACCCGGCTGCCGTGACGGCCGCGCTCCGCGGCGACAAGAAACGCGAGCTGGGGACGCAACGCTGGATCCTGCCCATGGCCGTGGGTCAGGTGGAGGAGGTCAGCGACGTGACGCCGGTCGAGCTGTCGGCCGCCATGGAGGCAATCGGCGCGTGAGGATCCTGCTCCTCAACGGGCCGAACCTGGGCCGCCTCGGAAAGCGCCAGCCGGAGCTCTACGGCCACACCACGCTGACCGAGGTCGTCCAGCGGGCCACCGACCACGCCGCCGCGCGGGGCGCCACGCTGGCGCACCTGCAATCGAACCACGAAGGTGCGCTGATAGACCGCCTGGAGCAGCTCGACTACGACGGCGTGGTGATCAATCCGGGTGCGCTGGGCCACACCAGCTACGCCCTGCGCGACGCGCTCGAGGGCGTGGCGCGGCCGGTGGTCGAGGTCCACATCAGCGACGTCCATGCGCGCCAGCCATTCCGCCACGTGCTCGTGCTGGAGGAGGTCGTGGTCGGCCAGGTCATAGGGCGTGGCGTGAACGGCTACCTAGAGGCGATCGACCTGCTGCTCGACCACCTGGCCGGCGACCGATGAGCGCGCAGGTGGCCATTGTCACGGGCGCCGCCTCCGGCATCGGGCGGGCGACGTCCGAGCGCCTGCTGGCCGACGGCTGGCGGGTGGTGGGCATCGACCTGGCGTCCGAGATGCCCGACGGCGTCGAGCCGATCACCGGCGACGCGGCGGATCCCGCTGTTTTGCGCGCCGCCACGGAGCAGGCCGGCGGGGGCCTCCACGGCTTGGTCTGCGCCGCGGGCCTGCCGCCCAGCGGTCCGTGGGACGACCGAGCCCACTGGGACGAGGTCATGCGCGTCGACCTCACCGCCGTATACGAGGCCCTGCGCGTGTGTCTGCCTGCCCTGGCCGAAGGGAACGGCTCTGCCGTCGTGGTCGGCTCCATCGTCGGCTCGAGGGAAGGGTCCGCGCGATCGCCGGCGTACGCTGCGGCCAAGTCGGGCCTCGTCGGCCTGGTGCGTTCGATGGCGCTCGTCGCTGCGCCGCGTGGCGTGCGCGTCAACCTCGTCGAGCCGGGGCCGATCGACACGCCCTTCGACCCACCGCGCTTCCCGCCCCACGCCCGGCCGGACGTGCCGCTGGGGCGCATGGGTCGTGCGGAGGAGGTGGCCGGCGCGATTGGCTTCCTGCTAGGCCCGGACGCCAGTTACATCACCGGCGCCACCTTGCGCGTCGACGGCGGGCGGACCGTTCTCCCCGGCCCAGACCGCGCCTGATCCCCATCCGCTCCGGCTCATCCGCGTTCGCTGCCAGCGAACGAAACCGCTTCCTGGCCGAGGGCTGCCCAGCTATTGCCATTCCTGCGGTCCCAGCCGTTCGCTGCTAGAGAACGATTGCCCGAATAGGTAGGTGTGGTCGGTCGTCTGAAGGCCCTTGGGCTCAGGCAGCAGGGCGTGGCGTGGGCTTGCTCCCTGTTTCGTTCGCCCGTAGCGAACGAAACCCACAACAGGCGACGCACCGCTCGAGGTGATCGTCGTTCGTCCGGTACGCGGAGTCATCGACCTCGTGCTCGACGATCCGGACGAGGGCGTCACCCTTGCGGGCGAGGCCCACTCGGAGCTGCGCCGCCTCGAACAGCAGCTGCGCTGGGCATCCTCTAAGGCGGATGCCCTTGCTTCGGGCGGCAGCAGTGAGCTGACCGTCGCCGTGAGGCAGCGGCGCGTGTCGCGACTGCTGCTGCTGCGCTCCACACGGACGACTCGCGACCTCGCGATCGCGCATCGCGAGCTCGTGGGAGCGGCCTACCCGGCAACTTACCGCGACGCGCTGGCTGCCTTGATGGGACAGCAACGCTGGCCGGGACCGGCGCTCATCTGGCTCGAGGTGGGGCGGGGCTCCGCGCGGGTTCTGGACCAGCCACCGCGCGGCGTGCTGCTGGGCCGGACGGGCTTCGCCGATGGTCCCGCGCGCCTGTAACCGATCTGCCACTGGACAGATCTTCACAAAGACTGTTAGCCTGCCGGCTCACCCCCGTCGCCAGTAGGAGATCGGCCGGTCCAATGCAGCAGGCAACCGCACACCACGGTTCCACCGCCAGCGCGCACAGCGCGTCTGGCCGCCTGCCCGCGACCGGCATCTTCATCATCGTAATTGGCGAGCTCGAGGTAGTAGGCCTCGAGCTTATTGGCCTTATTCGGGGCTCTCGGCAGGAGCCTGGATGACGGAGGTGCGCCGCTCCTAGAGCGGCAGGACCAACACCGGACCACCAGGACCCTCGCCGGGAGCGGCGAGGGTCTTTCGTTTGCACACACGAGGACCTGATCACATGACGATGGCCAAGGAAGAGCCCGGCACCGCCACCAGGCACGCGCACCGTACTCACGTGCCGGCGGCCGGCACCGACACGGCGGCTGAGATCGAGCGTGCCCGGACGGCCATGCTCAGCGACGCCAAGCCCCGCAACCGAACGCGCATCGGGGCGGACGTGGTCTGCGAGGCGCTCCTGCACCAGGGCGTGAGGGTCTTCTTTGGCTATCCGGGCGGCGTGATCCTGCCGCTCTACGACATCCTCGACGACTACCCCGAGCTGCGCCACGTGCTCGTGCGCCACGAGCAGGGCGCGGCCCACGCGGCGGACGGCTACGCCCGCGCGACCGGCGAGGTGGGCGTCTGCCTGGGCACCTCCGGCCCCGGCGCGACGAACCTGGTCACCGGCATCGGCACGGCCATGCTCGACTCGATCCCGATGGTCGCCATCACCGGCAACGTGCCCGGGGCGCTGATCGGCAAGGACGCCTTCCAGGAGATCGACATCACCGGCATCACCCTGCCCATGACCAAGCACAACTTCCTGGTGCGCGACGCAGACGAGCTGCCGCGCGTCTTCGCCGAGGCCTTCCATATCGCACGCAGCGGCCGGCCCGGGCCGGTCCACATCGACATCACCAAGGACGCCCTCCAGGCCGAGACTCGTGCGCCCCATCCCGAAACGGTCGACCTGCCCGGCTTCCGCCCCACCTTCAACGGCCATCCGCGCCAGCTGCGCCTCGCCGCCCAGGCCATAGATGCGGCCGAGCGGCCGGTCATCCTGGCCGGCCACGGCATCCTGCTGGCCGGCGCGGTGGACGAGCTGCGCGCCTTCGCCGAGAAGACCCAGGTCCCGGTCGCCCACACGCTGCTCGGCGTGGGCGCGATCGACGAGACCCACCCGCTGTCGTACGGCTACATGGGCATGCACGGCTGGAAGCACGTCAACCGGGCCATTCAATCGGCCGACCTGCTGATCGCGCTGGGCATGCGCTTCGACGACCGGGTGACCGGCAAGGTGAGCACCTACGCGCCGCACGCACGCATCATCCACTGCGACATCGACCCGTCAGAGATTGGCAAGAACGTGGCCGTGGAAGTGCCCATCGTGGGCGACGTCAGGCGCGTGCTGCGCGCGCTCACGCCGCTGGTCGCGGCCCGCACGGCGGAGGATCGGGAGTCCTACTTCGCCGAGCTTGCCGACTGGCGGCGCGACTCTGAGTCCGCCAGCTGGCATGGCTCCGGCGCCTGGCGGGACGGCCTGCTGTCGGCCGACTTCGTGATCGATCGGCTGGGTGAGCTGACCAGTCATGACGCGACGCTGGTTGCCGACGTGGGCCAGCACCAGATGTGGCTGGCCCGCTACGCCGGCTTTCGCCGGCCCAATTCGCACCTCTCCTCGGGCGGCCTGGGCACGATGGGCTACGGCTTGCCGGCGGCCATGGGCGCCGCGCTGGGCAGGCCCGACAAGGAGACCTGGGCGGTCGTGGGCGACGGCGGCTTCCAGATGACGGTGCAGGAGATGCTCACCTGCGCGGTCGATCGGATCCCGGTCAAGGTCGCGCTGATGGACAACAAGAAGCTGGGCATGATCCGCCAATGGCAGGAGATCATCTACGGTGGCAACTACCACTCGGCGCACCTGCCCGGACCGGACTGGCCGGTGCTGGCGCAGGCCTACGGCTGGCCCTGCTTCCGGGCGCGCACGCCTGAAGAGGTCGACGACGCCATCCGCGCCGCGCAGGCGCACGACGGCCCGGCCCTGGTCTGGTTCGAGATCGCCGAGACGCAGAACGTCTTCCCCATGATGCCGGCCGGCAAGGGCCTGTCCGATCTCATCGAAACCTGGGGGGAGGCCGCCGGTGGCTGATCAGCTGACGCGCCCAGCCGCCGGCCACGAGCGCTACGTGCCGGGTAGCGGCAGCGCGCGCAGGCACGTGCTGGCCGTGCTGGTCAACAACCGCCCGGGCGTGCTCAACCGCGTGGCCAGCCTGATCAGGGCGCGCAACTTCAACATCGAGAGCCTGGCCGTGGGCCACACCGAGCGGCCCGAGATCAGCCGCATGACGATCACGCTGCGCGGAGACGAGTTCGCCGTCGAGCAGATGGGCAAGCAGCTCTACCGCATCGTCGACGTGCTGAAGGTGCAGGACCTGCACGAGAGCCACGTCGTCGAGCACGAGCTGGCGCTGATCAAGGTGCGCGCCACGAACTCGAATCGGGCCGAGCTGCTCAAGATCGTCGAGCTGTACAAGGGCCGCGTGCTCGACTTCGCGCCCGACGCGCTGGTCGTGGAGTACGCCGGCACGGAGCAGGAGATCGACGCCGTCATTGCCCTGCTGGGCGGCTTCGGTATCAAGGAGCTGGTGCGCACCGGCACCATCGCGCTGAGCCGTGGCTCCGGCTCCATCGACGTCGAGGCAATCCTGAAGGCCGGTCCCGTGCCGGCGCTTCCGTCACGCAATGAGGAGGACGACTCTCAATGACCGCGCGCATGTACTACGACAACGACGCCGACGCCTCGGCGCTGGCCGGCCGCAGCGTGGCGGTCATCGGTTACGGCAGCCAGGGCCACGCTCACGCCCAGAACCTGCACGAGTCCGGCGTGGACGTCGTGGTGGGGCTGGCTCCCGGCAGCCGCAGCCGGGCGCTGGCCCAGGAAGCAGGCCTGCGCGTTGCCGACGTTGCCGACGCGGTCCGTGACGCGGACGTCGTGGCGATCCTGGTGCCGGACACTTCGCAGCGTGCCCTGTACGAGGCGGAGATCGCGCCAAACCTGCGCCAGGGCCAGCTGCTGCTCTTCGCGCATGGCTTCAACATCCACTTCGGGCTGATAGACCCGCCCGGCGGCGTGGACGTGGGCATGGTCGCGCCCAAGGGGCCTGGCCACCTGCTGCGCTCGGTCTACCAGGCCGGCGGGGGAGTGCCCGCCCTCTTCGCCGTCCATCGCGACCACAGCGGCAGCGCCCGCGAGCGCGTGCTGGCCTACGCCCGCGGCCTCGGCTGCACCCGCGCGGGCGTGCTCGAGACGAGCTTCGCCGAGGAGACCGAGACGGACCTGTTCGGCGAGCAGGCACTGCTCTGCGGCGGCGTCAGCGCGCTGGTCAAGACGACGTTCGAGACGCTGGTCGAGGCCGGTTACCAGCCGGAGCTGGCTTATTTCGAGACGATGCACGAGCTCAAGCTGATCGTGGACCTGATGTACCGCGGCGGTCTCAACTTCATGCGCTTCAGCGTCAGCGACACGGCCGAGTTCGGCGATTACGTCTCCGGCCCGCGGGTCATCGACGAGCGGGTGCGCGAGACGATGCGCCAGGTGCTGGCCGATATCCGCGACGGCTCGTTCGCCCGGCGCTGGGTGGCCGAAAATGAGAACGGCCGGCCCGAGTACAACCGCCTGCGCGAGCAGGATCGGAACCACCAGATCGAGCAGGTGGGCGCCGCACTGCGTGCCCAGATGGCCTGGCTCAACCCGGTCGAGGTGCGCGAAGGTCAGGTCCAGGCCCAGGCTTCCTCCGTCGGCGGCGAACGCAAGGCTGAAAAGGCCAGCGCATGACGGCTCCAGTAGCGGACACGATCCGCGTCTTCGACACGACGCTGCGCGACGGCGAGCAGGCGCCCGGCGCCGGGCTGACCGTGGCCGAGAAGGTCGAGGTCGCCCGCCAGCTCGTCCGCCTCAACGTGGACGTCATCGAGGCAGGCTTCCCGGCTTCGTCGCCGGGCGACTTCGAGGCCGTGCAGCGCATTGCCCGCGAGACCCGGGGAGTGGCGGTGGCCGGCCTGGCCCGCTGCCGAGAGGGCGATCCCCAGCGCGCGGTGGAGGCACTCCTGCCCGCGGAACGGCCGCACCTGCACGTCTTCATCGCCTCCTCCGACATCCACCTGACCCACAAGCTGCGCATGACCCGCGACGAGGCTCTCGCGGCCGCCGTCGAGTGGGTGCGCTACGGACGCCGGGCGCTGGGCCCGGACGCGGAGATCGAGTTCAGTGCGGAGGACGCCTCACGCACGGAGCCGGAGTTCCTGCTGCGGCTGTACGAGGCCGTGGTGGACGCCGGCGCCACGACCGTCAACGTGCCCGACACCGTTGGCTACGCCATCCCCGCCGAATTCGGGGCGCTGGTGGGGCAGGTCGTGGAGCGAGTGGGCGGCGGCGCCGTCGTGAGCGTCCACTGCCACAACGACCTGGGGCTGGCCACGGCCAACACGCTGGCCGCCGTGCAGGCCGGTGCGCGCCAGGTGGAGGTGACCATCAACGGCCTGGGCGAGCGCGCCGGCAACGCCTCGCTGGAAGAGGTGGTCATGGCCCTGCGCACTCGGCCGGCCCAGTTCTCGAGCGGCGGCAGCCGGGTGGCCACCGAGCAGATCAGCAGCGCCAGCCGCCTGGTCAGCTACCTGACCGGCTTCGTGGTCCAGCCCAATAAGGCCATCGTGGGGCGCAACGCCTTCGCCCACGAGTCGGGCATCCACCAGGACGGCGTGCTCAAGAACCCGCTGACCTACGAGATCATGACGCCCCAGTCGGTGGGGCTGTCGGGCAGCCGGTTGTCGGTGGGCAAGCTGTCCGGCCGGCGTGGCCTGCAGGGCAAGCTGCGCGAGCTGGGGCACGAGTTGGAGGGAGACGCACTCGAACGGGTCTACCGCGCCGCCATCGCACTGGCCGACGCCAAGAAGGAGGTTACCGACGCTGACCTGGTCGCTCTCGTCGAGCAGCAGGCGGCCGAGGCGCCCGCGGCCAAGACCGGTCCGCGCGCGAGGCTGGAGGGCTGGAGCGTGACCAGCAGCCACGGCGGTCGCTCACAGGGCAGCGTGGCCGTGCGGCTGGAGGAAGCCACGTACACCGCAGAGAGCTCCGGCAACGGTCCGGTCGACGCGCTGTTCGGGGCCATCGACCAGGCAGTTCAGCCGGCACTGGGCTGGCACCCGGTGCTGGTCGACTACGAGATCAGGGCGGTCAGCGGCGGCGAGGACGCCCAGGGCCAGGTGCTCGTGCGTGCGCGCCGCTCCAGCGACGCGGAGACGGCGACCGAGGGCCCGCTGGAGACGGCCACCGGTCACGGGTTGTCGACCAACATCATCGAGGCCTCGCTGGAGGCCTACCTGGCGGCACTCGGCAAGCTGCTCGTCCGCCAGCCTGCGCCGGTCCGCGAGGAGCTCGTGCCGTGAAGACAGGCACAGTCCACGTGGCGGTCATCGCCGGCGACGGCATCGGTCCCGAGGTGACCCGCGCGGCGCAGGCTGTGCTGGAGGCTGCCGGCGAGCGCTTCGGGCTGACCTTCGAGTGGCAGGAGCTGCTCGGTGGAGGCGTCGCCATCGACGCTTACGGCACGGCACTGCGTGACGAGGACCTGGATGTCTGCGCGGACTCGGACGCCGTGCTGCTGGGAGCGGTGGGCGGCCCGCAGTGGGACGATCCGGCCGCGTCGGTGCGGCCCGAGCAGTCGCTCTTCAAGCTGCGCCAGGGGCTGGGTCTCTTCGCCAACCTGCGGCCAGTGGTGGGCGAGCCGGGGCTCGCCGACGCTTCGCCGTTGCGCCCCGATCGCCTGCGCGGCGTCGACCTGCTGATCGTGCGCGAGCTGACCG
>DATKBB010000081.1:0-5115 GCA_035514295.1 Candidatus Limnocylindria bacterium | reverse complement strand
CTAACTTTCGAGCCGCGGCACTGCCCCGAGTGTGACGCGAGATGGCAGAGCGGGCCGGCCCGGCGGGAGCGGGCTACATCCGGCTCGCGACCAACTTTGGGGGCGGGAGGAAGAGTCGATGTCCTTGTCCAACATCCTGTGGCTGGTCCTGGTCGTAGTGGTCGTGCTCTGGTTGCTCGGCTTCGTGGCCAACATCGGCGGTGGGTTGATCCACATCCTGCTGGTGGTGGCCGTGATCATCCTGATCTACAACCTGATGACCAACCGACGAGCCGTCTGAGACTGGCTCTGAGCGAGTTGGCAACCTCACTCGCCGCGGCGCACGCCGCGGCGAGTACTCTTGTGCGGCGAAGGAGGTCACGTGGACCAGGGACGCGCATATGTGGACACGCTCTTGCGGTTGAGGCATCGCGACGGAGATGCCTGGCACCCGATGGTCGAGTTGGAGGGCGCGCATGGCGCGGCGGAGAAGGACGTCGAGCGCGGCTGGGGCCGAGGCCGCATCTTCCGCTGCAATGAGTGTGACGTGGAAATCCTCGTTGAAAAGGGCGAGCAGGATCTGTCGCGCTAGTTGAGCGCCACCTCGATCAGGCGATCGCCCAGCCGGCGGCGGATCTGAGCCAGTAGCTCAGCGTCGTAGGCGACCCCCAGGCGCAGGTCCATGCGCCGCTCCCTGCCGTCGCCGGCCGGGATGCGCAGCACCACGCCGGTCTCGCCGGGATGCTGCCGGATGATCTCGCGCAGCGTTCGGAAGCCGTCCACGATGTCCTCCTGCGGGGCCGACACGAAGCGGATGTGAAGCGCCTGGCCGGGAGCAGCCTGGAGCGGCACGGTGGCGGCCTGCTCGGAGCGCTCGAGTTCGTGACGCACCTCGTCCGGTAGAGGGGGTTCCTCGGCATCGCCGGCGGCGACGGCAGCCAGCGAAGTGGGCTGCGGCAAACGCACCGGCGGCGACGGCAGCCGCCGCTCACCGATCAGCACCTCCACCGTCCCTTCCCCTCCCCCGCCGCGCAGCGGCGAGACGCGCGGCACGGTGCGCACCTCTGGGGACACGGCGGCCGGCGCTCCCGCCACAGAAGGGGGTGGCGGCGGGCTCATCGGCGGCCCAGCCGTGCCGGGACCGACGCCCAGCGGCGGGCGGCCGTTGACCGGGATGGCCTCCCTGTCCCGACCGTTGCGCCGGCCGCGCTCGGTGCGCGTCAGCGCCTGGGCGAAGCCATCTGGCCCCAGGGCGCTGGCCTCCTCCCAGCTCCACACGGCGTCGGCGAGCAGAACGGTCTCCTCCCCTTTGTGGTCCACGCGGCCGGCGACCAGCAGGATGGCGCCGTCGGACCACGTATCGGCAGTCTGTTCGAGCACCTTCGGAAAGACGATCACCTCGATCGTGCCCTGCAGGTCCTCCAGCCGAGCCACGCCCATCGTCGCCCGCGCCTTGGTGATGACCCGGCGCATCTCCGTCACCACACCGCCCACCACGACGCGCTGCTGGTCCAGCTCCTCGCCCATCTCGCCGCTGTAGGCGCTGACGTAGTTGCCGATCACCTGCGCCAGCTCGCCCAACGGGTGATCGGAGAGGTACAGGCCCAGCAGCTCCTTCTCCCAACGCAGTCGCTCGCGCGGCGGCGCCTCCGCCGATTGGGGCAGCGGGCGCTCGAGTGGCGCGGCGTCCGGCGCCGAGTCGAACAGAGAGACCTGGCCGGTCAGCCGGTCGCGCTGCACCGCCTGGCCGGCGGCCAGGGCATCGTCCAGGCCGTCCAGCAGCTGCCCCGGATGGCCGAACGCATTGAGCGCGCCGACCTTGATCAGCGACTCCAGCACGCGCCGGTTGGCCAGGCGCAGGTCCACGCGAGCGCAGAAATCGGTCAGCGAACCGAAGGGGCCCGATTCGCTGCGCGAGGCGACGATCGATTCGATTGCCCCCTGGCCGACGTTCTTGACGGCCAGCAGTCCGAAGCGGATGGCCTGCCCTTCGACCGTGAAATGCAGCCCACTGGCGTGCACGTCGGGTGGCAGGACGGCGATTCCCAGCCGGCGGCACTCGGCGATCGCGGCACCAACCTTGTCGGTGTTGTCCCGGAAGGCGGTCAGCACGCTGGCCATGTACTCGACCGTGTAGTTCGCCTTCAGGTAGGCGGTCTGGTAGGCGATCAGGCCGTAACAGGTGGCGTGGGCCTTGTTGAAGCCGTAGCGCTCGAACGGTTCGAAAGCCTTGAAGACTGCGTCGATGACGTGCGGCTGGACGCCGCGCTCGGCCGCCTGGCGCACGAACTTGTCCTTCTGCGCACGAAGCACGGACGACTTCTTCTTGCGGATGGCATAGCCCAGTGTGTCCGCCTCCGGGCCGGTGAAGCCGCCCAGGGCCATGGCCGCGGCCATGATGTCTTCCTGGTAGACGAAGATGCCGTACGTCTTGGCCAGGTAGGGCTCGAGCAGCGGGTGCAGGTAGGTGACCTTCTCCTGACCGTGCTTGCGTCGGATGTAGGCCGGGATGTTGTCCATCGGGCCGGGTCGGAAGAGGGCCACCATGGCAGCCAGGTCGAGGACCGACGTGGGCCGCAGCTCCCTGACGTAGCGGCGCATGCCCGGCGACTCCAGTTGAAAGATGCCGGTGGTCTCGCCCGAGGCCAGCAGCTCGAAGGTCTTGGCATCCTCCAGCGGCAGGTCGTCGAGGTCGACGTCCACTCCGCGGTGCTCGCGAATGAGGTCCACGGCCTGGCGCAGGATGGTCAGGTTGGAGAGGCCCAGGAAGTCGAACTTGAGCAGGCCCAGTGCCTCCACGCCGTGCATCTCGTACTGCGTCATCAGCCCGTCCGAGTTGGTCGCGCGCTGGAGCGGCATGAGCTCGGTCAACGGCTCGCGGCTGATGACCACGCCCGCGGCATGGGTCGACGCGTTCCTGGCCACGCCCTCCAGCTGGCGGGCCAGGTCGATGAGCTTGCGCACCTGCCCGTCGCCCGCGTCGTACATCTCGCGCAGCGGCGGCGCGACCTGCAGCGCCTCATCGAGCTTGATGCCCAGCTGGTTGGGCACTGCCTTGGCGATGCGGTCCACCTCGCCATAGCCGAAGCCCAGCACGCGGCCCACGTCGCGGATTGCCGCCCGGGCGAGCATCGTGCCGAAGGTGATGATCTGGGCAACGTGGTCGCTGCCGTACTTCTGCGTGACGTAGCGGATGACCTCGTCGCGCCTGGCGTCCTCGAAGTCCACGTCGATGTCCGGCATCGTCACCCGGTCCGGGTTGAGGAAGCGCTCGAAGGGCAGCTCGTACTTGATCGGGTCGACCGGCGTGATGCCCAGCGTATAGGTCACGATCGAGCCCGGGGCCGAGCCGCGGCAGGTGGTGGCGATGCCCTGCTCGCGGGCGAAGCGGGTGAAGTCGGCCACGATCAGGAAGTAAGCCGCGTAGCCCATCCGGATGATCACGTCCAGCTCGTAGTCGAGCCGCTGCTGGAGGGCGGGCGTGACATCGCCATAGCGCTGGAGCAGGCCGCGCTCGCACTCGGCGCGCAGCCAGCTCTCGATGGTGTGGCCGTCGGGCACGGGGAAGTCGGGCAGGCGCAGCGTGCCGAAGGGCAGCGCGAGCTCCGTCATCTCGGAGATCAGCCGCGTGTTCGAGATGGCCTGCGGCACGTCCGCGAAGAGAGCCGCCATCTCCTGCGCGCTCTTGAGGTAGAAGTCCTGCGTCTCGAAGCGCATCCGGTTGGGCGTGTCGAGGTTGGAGGCGGTACCGACGCAGAGCAGAACGTCGTGCGCCTCGGCCTGTTCGCGGCGGACGTAGTGCAGATCATTGGTAGCGACCAAGGGCAGGCCCAGCTCCGGGCTCAGGCGTAGGAGCTGCTCGTTCAGGCGGCGCTGCTCGGGCAGGCCGTGGTCCTGCAGCTCGAGGAAGAAGTTGCCCTTGCCCAGGATGTCCTGGTAGGTGCCGGCCAGCTGCTGGGCCAGCTCCCAGTCACCCGCTTCCAGCGCGCGCGGAACTTCGCCGTTCAGGCAGGCCGACAAGCCGACCAGCCCCTCGGCGTGCTGGGCCAGGTACTCGCGGTCGATGCGCGGCTTGTAGTAGTAGCCGTCGAGATGGGCGTCCGTCACGATCCGGCATAGGTTCTGGTAGCCGGTCCAGTCGCGCGCCAGCAGGATCAGGTGGTAGGGCTGCGCGTCGGCCTTGCCCTCGCGGTCGGCCATCGAGCGCCGCGCGACGTACGTCTCCACCCCGATGATCGGCTTGATCTCCGCGTTGCGACAGGCCTGGTAGAAGGCGACCGCGCCGTACAGCGCGCCGTGGTCGGTCAGGGCCAGCGAATCGAAGCCCTGGGCCTTGGCCTGGGCGACGAGCTCCGTTATTCGCCCCAGCCCGTCGAGCAGGCTGAACTCAGAGTGGACGTGCAGGTGCGTGAAGTCGTTGGGCGCCAGATTCATACCTCCCGACCGTAGCCGCTCCGGCGCACGTGCCACAAGGCGGCTATCCACAGACTCCATCCACGAACGCGGCCCGCGCCTGTGGACAGGCCGGCCTTTGCGCCGATTATAGAACGGGTGTTCGGATACGTTGTTTCCCGGCGCCGCCGGCTGCCTACTTGAATCACTTGCGCGACCTCGAGCATCAACTGAGCGATGAACGAGAACGGACAGGCTGGCGTCAATTGGGCAGGCGCCGCGGTCCTGCTGAGCGCCGCCTTCGTCGTCCTCGCCGGCGCAACCCTGTTCCTGTTGTCTCAGGCGCCGCCGCCCGCTGCGCCCACTCCTTCACCGACTGCCGCCGCGCCGGCCCGCCTCTCCCCCAGCGCGCCGCCGTCGCGTACGGCAAGCCCGCTGCCGACGACGAGCGCCCAGCCGAGCCCGACCCTGGCTCCCAGCCCGAGCAGCGGGCCGACCACAAGCCAGGCGGCCAGCCCCAGCCCGAGCCCTTCCCCGATTGCCAGCCCGAGCCCATTGCCCACCGCCAGCCCGCCGGTAGGCTGGACCGAGGTCTCCGACTTTCCAACCTACCGCGGCACGACCGAGGTCGAGGCGATCACCGCCGGCGGCCCCGGGTTCGTGGCCGTCGGCGCGGGCGGTCAGCAGCTGCGCGGCCGGGTCTGGACCTCCGCCGACGGCCTGAGCTGGAGCGCGGCGCCGGAC
>DATKBB010000080.1:0-2770 GCA_035514295.1 Candidatus Limnocylindria bacterium | reverse complement strand
GAAGGGCGGGTCGGCGGAGCGCCGCTATGCTGCCCCGCATGCGCATCGGCATGCTGGCAACCCGACTGGGCGACGTGGACGGCGTCTCCTTCGAGGTGATCAAGTGGCAGAGCGTCCTGCAGCGCCTGGGCCACGAGGTCGTGCTCTGCGCGGGCCTGCTACCCGCTGAACGGGGACCGTCTGACGCGCTCATCCCCGAGATGCACTTCGATTACCACCCCGCACAGCGAGTCTCCGAGGCTGCCTTTGATCGGGCCAGCGACCCGGCCGCCGTGCGCGCGGAGATTGGCCGTCTGGCCGACGCACTCTTCGACCGCCTGAGCCGCTGGCTCGACGACGCTCGCGTCGAGCAGCTGGTGGTGCAGAACGCCTGGGCGATACCGATGCACCTGCCGCTGGGCGTGGCCGTGACCCGGCTGGCGCGCGATAGCGGCGTACCGTCGCTGGGCCACCACCACGATTACTGGTGGGAGCGCGTGCGCTTCGCGAGCTGCATCGTGCCCGAGGTGCTGGATGAGGCCTTTCCGCCCGACCTGCCCGGCCTGACACACGTCAGCATCAACTCGCTCGCCGCAAGCGAGCTGCGCCGGCGCCGTGGCCTTCGCTCGGAGGTCATCCCCAACGTCTTCGACTTCGATCAGCTGCGCCCCCCCGATGGCGCGGCGCGAGCCGTGCAGCTGCGCGCCGAGCTGGGCCTGGCCCCGGACGACCTGCTCGTCGTCCAGCCCACCCGGGTCGTGCCGCGTAAGGGCATCGAGCTGGCCATCGAGCTCGTGGCCCGGCTGGGCCGGCCCGACGCGGTGCTGCTCGTCACCAGCCCAGCCGGCGACGAGGGTTACGAGTACCTGCTGGGCCTGGAGCGGCTGGCCGAGCGCCTGGGCGTCGACTTCCGTTACGCCCCCGAACGCTTCCGGCCGGACCAGCAGCCGGGCGGCAGCCAGGAGCTGCCCGAGCCCACGCATAGCCTCGTCGACGCCTACATCGCCGCCGACGTCATCACCTACCCCAGCCTCTACGAAGGCTTCGGCAACGCGCTGGTCGAGGCGGTCTTCTTCGGCAAGCCGTTGGTCGTCAACCGCTACGCCGTCTACGAGGCGGACATCCGGCCGCTGGGCTTCCGCTTCGTCGAGTTGGACGGAGGCGTGAGCCAGGCGGCTGTCGACCAGCTCAACGACCTTCTCGCCGACCCGCGGCGGCGGGCGCTGGATGCCGAGCACAACTTCGAATTGGGCCGCCGGCACCTGAGCTATGACCGCCTGGAGCGCAGCCTCGAAGTCCTCATAGGTCAGCGTGCCGGCTCGGGCTCCGCCTCGGTGGCCGGCTGAAGGCTGGCCGGGACCGCGGGCTCCGGCTTCGCCAGGAGTTCTTTCACCTGGCTGATCATCGGCTCCGAACCCATCCGCTCGTAGGTTGCTAGCGCCTCCTCGAGTGCCTGGCGCACCTCCAAAATGCCTGCGTCCAGCGTGCGGCCCATGGCCAGCGCCACGAAGCCGGTCTCGAGCCTGGCTTCGATGCCGCGCAGCAGGCGCAGCGCCTCCCGGAAGGCAGGCAGGGCTTCGTTCGTATTGGCGCCGAATGCCGCCAGCAGCCCGCTGGTCGCGCTGCGGGCGGCCTGCTCGGCAGGCCCGCCGAAGGGACCCGCTTTCGCCTGCTCCAGCAGCGTCCGGGCGCGCGCAGCATCGCCGTCCAGCGCCGCGAAGAATGCGGCCCAGGACAGGCCGCCGACGTCCGGTCGAAGCCGTGCGTTGGCCTCGAACTCCATGCTGGCCGTTCGGTAGTCGGAACGCGCTACCGCCCACTGTGCCATCAGCGTGTGCGCCGTGGCGATAGTCTGTGGATCGCCTCTCTGGCGCGCTTCTGCAGCCCATTGCTCGAGTTCGTCACCCACGTCGCGCCCGCGGAACATGGCCGGCACGAAGGAGCGCTCGCTCAACTGGTGGAGGTCGGCCGGCTCGAGCTCGAGCGCGCGAACCTCGTCCACTTCCGCCAGCACGGGATCCAGCGGCAGTCCGCTGTACGTGCTGCCGACGGCGATGTTGCCCGCCTGCCAGACGATCTGGCCCAGGTCGCCTACCGTGCGGGCCAGCGCGAGGGCGTCGCGGGCGATCCTCAGCGCCTCGTCCCCGCTCTGCTGGCTGGCGACCATGTACGAGGCATTGGCCGCCGCGCGGAGCGTCGTGGCGATGTCGCCCTCCCGCCGCGCGAGCTCCATGCCTCCGAGCAGGAGGGCCGTAGCTTCGTGATGCCGGCTGAGCATCGACAGCGCCGTGCCCTTGGTCACCATCGCCTCTGCTGCGGTCCGACGCAGCGCATGCCGCTCGGCAATGACCAGTGCCTCCTCGGCCGCATCGACCGAGCGCTGCGCCTCGAGGTTGCGGTAGTAGGCGCGGGCGAGCTTGGCCATGACGTCGGCGCGGACCTGCGGGTCCGTGTCCTGCGGCAGAGCGGCGACCGCGGGTTCCAGCTCCGCGATCGCCTCCTGGATGTGCTGAGCGTGGATGAGGAGTGTGCCCAGCACGCCCCGGGCGCGGGCGGCGGCAGCGGTCTCGCCCTGTTGCTCGTAAAACTGGACTGCCGCGCGTGCGGCCGCAAGTCCTCGCTCGTAACGGCCGGCCAGGTCCGCCTCGGTGGCCTGGCGCTCGAGCAGTAGTGCTCGCTCGACGGCGTCAGGGCTCAGCTCGGCGGCCTGCGCGAGGTAGCTGGCGGCCTGCTCGTGGCTCCCCAGCGCGGCTGCACGGTCGGCTGCGCCGCGCAGCGCCAGGCGGGCCTG
>DATKBB010000079.1:0-15277 GCA_035514295.1 Candidatus Limnocylindria bacterium | reverse complement strand
CCTGCCGGGCGCGCCATTACAACCTCGTCCGCCAGCGCCAGCGCCAAGTCGAGTGCGCGCTTCCGCCGCGCCCGAAATACAACTCGAACGGCTCAGGCCGCTTCCGCTGACGGCTACCAGCTACTCGGCCACCATCGGCGTGGAGGAACAGCACGGGCAGCCGCCCTCAGCGGCAACGACCACATTGTCCGCAGTCTCGCAACATGGCCCGTCGAGGACCGCGAGCGAACGGCGTGGACGCCCGAGGTGCCCGAGCAAGTCTGCCAGCCGCGCGTCGAGGGCCTGCAGTCCCGTGATCCGATCGGCGATCTCCTCACGTCGTTCTTCGATCATGCGGGGCAGCTCGGCCGTCGAATCCGCGCAGTGCCCGGAATGGCACCAGCCCGCGATCCTGGCGGCGTCCTCGAGCGGGACGTCGAGCCGCCGAAGGTCGATCAGCAGGCGCAGATGCTCGACGTCGGCATCGCCGTACTCCCGGTAAGCATTGTCGCGCCGACTCGCCCGCGGAAGCCAGCCAGAGCGCTCGTAGAAGCGCACGGTGTCGGTGGAGACACCGACCTCCTCGGCGAGTTCACCGATCCGCATGCGCTCATGAGACCTTGGAGTGGCTCGAATGTCAAGCGCCTGATCTGACGTCAGTCAACGCCGTCATGACATCGTCGGCGCCATGACCGGGGCCGCCTCGACCTGTGTCTTGAGCCGCTGGAGTTCGCGCGCCGGGCCGGCCTTTCCTTCCATCGCGACCATCGGTGCTATCAGCCGCCAGAGGCCGTGGAGTCGGATGTCCGCCCCGTAGGTCGCCTTGACCGACGCGGGACCCATGGGTTCGAGGTCGAGCGCGACCTCGAGATCGAATGGTGCTCCACTGACCGCCTTCCAGGCGATCCGACGTCCCGGTTCCGCGTCGACGACTTCGAATTCGACGTCCCAGCCGAACGGCCCGAACCGCATCCGCTCGCGCCCTCGCGCCCCCACCTGCGTCCCATCACCGTGCACGACCCGCGCGTCCGTGACGGTCATCCACTCCTCATGTCGGACGATGTCCGCAGCGTACGCCCAGACGTCTTGCGCAGATCGGGCGATCGTCTGCTCCGCGACGAACCTGCTCATACCTGAGCCTCCTTCCGCTCGACGACCGGCAGCGTGCCGGCGATCACCGTTGCGAGGCGCGCATACGCGGCGATCTTTTCCACCTGCATCTGCTCGAACGCGCCTTCGTCCGCGGGTGCTCCGCCCTGGTACGCCCAGCGGAGCCGGAGACGGGTCCCGCGGTCGGTCGGGTCGAGTTCAGCGGTGGCCGCGACCGCACCGACGCCCGGCACGACCAGTCGCCAGGCGACGCGGTCGTATGGCTGCCAGTCGATGATTTCTTCGAGCGTCGCGAGCCGGCCGGTCACGCACGTCGCGGTGGTCCCCACGCCTCTGCGCCCACCGGCCGTCGTCTCCTCGATAAGGATCGGCCCCTCCCAGCGCGTCCGCAGCGCGGGCGAAGTCAGATGCGCCCAGACGACCGACGGCTCGGCGGCCAGCGTGGCCTCCAGGTCGAAGGCAACGTCCGCCTCGGCGATGTCGAGGCGGCGCTCTCCACTCTCGGCCTGCCACCGAGCCTCGAGATCGAGTGTGAAGGTGTCGACTCGGCCGAAGTGCTCGATCGACTCCGCCCCGGAGCTGAGCCCGATCGCGTCCGGATCGAGACCGAGGGCCTCGGCGGCGGCGCCCGTGAACAACGCGAACCCGTTGGCGGGTGCCCCGGCGGCAGCCACGCCTTTCAGCAGCCGGTGGACGATGATCACGTCTGACCCGGCCAGCTCGTCTCGACCGGCGATGCGACTCCAGACGAAGGAGCCGTGGTGGATGAACACCTTGAGGTCGAGTTTGGGAGCCAGCCGACACGAGTTGCAGTCGCACGTTGTGGCCTGGTCGATGCTCCGCAACCGGCGCCGGAAAGCGAGGTAGGACGCCTCGATCGCGTCCAGCAGGAGCGACCCGTCCGCCCGGTCGTCTTCCACAAACAGGAACGCGGCATCGCCCTCGAACTTGGCCAGTCGGAACGGCGGTTCGAGGCGGCCGACGATGGTCTCGAGGAGGTCGCCGGCGATGGCCGGCGCGTGCTCGATCTCGCTCCCCGAGAGGTATGCGGTATAGCCGGTCAGGTCGGCGATGACCAGGAAGCCGGACTCAGGTGTAGCGGCCATCGCGCGAAACGTAGACCTTGGAGTCGCTCCAATGTCAATACCCTATCTGCGATTTCGCCAGGATCGGATCCAAACGACGCCCACGACCGCACGGTCGTGACTACCGGGTGATCCTCGATCCTGCTGAGTGAGCGCCCGACCAGCCGCTGCAGAATTACCGCTTGGCGCCGTCCAGGCGCGCGGCCGCCTCGCGCTCCGCCTCGTGGTAACGGTCGCGTGCCTCCGTTTCCTCGTCGCGCGCCTCCGTCACGGTGGCCGCGGCATCCTTTCGGCCCTTGCCCCTCGCGGTCACGGCGGCGCTCTGCATCCGATCCGCGGTGGTGCGTGCCTTCTCCGCGGCCGCCTCGGCTGCTTTCGCAGTGGCCTCGGCTAGGGCGCCGACCTCCTCGGCCGCCTCCGCGTCGTTCTCAGCGCTGACCGACGCTGCCTCGGCGACCTCCGCCAGCTGCCGCGCGAGCTCAGCGGCGCGCGTAGCCTCGCGCCATGTTGAGAGCAGCTCCGCGGTGGTCGGCACGGGTCTAGCATGGCAGAGGACAAGGTTGACCACAACACCGACCGTTGGACCGCGTCACGCCGCCATTGACCCTGTGTTTGTCGGCCAGGCTGACATATCCGAGCCAACGAGCCCACAAGCAGGACGACCGGACCCTCGTCCGGGCAGGAGGCTACCGGATCGTGCGCGTCCGAGCGTGGGAGCAGCTGGTCTGCCGGACTCCGGCCCCAGCGTGGCGCGCTTGAAGCGTCGCTGGGGCAGTTATGTCAGCCACGTCGACACTGCCCGCCCGAAGCTCGTCGCGGACCGTGCCCGCGTCAGCGGGACTTGAACCTCGCCGCCTCCTCCGAGCCGCCGGTCGCGTCACCGGCCGAGTAGGACTGCGCGCCTACACCGGCGAGTGACCCGCCTTCGACGATCAGGTACTCCTCGCGGATTGGCCGGCCCTCGAACCAGCACTCCAGGATTTCCCGCACGCCGGCGGCATAGCGCGCCTGCGCCGACAGCGACGTGCCCGACGTGTGCGGCGTCATGCCGTGCCAGGGCATCGTTCGCCACGGATGATCGGCTGGTGCGGGCTGCGGGAACCACACGTCGCCGGCATAGCCGGCCAGCTGGCCGCTCTCGAGCGCGCGCACCACGGCGTCTCGGTCGCAGATCTTGCCGCGCGCCGTGTTGACCAGGTAGGCGCCGCGGCGCATCCGCCCGAGCATGGCGTCGTCGAAGAGATGCTCGGTCTCGGGGTGCAGCGGCGTGTTGATGGTCACCACGTCGCAGGCCTCGACGAGCGACCCGGGATCCGGATGCCAGCGCGCGCCCAGCTCTGATTCCAGCTGGGGCAGGCGATGGCGGTCGGTGTAGTGCAGCACTACGTCGAACGGCTTGAGCCGGCGCAGCACTGCCGAGCCGATCCGCCCGGCGCCCACCGTGCCCACGTGCATACCCTCCAGGTCGTACTCGCGCGAGGCGGCGTCGGCGATGTGCCACCCGCCGTCGACCACGATCTTGTACGAGGGGATGTAGTTGCGCACGAGCGAGAGGATCAGCATGACGACGTGCTCGGCGACGCTGATGCTGTTGCAGTAGGTCACCTCGGCAACGGTCACGCCGTTATCCATTGCCGCCTGCAGGTTGGTGTGATCGGAGCCGATGCCGGCGGTGATGACCAGCTTGAGGTTGGGCGCCTTTGCGAAGCGCTCGGCGGTCATGTAGGCCGGCCAGAAGGGCTGGCTGATGACCACGTCGGCGTTGGGCAGCTCGCGCTCGAAGACCGAATCCGGGCCGTCCTTGTCGGACGTCACGGTCAGCGTATGGCCCGCCTCTTCCAGGAAGCGGCGCAGCCCGAGCTCGCCCGACACGCTGCCCAGCAGCTCGCCGGGCGTGAAGTCGATGGCCTTGGGCGTGGGCGTGGTCTGCCCGTCCGGGTAACGCTCGATCTTGGGAATGTCGTCCCGCGCGTAGCGCGGCGGGTAGCCGTCTGCCGGATCGTCGTAGAGGACGCACAGGACGTTGGCCATGGCAATGCTCTCCTTCGCGCGAGGGCCGGCTGGGCGGCCGAGCTACGTTGGGAGCATTGTCTTACGTACGGTCTATAGCGCTCGTCGACTTAGTCGCGGCCCGCCCAGATGCCCACCCGCTCGAACTCCATGGGCACGTCGACCAGGATCAGCTCGCTGGGCGAGGCGGCCGCGATGGTGAGCGAGGGCTGGTCCGTGACCTTGGCCGCGTCACCGGTCGAGACGGGCTGGCCGTCGAACGTCGCCCGGCCGCCGATGAGGTACACGTAGGCCCCGCGCCCCTCGCCGATCTCGTGCGTCACCTCGCGGCCCTCCTCCAGGAAGGCGACGTGGACCGAGGCGTCCTGGTGCACCTTCGCCGCCTCGCCGCCGTCGTGGTCAACCACCTTCAGCAGGCGGTTCGTGCGGTCCTCCTGCGTGAAGACGCGCTGCTCGACGCCGGGCGGCAGGTCGGCCTGGTTGGGCAGGATCCACATCTGGATGAAGCGCATGGGCTTGTCCTGCGACGCGTTCAGCTCCGAGTGCAGCGCGCCCGAGCCCAGCGTCATGCGCTGTACCGAACCGGCGGGCAGCGGACCAAAGGGCCCGCCCACGTTGTCCTCGTGCCCGAACTCGCCCTCCACGACGTAGGTCAGCCCCTCGACATCCTTGTGCGCGTGGAGCGGCCAGACGGCGCCGGGGATCAGCCGGTCGTCGTTGAACACGCGCAGCGCGCCGAAGTCGTCGTTCTCCGGGTCGCGATAGCGGTCGAAGGAGAAGTGCCAGCGCGCGCGGAACCAGCCGCCGTCGGTGTCGAAGATGTCGCTGTCGCGGCGAATGGTCAGCACGATGCACCTCGCTAGCTAGCCGTGGCTTTGGGGGATTCTGGCCGGTTCGCCGCCGGAGCGCTCGCGGGCCGCTCGCCGGGGACCGTCAACGAAGCTCGAGCAGCTCCAGTTCCGCCGTGCGCGGACGCCGGCTCACGTCGCCGCAGGAGGGGCAGACGGCGATCGAGCCACCGATCAGGTCCTCGTGCCCCAGCTCTCCCCGAAAGCCACAGGCACAGGCGAGCTCGAGCGCGAACTGCTCCGCCTGCAGCGCCGCGCCGGCCAGCGGCCCGCCCTGGGTGAGCATCTCGAACGCCTGCCGGAGCGATTCCTGGGGGATCGTCGAGGCGTGCCTGACGCGCACGAGGCTGACCGGCCGGCCGCCGCTGCGCGAGGCGCAGACCTCGACCAGCTCCTCGACCAGCGACAGCTCATGCACGGCTTAACTCCGCCGCCACTTCCTGCTGAGCGATGGCTACGACGGCATCGGCGGCGGCGGGCAGGGCAGCCTCGACGGCCGCCGACAGCCGCTCCTCCATGGCCAGCGAACAGACGCCCAAGCTGACCAGGTGGGCCGGGGGTGCTACGCCGTAGAGCTCCTGGGCCAGCCCTACAACCGCCTCCGGCAGCAGGTGGTGCGACCACGCCGGGGCTTTGCCTTGCAGCGGGCCGCCGGGCAGCGGCCGGAGCTTCCGGACGGCCACTTCGCCCGCGCGCACCTCCGAGGAGGCGTCGAGCAGGACCACCCGCCCCGCCCGGCTGATGTCGAGGGCCAGCTCGGGTGTCAGCTGGCGGCGGGCCAGGACGGTCGCGTGGGCCAGGCGCGGATCGTCGGCCAGGCGCAGGGCCAGCAGGTAGCCGGCCGCGTCGTCGGCGCGCAGCTCGTTGCCGTAGCCGATGACCAGCAGGGAGCCCATCAGCGAGCCAGCTCGTCGAGCAGCTGGCCGTCCGGGCCCAGCAGCTGAACGAGCAGGGGCATCTCGCCCAGGGCATGGGTCGAGCAGGACAGGCAGGGGTCGTAGCAGCGGATGACGGCCTCGACGCGGTTGAGCATGGGCTCTTCCAGGCGCGCGCTCTTGACGTAGTGACGGGCCACCTGGGCCACGCTGCGGTTCATGGCCAGGTTGTTGTGGCCCGTGGCGATGACCAGGTTGGCCCACTCGACCAGCCCGTCGTCGTCCACGCGGTAGTGGTGGAGCAGTGTGCCGCGCGGCGCCTCCGATACGCCGATGCCCTCGTTGCTGTTGATGTCTGCGTAGGCCCGCACGCGCGGCGAGAGGATCTCCTCGTCGGCCAGCAGCTGGCCGATGCGCTCGGCGGCATACAGCGTGTCGATCAGGCGCGCGTAGTGATAGTGGAAAGAGCTCTGCGGAACGCGGCCCAGGCGCTCTCGGAAGCGAGCCAGCTCGGCGTCGGCGAGGGGCGTGCCCAGCTGGTCTGCGACGATGACGCGGGCCAGCGGTCCGACGCGATACAGGCCGTCCGGATAGCCCACCGCCTTCCAGTAGGTCGACTTGAGGTAGGACCACGGTTCGACGGATTCACCAAGGTACTGCTCGTAGCCGCGCGGATCGATCCGATCGGCCAGCCAGCCGCCGTCGGCGTCCATCACGCGCAGCAGGCCGTCGTAGTGGTCCACGTTGCCCTGCTGGTCGACGAGAGCCATGTAGGCCGAACGGAAGGCACCGAAGACCGCCGCCTCCTCCTCCCAGTGGGCCAGCTCTGTCCGGTGCCAGTCGAGCGCACGCTCGATGGCCGCGATCGCTTCCGGCACGCCGGCCAGAATCTGCCGGCGGGTGTCGTCGGCCAGCGGCGCATCCACGCCGCCGGGCACCACCCACGAGGGATGGATGCGCTTGCCGCCCAGCCACTCGATGATCTGCTGCCCGAAGCGGCGCAGGCCCACGCCATCGCGCGCCAGTTGCGGGTTCGCGCGCGCCACGCCGATGATGTTCCGGCTGGCCGGGTCGGCGTCCATGCCGAAGAGCAGGTCGGGCGACGAAAGATGGAAGAAGCTCAGCGCATTGGACTGGACCATCTGGGCCAGGTTCATCACGCGGCGCAGCTTGACCGCCGTGGGTGGCGGCTCGACGGCCAGGATTTGGTCGCAGGCCTTGGCCGAGGCGACAAGGTGGCTGACCGGGCAGATGCCGCAGATGCGGGCCATGATCGAGGGCATCTCGTGGATGGGGCGGCCCTGCACGATGCGCTCGAAGCCTCGGAACTGGGTCACGTGGAAGTGCGCGTCCGTCACCTCTCCGCGCTCGTCGAGCTGGATGGTGATCTTGGAGTGGCCCTCGATGCGCGTGATTGGATCGATGACGATCTGGTTGACGGTCGGCTGGGCACCCGTGCTCATCGGCCGAACCTCGCCCCCAGCGTGTCGGGCGTGCGGCCCGCGACGAGTGCCGCCACCGTTTCGTAGATCAGGTCGGCGGAGGGCGGGCATCCGGGCAGGAAGACGTCGACCGGCACGACCATATGGACGGGGCTGGAGCGCGGCAGCAGGGCCGGCACCACCTGCAGCGGGATGCCCTTGTTAATTGTCGTGTTCTCGACGTAGGCGCGCTCGAGCAGCGGCCCCGGCCCGATCGGGTTGCGCAGGCCGGGCACGTTGGCCGTCACCGCGCAGTCACCGAAGGAGACCAGGGTGGTGGTGCGCTCACGCACCAGCCTGATCTTGTGCAGGTCCTCATCGCTCGAGACGGCGCCCTCGACCAGGCAGACGTCCACGTCGGGCGGGTATTCCTTGGCATCGACGAGCGGGCTGTAGACGATGTCGGCCAGCTCGGCCAGCTCGAGCAGCCGCTCGTCCATGTCGAGGAAGGACATGTGGCAGCCGGAGCAGCCATCCAGCCAGACCGTGGCCAGGCGGGGACGGGTCATGGCCGGCCCTCATCCTGGCGCGGCTGGCGCAGGTAGGGCAGGAAGGGCCGCGGTTCGCGCGTTCCCTCGCCGATGGAGCGGCCCTTCTCGAACAGCGCGCCGGTTGGGCAGACCTGCACGCACTTACCGCAGCTGGTGCACGTGGGCGACTCGCCCCAGGGCGTGCCCATGTCGGTGACGACACGCTCGTTGACGCCTGAGCCCATCACGCCCCAGGTGTGGGCACCCTCGATCTCGGCGCAGACGCGCACGCAGCGCGTGCACATGATGCATCGGTTGTGGTCGATGGCGAAGAGCGGGTGGCTGGCGTCGATGCCCACCATGGGGTTGATCGCGGGAAGCTCGAAGTGGTCCACGGCCAGCTCCTCGGCCATGTCCTGCAGGTCGCAGTGGTTGTTTGCCACGCAGATGGCGCAGATGTGGTTGCGCTCGACGAAGAGCATGTCGGTCAGCATGCGCCGGTACTCGACCAGCTCCGGCGTGTCGGTGGTGACCTGCATGCCCTCCGTCACGGCCGTCGTGCAGGCCGGCATGAGCTTGGTCGAGCCGGCCACCTCGACCACGCACAGCCGGCACTGGCCCGTCGCCGAGAGGCCGTCCAGGTAGCACATGGTGGGGATGGGAATGCCGTTCTCGCGGGCCACCGTCAGGATGGTCTCGCCATCGCTGCCGGCCACGTCCGCGCCGTTGATCCTGAGCGTGTGGACGGTCATGCCGGCACCGCCTGGGGAGCGATAGGGCACGCGCCGGCGGGACACGTCCGCTGCTCGATGTGGGACAGGTACTCGTCGCGGAAGTAGCGCAGCGTGCTGCAGATGGGGTTGGGCGCGCCCTGGCCCAGGCCGCACAGGCTCGTCCGTTGAACCATGCCGGCCAGCTTCTCGAGCTGCTGCAGGTCGGCCAGGCTGGCCAGGCCGCGACTGATGCCGTCGAGCAGCATGTACAGCTGGGTCGTGCCCACCCGGCAGGGTACGCACTTGCCGCACGACTCGTCGCGGCAGAAATCCATGAAGTACCGTGCGACGTCGACCATGCAGCTCGAGTCGTCCATCACGATCATCCCGCCCGAGCCGATGTAGGTCCCGATCTCCAGCAGCGACTCGTAGTCGACGGGCATGTCGAGGAACTGCGCCGGGATGCAGCCGCCCGAAGGCCCGCCGGTCTGGACGGCCTTGAACTGCCTGCCTTCAGGCATGCCGCCGCCGATGTCGAAGACGATCTCGCGCAGGGTGATGCCCATGGGCACCTCGACCAGGCCCGTCCGGCGCACGTGGCCGGCCAGCGCGAAGACCTTCGTTCCCTTGCTGCCCGCCGTGCCGATCGACGCGAACCAGTCGGCGCCGCGCTCGATGATGGGCGCCACGTTGGCCAGCGTCTCCACGTTGTTGATCAGCGTGGGCCTGTCCCACAGCCCCGAGACGGCCGGGTAGGGCGGCCTGGGCACGGGCGTTCCGCGCCGACCCTCGATCGAGGCGATCAGCGCCGTCTCCTCGCCGCAGACGTAGGCACCCGCGCCCAGGCGCACGTGCATGCTGAGTGAGAACTGCGTCTCGGCGACGGCGTGGCCCAGGTAGCCGGCCCGCTCAGCGTCGGCGATGGCCTTGCGCACGCGGCGGATGACCAGCGGGTACTCGCCACGGCAGTAGACATAGGCCTCGCTGGCGCCCACGGCGTAGGCGGCGATGGCCAGCCCCTCGATGACACGGTGCGGGTCGCTCTCCAGCACCGTCCGGTCCATGAAGGCACCCGGATCGCCCTCGTCGGCGTTGCAGATGGCGTAGCGCGGCGAGCCGGCCGCCTTGGCCACTGTGTTCCACTTGAGCCCGGTCGGGTAACCGGCGCCGCCCCGACCGCGCAGTCCGCTGCGCACGATCTCGTCGCGCACCTGGGCCGGGCTCATGGTGGTGAGTGCCTTGCGCAGCGCCGAGTAGCCGCCGTGAGCGACGTAGTCCTCGATGCTCTCCGGGTCGATGCGCCCGCAATTCTCCGTCACGATCTGGAGCTGGCGTCCGAAGAACGGCGCGGGTGGCGAACTGGCGCTGTCGCCGTCGACTCGCTCCAGCGCCGCTACGACGTCCTCCAGTCGATTGGGCTCGACGCGCTCGAAGAGCTGGCCCGTCTGCGGGATCTGGACCAGCGGCCCGGCCGCGCACAGCCGCAGGCAGCCGACGCGCTTGACGGCCACGTCGGCCAGGCCGGCCGCGGCGACCTGTGCCTTCAGCCCCTGGGAGATCTCCTGCGCGCCGGCCGACAGGCAGCTGACCGCTTGGCAGACGTAGGCGGAGGCGCGCGGAGCGGGCGGCAGCGTCACAGTGCCCTCACTCGTTCCAGCAGGTCCGGCACTCGCTCGCGGCCGTGGACGCGCCCGTCGACGATTACCGCCGGCGCGAGGCTGCAGGCGCCTATGCAGCGCGCGGTGAAGACGGTCAGCCGGCCGTCCTCCGTCGTCTGCTTGGGCCCCACACCCAACTCGGTCTCCAGCGCGGCCAGCAGCTCGGCGGCGCCGTCGATGTAGCAGGCCGTGCCCGTGCACACGACGGCAGTGTGCTCACCCTTGGGCAGCAGGTTGAAGTAGTGATAGAAGGTGGCCACGCCGAAGGCGGTCGACGGCGGCACGGAGAGCGTCTGGCTGATCCGCTCGAGCGCCCGGCGATCGATGTAGCCGAAGGTCTCCTGGACCGTGTGCAGCGCTTCGATCAACGCGTCGGGGCGGTTGCCCAGCTGGCGCATGCGAGCGTCGACCAATTCCCAGCGGGCGTCCGTGGTGGGGGCGGCCGATGTGTGGTTTTGGCGGGCCAAGGTTGACCTCCGAACGACGACTTCCGAGACAAGCTTGCGGTCGGAAGGAGGCCGGCGACACTGCTCATCGGCCCGCTCCGGCGGTGCCGGATGGCCCTAGGGCGAGCGTGCGCCCGGCCGCATCCTGCAGGCATGTGCATCGCCTACCCGGGCCTGGTTCTGAGCGTGGAGGACGGCGCTGCGCTGGTCGAGATCGACCGGCGGCGGCAGCGTGCCTCGCTCGTGCTGACGCCCGACGTGCGCGCCGGGGACTGGGTGGTCGTGTCTGCCGGCACGGTCGTCGAGCGTCTCGCGCCGGAGGAGGCAGAGGAGATTCGCCGGCTGCTCGACGAAGCAGCGCAGGTTTGAAGCGGGAGGACATGATGTTGCCAGCCGACGGACGCTTGAGCCCCCAGGCGCGCGGAGTGTTGCTGGCCACGGGCACGGCGCTGATCAGCGGCCTAGCGGTCTACCTCAACGCCTTTGGTGTGCGCCAGGTGCCCGACGCCGTCGTCTACACCACCGCCAAGAACGGCGTCGCCGCGCTGATCCTGGTTGGCCTGCTGTTCCTGTTCGGGCGCGGCCGCGAGGCCGTCAACCTGAACGGCCGGCGGCGGCTGGGGCTGCTGGCTGTCGCGCTGATCGGCGGCAGCGTCCCCTTCGTGCTGTTCTTCAGCGGGCTGGCCATGGCGAGCGCGCCCAGCGCCGCGTTCATCCACAAGACGCTCTTCATCTGGGTGGCCGTCCTGGCCGTGCCGCTGCTGGGCGAGCGGCTGGGCTACCTGCAAATCGGCGCCATGGGCGTGCTGCTGGCCGGTGTGCTGCTGGTCGGACCTCCGCTGGGACTGGCCTGGGGCCTGGGCGAGACGATGATCGCGGCGGCGACGCTCTTCTGGTCGGTGGAGGTGGTCGTCGCCAAGCGGCTGCTGGCGGGCATCTCCTCGAATACGCTGGCCGTCGCGCGTATGGGCCTGGGCTTCGTGGTCCTGCTCGGCTACCTGGGCCTCACCGGCCGCCTGGGCGGACTGTTCGCGCTGAGCGCTGACGGCCTGTTCTGGGTGCTGGTAACAGGCCTGCTGCTGGCCGGCTACGTCTCGACCTGGTACGCGGGCCTGCGCCTCGCGCCGGCAACGACGGTGACCAGCGTGCTGGTCGGCGGCGGCGTGGTGACTGCCGTGCTCACGGTCATCGGCGGCGGCGCCGCGCCGGGAGCCGCGGTGCTGGTGGGCTACCTGCTGATCGCCCTGAGCGTGGCCGTGATCATGGGCTTGACCCTGGGCTTGACCCTGGGCGCCGGGCGAGCGAGCGCTCGCCGGCGCGTGCCGGCCCGGGGCTGACGGACCTGTGGCGATGATCCGGCAGGTCGCCTGCCTGGACGGCAACGAAGCAGCAGCCCGTGTTGCCTATGCGCTGAGCGAGGTGATCGCGATCTACCCTATCACGCCCGCCTCGCCCATGGCCGAGGCGTGCGACGACTGGTCGGCGGCGGGCAGGCCCAACCTGTGGGGCCAGGTGCCCGACGTTGTCCAGCTGCAGTCGGAGGCCGGCGCTGCCGGGGCGCTCCATGGGGCGCTCCAGAAAGGTGCGCTGGGGACGACCTTCACCGCCTCGCAGGGGCTGCTGCTGATGGTGCCCAACATGTTCAAGATCGCGGGCGAGTTGACGCCGGCGGTGATCCACGTCGCGGCCCGCACCGTGGCCACCCACGCACTGTCGATCTTCGGCGACCACAGCGACGTGATGCACGCCCGCACGACCGGCTGGGCGATGCTTGCCGCCGGCTCCGTGCAGGAGGCACACGACTTCGCGCTCGTGGCGCACGCCGCCACGCTGCGCGCGCGCGTTCCCTTCCTGCACTTCTTCGACGGCTTTCGCACGTCGCATGAGATCAACAAGATCGCGCTGCTCGAGGAGGAGGACCTGCGCGCGCTGGTGCGCGAGGACGACGTGCTGGACTTCCGCGCCCGCGGCCTGACGCCCGACGCGCCAGTGGTGCGCGGCACGGCCCAGAACCCGGACGTGTTCTTCCAGGCGCGCGAGGCCTCCAACCCCTTCCATGCGGCCGTGCCGGGCATCGTTCAGGGAGTGATGGACGAGCTGGGCGCGCGGACAGGCAGGCAATACGGCCTGGTCGAGTACCACGGTGCGCCGGACGCCGAGCGCGTGATCGTGCTGATGGGTTCGGCGGCGGGCGCGGTGCGCGAAACCGTCGACGCGTTGGTCGGAGCCGGCGAGCGCGTGGGCATGTTGACCCTCCGCCTCTTCCAGCCCTTCCCGTCCCGCCAGCTGCTCGCTGCGCTGCCCGGCAGCGTGCGCGCAATTGCTGTGCTCGACCGGACCAAGGAGCCCGGCGCCGTGGGCGAGCCGCTGTATCTCGAGGTGGTGGCCGCCCTGGCCGAGGCGAAGGACGATGACCAGCCTGCCTTCGTCGCGGCTCCGCGGGTCATCGGTGGCCGCTACGGCCTTTCCTCCAAGGAGTTCACGCCGGCGATGGTCAAGCCGATCTTCGAGGAGCTGGCGCTCGATCGACCGCGGCGGCACTTCACGGTGGGCATCTACGACGACGTGACCCGGCTCAGCCTGCCCATCGAGGAGGGCTTCCGGCACGCCAGGCCGGCGACAGAGGTGCAGGCCGTCTTCTTCGGCCTGGGCTCGGACGGGACGGTGGGTGCTAACAAGGCCTCGGTCAAGATCATCGGCGAGAACACGGACCTGTTCGCGCAGGGTTACTTCGTCTACGACTCCAAGAAGTCCGGCTCGGTCACGGTGTCCCACCTGCGCTTTGGGCCACAGCCCATCCGATCCACCTACCTCGTGGAGGAGGCGGACTTCGTGGCCTGCCACCAGTTCGGGCTGCTGGGCAAGGTCAAGGTGCTCGAGCACGCGCGGCGCGGCGCGACCTTCCTGCTCAATGCGCCGTACGGACCTGACGAGGTCTGGCAGCACCTCCCCGGCGGCGTCCAGCAGCAGATCGTCGAGAAGGACATTGAGCTGTGGGTCATCGACGCCCTGGCCGTGGCCGCCGAGGCGGGCATGGGCAACCGCATCAACACGGTCATGCAGCCATGCTTCTTCCAGCTCTCCGGCATCCTGCCGCCGGACGAGGCGATCGCGCGGATCAAGGACTTCGTCAGGAAGACGTACGCCAAGCGCGGCGAGGAGCTGGTGGAGCGCAACTTCGCGGCCATTGACCGTTCGCTGGCTCGCCTGGTGCCCGTACCGCGCGGCGCCCTGACCAACGAACAACCGGTCGTGCCGCCGCTGCCCGCCGACGTGCCCGACTTCGTGGCCCGCGTCACGTCGCGGCTGATGGCCGGCGAGGGCGACCTGCTGCCGGTCAGCGCGCTGCCCCCCGACGGCACCTTCCCGACCGGCACGGCCAAGTACGAGAAGCGAGCCATCGCACAGCAGATCCCCGTCTGGGATCCCAGCATCTGCATCGACTGCGGCAAGTGCGCGATGGTCTGCCCGCACGCCACTATCCGCATGAAGGTCTTTCCGACGGCGGCCGTGGAGGGCGCTCCGGCGGACTTCCTGCACAAGGAGTTCCGCTCACGTGACCTGCCCGATCACCGGCTGACCATCCAGGTCGCGCCGGACGACTGCACCGGCTGCGGCGTGTGCGTCGACGTGTGCCCGGCCACGGACAAGAGCGAGGTGCGCCACAAGGCGATCAACATGGAGCCCGTCGCGCAACACCGCGACGTCGAGCGCCGGCGCTGGGACTTCTTCCAGGGCATCGCGCCGCTCGACCGCGGCCTGCTGCCGCACGACACGATCAAGGGCAGCCAGGTGCTCGAGCCACTGTTCGAGTTCTCGGGCGCCTGCGGCGGCTGCGGCGAGACGCCCTACATCCGCCTCGTCAGCCAGCTCTTCGGCGACCGGATGGTCGTGGCCAATGCCACCGGCTGCTCGTCGATCTACGGCGCCAACTTGCCCACCACGCCCTGGACCGTCAACGCCGCCGGGCGCGGACCGGCCTGGAGCAACTCGCTCTTCGAGGACAACGCCGAGTTCGGGCTGGGCATGCGCCTGGCCCTCGACGCCCAGACCGACCAGGCGCGCCGGCTGCTGGCCAATCTCGCGCCCGAGCTGGGCAGCGAACTGGTGGCGGGCCTGCTCGACGCCGAGCAGGACACCGAGGCTGGGATAGCCCTGCAGCGCGAGCGCGTGGCGCGACTGCGCCAGGCGCTGCAGGGCCTGAGCGGTCCGCTCGCGTCGGACGCCCGCCAGCTGATGTCGCTGGTCGGCGACCTCGTGCGCAGGGGCATCTGGATCATCGGTGGCGACGGCTGGGCCTACGACATCGGCTTCGGCGGCCTCGACCAGGTCCTCTCGTCCGGCCGCAACGTCAACATCCTGGTCCTCGACACGGAGGTCTACTCCAACACCGGCGGGCAGTCGTCCAAGGCCACGCCGCGCGGCGCGGTGGCCAAGTTCGCGGCCGCCGGTAAGGGCACCGCCAAGAAGGACCTGGGCGCCATCGCCCGCGCCTACGGCAACGTCTACGTGGCCCAGGTGGCGATGGGCGCCAACGACGCGCAGACCACCAAGGCGCTGCTCGAGGCGGACGCCTGGCCCGGGCCCTCGCTGGTCATCGCC
>DATKBB010000078.1:0-16970 GCA_035514295.1 Candidatus Limnocylindria bacterium | reverse complement strand
AGGTCGGCGATCAGGTCGCCGCTTGCCACGTCGCTGACCAGCGTGCCCGGCGGCACGGCCAGGTCAAGGTCCTTGCCCGCCTTGCCGTGCTTGCGCGAGCCCTGGCCGCGGCCGCCCGACTCGGCCCGGAAGTGGTGCCGGTGGCGGTAGTCGCGCAGCATCGTCTCGCCCGGATCGACACGGAGGTAGACCGAGCCGCCGCGCCCGCCGTCGCCACCGTCCGGGCCACCGCGCGGCACGTGCGCCTCACGCCTGAAGGTGGCCGCACCATCGCCCCCCTGTCCGGCGCGGACCGTGATGCTGACTTCATCGAGAAACATCGTGCTCCGATCGTAGCCCGTAGCGGCCCTCGCCGCGGCGGGGAAGACATACCGGGGTGAGTCGGCTCGGAGGCGCGCTCTGAGTCGGGCCGGCCGCGACGGGGAAGACATACCGGCTGCGATCAGCGACTGAGTCCGGCATGGCGACTCAAAGCTGATCCTCGAGCCGACTCAGCGGGAGGCGTGGTACCCCGGCCCCCTGCCGGCCGGACCGAATAGGGGACGAGCGGGTCGGTCCGCCGCTGAGGCGAGCCGGTCCGGCCGACGCGCTAGCCCTCGACCGCGCCGGCCAAAGCGATCAGCCCTCGACCGCGCCGGCCTTGGTCAGGCTGGCCAGGAAGTCGGCGTTGGACTGCGTCTTGGCCAGGCGGTTGAGCAGCAGCTCGATGCCCTCATTGGTGCCCACGGCGGAGAGCATCCGGCGCATCGTCCAGACCATGCGCAGCGTGCCTTCCTCGAGCAGCAACTCCTCGCGGCGGGTGCCCGAGCGCTGCACGTCGATCGCCGGGAATACGCGCTTCTCAGCCAGCTTGCGATCGAGGATCAGCTCCGAGTTACCGGTGCCCTTGAACTCCTCGTAGATCACGTCGTCCATGCGTGAGCCCGTGTCGACCAGGCAGGTGCCGATGATCGTCAGCGAACCACCCTCCTCGATCTTTCGGGCGGCGCCGAAGAAGCGCTTGGGCGGGTATAGGGCGATGGGATCGATACCACCCGAAAGCGTGCGGCCGGAGGGCGGCAGGGCCAGGTTGTAGGCGCGCGCCAGACGCGTGATCGAGTCGAGCAAGATGACCACGTCGCGGCCGGTCTCGACCTGGCGCTTGGCGATCTCGAGGGCCATCTCGGCGGCGCGCGTGTGGTTCTCCGTCGGCTCGTCGAAAGTCGAGGAGATGACCTCGCCCTTGACCGAACGGCGCATGTCGGTCACTTCCTCGGGCCGCTCGCCGATGAGCGCGACCATCAGCAGGATCTCCGGGTAGTTGGCCGTGATGCCGTTGGCGATGTGCTTGAGCAGCATCGTCTTGCCGGCCTTTGGCGGCGACACGATCAGCGCGCGCTGGCCCTTGCCCAGCGGGTTGACGAGGTTGATCAGGCGCTGGCTGAGGTTCTTGGGATCCGTCTCGAGATTGATCAGCTCGATGGGATGGATGGGCGTCAGTACGTCGAAGTGCGGCCGCCGCTTGGCGGTGTCCGGGTCCACGCCGTTGACGGACTCGACGCGCAGCAGGCCCCAGTACTTCTCGCCGTCCTTGGGGGAGCGCGTCGCACCGCTGACGCGGTCACCTGCGCGCAGGCCGAAGCGGCGCACCTGGCTGGAGCTGACGTAGATGTCGTCCGGGCTGGGCATGACACCGCGCCGGCGCAGAAAGCCGTAGCCGTCGTCGACGACGTCCAGGATGCCGGTCGCGTATTGCTGGCCGCTGCGCTCTACCTGGCGCTGGAGGATGCGCTCGACGAGCTCCTCCTTGCGCATATCGGTGGCGTCGGCCACGTCCAGGTCGCCGCCGATCTGGACGAGTTGATTGAAGTTCTTGCTCTTGAGTTCGTTGATGTTCATTCGAGTGTCGGGGTTCCTCGTGTTGGGCAGCTGCCGGCCGATGAAGTGGCGCACGACGTGCACCGCGGGGGCAAGTGCCGAGGGTCCGCTTCGCACACGCGAGACGCCGCGCGCACAGGCCGAAGGTGGGGTTTCCCGGATCGGACGGCCCGCGAGCCGACCGAATGGGGGAAGCGGGGGTGAGGCCCGATCATAGCACGCGCGGCGGGCCGGTCAAGGGGGATCAGGCGGCGGCGGCGGCAGCCACCTCGCGCGCGCCGCGCACCACATCCTGGGCCACGGCTGCGACCAGCTCGGCGGCCTCGGCCGGGCCCGTCTCGCTCGCCGGCCAGCAGTAGAGCTCCTCTTCCAAGCGCCCGTAGGCCCCGGCAATCAAGCGCAGCAGCCGGTCGACCTCGCCTGGCTGGCGGCCCAGCATGGCCAGCGTCTTCTCGAGCTGGACGGTGTGCTCGCGGATGTGGGACGACCAGCGCCCGATGCGGAAGCCGATGGTGACCGGCACGCCCGACCAGCGCGCGCCTTCGGCCAGCGCGGCGTCATCCAGGCCGGCCAGCGCTCCGGCCGACAGGTCGAGGATGTCGTCCAGCCGCCGACCGATATCGGCCAGCGATCCCACACCCTCGGTTTCCTCCTCCGGCAGCAGCTCGGCCAGCTCGTCCGGCACGCGCTGTGGCAACGCCTCGCCGCGCAGGTCGCGTTGGGCGAGCCACCAGGAGGTGAACCAGCCGTAAGCACGCTGCCCGCCACAGATATGGGCCAGTGTCTGGCGCACGGTCCACTCGTCGCCGCCCGGATCAGCGTCCAGGTCTGCCTCGGAGAGCCCCGCGACCAAACCGTGCAGATCCCAGCGAGCGGCGCTGGCCATGGCCACCAGTGGGCGGGCCGGCGGATCGTGGGCCAGTGCAGCGGCGAGCAGCGGGCGAGTCCTCGCCCGCGCTTCCTGCAGGGCCTCGAGCTGGCGGTAGAAGCCGTAGCGAATGTCCGCCTCCCCGCCGCGCCACGTCCATGGCCGCTCGAGTGACTCGTCATTCACGCTGCCCAGCACGGTGAGCGCCTGGCTCAGCGAACGGCGGGCGTCCAGCAGCGCGGCGTCGACGGGCTCGGGCGTCCGTGGTGCGTGCCGGAGCAGGAAGTCGTCGAGCGCGGCGCCGGCGTGAGCCACGACTTCAGTCCGCGACGGCTACTTCCGCCGCCGACGGCGCGGCGGCCGTGCCCTCGGCCTGGGTGATGGCAGCCTCCACGAAACCCGAGAAGAGCGGATGCGGCCGGTCCGGCCGGCTCTTGAACTCGGGATGGAACTGGCTGGCCACGTACCAGGGGTGATCCTTCAGTTCGACTATTTCGACCAGCCGGCCGTCGGGCGACTGGCCGGAGAGCAGCATGCCCGCCTCCTCCAGCGCCCGGCGGTAGCGGTTGGCCACCTCGAAGCGATGACGGTGGCGCTCGTAGACGACCTCCTCGCCGTACGCCTGGGCAGCCTTCGAGCCGGGCGTCAGGCGCGCCGGATAGAGGCCCAGGCGCATCGTGCCGCCCTTGTCCTCCAGCTCGCGCTGGTCGGGCATGAAGTCGATCACCGGGTCCGACGTGAACATGTCGAACTCGGTCGAGTTGGCGTCGCTGGCCCCCACGACGTCACGCGCGAACTCGATCACGCCGCACTGCAGCCCCAGGCACAGGCCCAGGTAGGGCACCTTGTGCTCGCGCGCGAAGCGTGCCGCCAGCACCTTGCCCTCGATGCCGCGATGACCGAAGCCGCCCGGCACGAGCACGCCGGCGGCACCGCCCAGTCGCTCGGCCACGTTCTCCGCGGTCAGTGCCTCTGAGTCGACCCAGCGCAGGACGATCGAGCGGCCGTGGGTCCAGCCGGCATGGCGCAGCGCCTCGGTCACCGACAGGTACGCGTCGGGCAACTCGATGTACTTGCCCACCAGCGCGATCTCGAGCTGCGGCTTGGACCGCTTGATCAGCTCGACGAGCGCCTGCCAGGCGGTCAGGTCGGCCGGCCGCGCCTTGTCGGACAAGCCCAGCTCGCGCACGATCAACTCGTCGAGGCCGTGTTCATGGAACTGCAGGGGCACCTCGTAGATGGTCTCCGCCGTGGGCGCCGGGATGACTGCCTCGGTGGCCACGTCGCAGAACAGGGCGATCTTCTCGCGCAGCTCGTCGGCGACCGGCTGGTCGGAGCGGGCGATGATGACATCGGGCTGGATGCCGATGCCGCGCAGTTCCTTGACCGAGTGCTGCGTGGGCTTGGTCTTGAGCTCGCCGGTGGCGGCCAGCGAGGGCAGCAGGGTGACATGGACGTAGAGCACGTTATTGCGCCCCACGTCCTTGCGCATCTGGCGGATGGCCTCCAGGAAGGGCAGCGATTCGATGTCGCCCACCGTGCCGCCCACTTCGACGATGACCACGTCGGCGCGGCCGTCGCGGGCCACGCGCTGGATGCGCTCCTTGATCTCGTTGGTGATGTGCGGGATGACCTGCACGGTGCCGCCCAGGTAGTCGCCGCGGCGCTCCTTGGCGATGACCGCCTGGTAGATGCGACCGGTGGTGACGTTGGAGAGCTGGGTCAGGTTCTCGTCGATGAAGCGCTCGTAGTGGCCCAGGTCGAGGTCCGTCTCGGCGCCGTCGTCGGTGACGAAGACCTCGCCGTGCTGGTAGGGCGACATCGTCCCCGGATCGACGTTGATGTACGGATCGAGCTTGAGGATGGAGACGGAGAGGCCCCGACTCTTGAGCAGCCGCCCGATGGAGGCGGCGGTGATGCCCTTGCCGAGCGAGGAGGTCACGCCTCCGGTCACAAAGACATACTTCGCCACAGGTCCTGTTTCCTCCGGGGTTTTTTCGATGTTAGCGCCTGTGCCGAGCGGGTGCACGATGCTCGCGCCGCGCGATACACATCTCGATGTCTGTGCCGATCTCGAGCGCGGCCGCATTCGGGCCATGTACCTGGACATCGGTCGACTTTGGTGACAGACTCGGCTGCCTACAACGCGTCACGTTGGGGGCGCGGAGGGCGTTTGGAGGGGGTTCCGCATGTCGCGACGTACTCTGTCCGTGGGTGCACTCATAGCTCTCATTGCAGGCGCGCTTGCGCCGGCGACCGCGGTGGCGGTCGACCCGCCGTGGGATCCATTCTTCGCCCAGCCGGCGACCATCGCCGACCTCGGCGCCAGCACTCGCCCGTTCGGTGTGGCGGCCGGCGACTTCGACGGTGACGGCGACGTCGACCTGGTGGTGGGACGCACCACCGGCAACGTCCACTTCGTCGCCGGCAACGGCGACGGAACGTTTGCAGCGCCGCTTCAGTACGCCTGGAAGCAGGCGTTCTTCAACGCTTGGGCCTTCGCTGCCGGCGACATCAATGGCGACGGCAACCTGGACATCGTGTGGGGCGCAAACGCCAACAGCCCGCCGACGTCGCCTTTCATCGTCAACGATGGCGAGGTACGCGTCTTCTACGGCAACGGTGACGGCACCTTCCAGCAGAACGCCTACTTCGTCAGCGGCGTTCTGCACAACGCGGGCACGCTGATTGCCGACATCGGCACGGATGCCGGCAGCCTGACCGTCGGCGACATCGATGGCGACGGCGACACGGATGTGATCGCAGGCGCCGTCGACGGGAGCAACTCGGTGGTCCGGATCCTGCGCAACGACGGCGGCGGCGCGTTCACCGTCCAGACGCTCATCAGCCAGCCAACCAGCGTGTCGGGCGACACCGCCAGCCCGACGTACTTCCCGGCAATCTCCACCCAGAACAGCCCGTGGGGCCTGGCCCTTGGCGACGCCGACGGTGACGGCGATCTCGACCTGTTCGTGGGCGACCGGGCGCTGTACGTCTACCTCTTCCTCAACGACGGCGCCGGCAACCTGACCCTGAAGACGCCCAACAACGTCCTGGCCACGCGCCCCAACGTGTACCTGCGCCACGACACCTTCCGCGCCGCGGTCGGTTTCACGCCCTCACTCGCCGCTGGCGACGTCAACGGCGACGACATCGCCGATCTCCTCGTCGGGCTCCACTCAGGAACCCAGACACCGGCCAGCAATGTCGCCAACGACGGCCTGGTCCTGCTCAACGTCAGCCAGGGCGGGGGCCACACTGGCTTCGGCCCGCTGGCCGACCTGGGCACGATGACACGCGGCCTCAACACTATCGACGCCAACGGCGACGGCCACCTTGACGTCGTGGGCGCTGTCTATGAGGGCCAGCTCAAGCTGCTGCGTCAGCTGCCGCCGCTCGATACCGACGGCGATGGCGTGTCGGATTACGTCGACAACGCGCCAGAGCACCCCAACGCCGCCCGACTCGACATGAACACCGACGGCTCGATCAACTACCTCGACCAGCTCGACAACGACTTCGACACGGTCCTGGGCGACCCCGAGGACTCCTCGACGTGGCAGCGGCTGGGCGATCCGGCCGATCCAGACGACGACAATGACGGCGTGGCGGACGTTGATGACAACTGCCCGCTGGTCGCGAACTCGGACCAGACCGACCGTGACGGCGACGGGCGCGGCGACGCATGCGATCCGCTCGATGACCGCGACACCGACGGCGACGGCGTGCCCGACGGGCCGCTGCCGGGTGATCCGCTGTACGAGGAGCATCTTGCGGCGGCGATCCGCTGGAGCGAGGGGTCGACGAAGTTCGTGCTCCGCAACGATGCCCTCAGCCGGATCTTCCAGAACGAGTTCACGCAGCTACTCACCGACGCCACAGTGCTCAGCCCGGCCGAGTGGGAGGATAAGTGCTGGGAGAACTACGGCCCGGGCGGCGATGACCCGCCCGACCCATGCGGCACCGGCGAGGGAACGGCCAGCCAGACGCTGACCCTGCCCGGCGGAATGGAGGTACCGATGTCGCTGGTGGTCATCCCACGCCTGCTATGGACCGACCCGCCGGTCATCGACTGGATCAACGACCGCTTCCAGAATCCGCGGCTGGAGATCGGCCAGCACGGCACCTACCATGCCAACAACACGCCGCTGGGTGACGCCACGCACGGCTTCGCCTGCGAAACATGCGGCTTCACCGAAGCCGAGATGTTCCAGCTGCTCAAGGTCGGTCACGACACGCTGACCGGAAACTACGTCAACAAGTGGGTGACCGAGTCCGGCGCTGCGGCATCCTCGCCCAAGATCGATTGGTCACTCGCTGCCAACCCACTGATCAGCTACGCGGCACCCTTCAACACCAGTGACGCCACCTCGCGCGAAGCGATGGCCCAGCTCGGGTTCAAGGCATTCTCGGCCAGCCGGTTCGAGGAGGACCCGAACACCGCGTACGGCAGCAACTTCGCCGATGATCCGAACTCGATGGAGCGCTTCGGACCGTCGGGAATGTTCCACGTCTCGGCCGACTGGCAGATCAACCCGCCCGACGCGGCGATCGCGGACGGCGACTATTCGACTGCCGACCGGGCCGACTACGAGGCCTTCCTGACCTCCCGGACGGAGGTCGGCGGGCTCAACACCTGGCTCATAGAGGAGGTCGAGTGGAGCGGCCGCGCCTGCAACGACCTGCCACGGCTGGTCGACTGCAACGGCTCACCCAATCGCGAGGACAACACGGTCTACCTGCCACGCTGGGAGGCCTGGATCCATCTCCTCGAGTACGTGAAGGGCTTCCCCGACAGCGTCGTGCTGACCATGGGCGAAGTGGCCCTGGCGCGGGCGTTCGACAACGCACCAACGGTGCCCAACCCGGACCAGGCCGACGGCGACCACGATGGCGTGGGAGATGTCATCGACGGCGCACTACTCGTAGCAGTTGACACCACGCTTACGCGCAACACCGAAGGCGAGCTGTCCGCGACGCTGACCAATGGCGCCGGCGATCCGATCGCCGGCCAGGACGTCAGCTTCAGCTTCGACAGCGACGGCGACGGTGTTGACGAGGCCTACGTCGGCGTCACCGACACTGATGGCGTGGCGCGGGTTGGCGTCACGGCGACGCAGCCGGTCGGCACGGCCGGCTACTCTGTGGAGTGGGATGGCATACGCGCGCAGGCGTCCGATGAGGCGAATGTGACCGTCGTCGACGTCACGACGCTGACACTCGACACTGCCAACCCGACCAGCGGGCAGGTGACCGATTCGGTGACGGTCGGCGCAACCCTGACCGACAGCGACGGCGCGGGAGTCGCCGGCCAGACGGTCAACTTCACGATCGGTACGGCCAACGCCAGCGGCACGACCGATGCCACCGGACACGCCAGCGCGACGCTGGTCCTGGAAGGCCCGGCGGCGAGCCCGGGCGTGACGGCCAGCTTCGACGGCACGATGCACTACGGCGCGTCGTCCGACAGCGCGGCGTTCACTGTCGAGCACGAGGACACGATCATGGCCCTCGCCGACGCGGTGGCCATGGCCAAGGAGCGGGCCGTCGCCGAGGCGACCCTGACCGAGGCCGACGGCATGCCGCTTGCCGGTATGCAAGTGGAGTTCCTGGTAGAGGAGCGCAGCGGACGCGACCTGATCTGGACCTCTCTCGGCACGGCCGAAACCGATGCTGACGGCGTCGCCCGATTTGAGATCCCGAACCGCTACGTCTCAGTTACGGAGCGCCCGACTCAGGCGATCTTCCACGGCGACGACTCCTTCCTCGGATCCACCGGCGAAGCGGTCGTCTATCGCGCTCCCTGATCATCGAGGCCGGAGCCGCCAGGCACCGGCCTCGCTGTAGTTAGGGGATAGCTAGGGCAGCGGCAGGCTGGGCAATGGTTCCAGCGACACCAGCGGGCTCGGCTCTTCCGTCGGCTCCTCCGTCGGCTCGGGGGTCGGGGCTGGGCGTCGGCGTCGGCTCGGCGGTTGGCTTGGGCGTCGGCTGCGCCGTCGGCGTCGGCTGAGGGCTTGGAGCCGGCGTCGGCGCCGGCTCGGGTTCCGAGGTCGGTGTAGGCGTTGGGCTCCGGCGCCGGTGCCGACGTCGGAGCTGAGGGCGCTGCCGGCCTCGACGCGATAGGCGCCGACCTAGATGTCAGCCAGGGGCGCCACGAGAGCGCCGGTTCAGCCGCTGGTGGATCCAGTAGCCGATACCTCGACGAGGACCGGCGCCGGGATGACCAGCGGTTCCTGCGTTGCCTAGATCAGGGCGCGACAGGCCGCGTGGTCCTGGTCCGACCACGCCGAGGCTCCCTGGCCGCGGCGCATGGCGCTCGATAGCCTGTGATCGATGGCCTGGCGGATGACGGCCGCCTCTGCCCGGACCCTTACGGCAACGGCGGCAGGCTGGGCGGCAGATCGGTGGGATCCGGCTCCGGGGTTGGCTCCGGCGTGGGCTCCGGGGTGGGCTCCGGGGTGGGGTCGGGGGTGGTGCCGGTGCCTCGGTCGGCGGGGGCGGTGTGGGCTGAGGAGTCGGCTCTGGTGTCGGCTGCGCAGTCGGTGCCGGTGTGGGTCCGGTTGTCGGCGCCGCCGTAGGCCCGCTCGTCGGCTGCGTGGTGGGGCCGGCTGTTGGCTCCGTCGTGGGCTGCGGAGCGCCTGGGCCGGCCGGCGGCGGGGTTGACGTCCCGGGGGCCGGCGCGGGCGTTTCGGGCGCCGCTACACCTGGCAAGCCACCGTCGCCCGGATTGGCAAGCCCGGGGCTGGCGGGCGCCAGCGTGGCCGCTGCCGTGGAGGCCGGCCAGGTGCCTGGCGGTCCGGACGTGGCGGGCGCCAGCTGCGGTGCTTCCGTAGCAGCCCCGAGGGCCGGTGTCGCAAGGTCTGGAGCGGGGTTGTTGATGATTGGCGCGATGGGCGAGCGGAGGGGAGTGTCCAGCGGGCGCTCGGCCAGCCCGAAGACGACCACTGCCCCGACTGCCACGGCCAGCAAGACCACGAGAGCGGGCGCAATGCCCAGCAGGCCCGAGCCGAGCGACACGCCGCCTCCGACGGCCGGATCCCTGTCGTCTCGCATCCCCCGTTCCTCCGTGGTCGTCGACCGGCTCCGCGCACACGGCGCGCGGTGGCGTCGACTGGAGGGGGAGCCAAACCTGGCCAGGCTCGAGGCCGACACCCTGCCCGGCGTCCCCCCGGACGCTCATCGGCTCGCCGCTCGGCGGGCCGCGTCTGCCGACGTAGGTTACCCCTAGTAGGCCGATCAGGCCAGCGCCTCGTCAGCCGGCGCGGGGCTCAGGGAGCCGGCGACTCGCCGCCGTCGATCCCGGGAATGATCAGCTGCTGGCCGACGAAGATCAGGTCCCAGTCCTCTATGTTGTTGGCGTCGGCCAAGTCGGTCGGGCTGACGTCGTACAGCTGGGCGATGCTGGTGATCGACTCGCCGGCCTGGACGATGTGCACGTTGGGCGGCGGCGAGAGCGAGGCGGGCAGAGGGATGATCAGCTCCTGGCCGACCTGCAGCAGTTCGGGAGCCGTTATCTCATTGGCGGCCGCGATCTCGCCCCAGGGCACGCCGTAGAGCAGTCCGATGCTGAACAGGCTCTCTCCCGGCTGCACGACGTGGATCCCGCCCGGGGTAGCTTGCGCGGTCGCGCCGGCCGAGGGCGAGGGGCTGGGCGACGCCGCCGGGCTGGGCGACTCGGTCGGCTCGCTGCTGGGGGACGATGTGGCCGCCGGCGGGAGGCTGGCCGTCCGGCCGGGGCTGGGGCTGACCACGGCCTGGCCACCGCCGGGCCCGCGGAACTCCAGGATGCCCGTGGCCAGGGCCAGGGCCAGCAGGGTCGCCATCAGCGCGATCACGAGCAGTGCCGTCACGACCAGCGACATGCGCGACGGGCCGCCGCCGACGTACTGGTTGTTCACGCCGGCATGATAGCCGCTGCGCTCGCCCAAATTGCCCCTCAGCGCACTGCACGGTACCAAAGGCTACCGGCCCATGGGACGGTCGCCGTCGCCGAGCGGGTTTGTTCGCGGCGATGCATCGACTAGGATCGGTTGCCGTGAAAGGCATCCTACTGGCGGGGGGAACGGCGACTCGGCTGTACCCCCTGACGCTGGTCACCAACAAGCATCTGCTGCCGGTTTACGACCGGCCCATGATCTATTACCCGCTCCAGACGTTCCGCGACATGGGCATCCGCGAGGTGCTCGTGATCGTCGGCGGGAAGAGCATCGGCGACATCGTCGAGCTGCTGTCGGACGGCGAAGACTTCGGTCTGGACCTGACCTACCGCTATCAACGCGGCGCGCGCGGCATCGCACATGCCATCGGCCTGGCGCGGGCTTTCGTGGGCACCGATCCGTTCTGCGTGATCCTGGGTGACAACGTCATGCAGGGCGCACCCCTGGCCCGGATGGCGCGCGAGTTCGAGGTCGGCGAGTGGGACGCGGCCGCGGTGCTGCACCGCGTGCCTGATCCCGAACGCTTTGGCGTGGCCGAGTTCGACGCGGTCGGACGCCTGCTCGGCTTCGAGGAGAAGCCGGCAGCCCCGAAGAGCAATCTCATACCGATCGGCGTCTACTTCCTGCGTCCGAGCAGCTTCGACGTCATCGACATGCTCGCACCATCGGGCCGGGGCGAGTTCGAGATCACAGATGTCCTCAACCACTACCTGCGCCGCGAGAGCCTGACCTGGCACGAGTACAGCGGCATGTGGACCGACGCGGGCACGATCGATTCCCTGATGAAGGCGACCGAGCTGGCAGCCGCCCTCGACGCGCCTGCTGAGGCGCTAGCCGCGAGGGTAGAGGCGCGATGAGGTTGCTCGTCGCTGGTGGTGCCGGGTTCATTGGCAGTGCCTTCACCAGGCGCCGGCTGCAGGCCACGGCCGACGAGGTCGTGGTCGTCGACAAGCTGACCTACGCCGGCAGCCTCGAGAACCTCATCGGGCTCGACAGCGATCCCTCGGCGCGCGACCGTTTCGGCTTCGTGAAGGGGGACATCGCAGATCACCAGTTGATGCACGAACTCGTCGGCCAAAGTGACGCGGTGGTCAACTTCGCGGCCGAATCCCATGTCGACCGTTCGATCCTGGACGCGACCGCCTTCCTGCGCACGGGAGTGCTCGGCGTGCATGCCCTGCTGGAGGCCGTCCGCGAGGTCACAGATCGGCGGCGGAGCAGCGCCGGCTCGGCGGTCCGTTTCGTGCAGGTCTCGACGGACGAGGTCTATGGCCCCGTCGAGTCCGGAGTCAGCTACGAAGACGACCAGCTTCATCCGCGCAGTCCGTACAGCGCCGCCAAGGCGGCCGGCGAGCTGCTCGTGCGTTCCTACCGCGAGACATACGGGCTCGATCTGCTGATAACGCGGGGTGCCAACACTTATGGCCCCCGGCAGCACGTCGAGAAGTTCATTCCGCTGTTCATCACCAACGCAATCCGCGACATGCCCCTGCCGATATACGGGGACGGCCAGCAGCGGCGCGACTGGCTCTTCGTTGACGATCACGCGGACGGCATCGGCGCCGTGCTGGATGAGGGAGAGTCAGGCGAGATCTACAACATCGGGGCCGACGAGGAGCGCGTCAATAGGCAGGTGGCCGAAGCCATCCTGAACGCTCTGGGCAAGTCGCACAGCCTGATAACGACCGTCGCCGACCGGCGCGGCCATGACCGGCGCTACGCGATGGACACGAACCGCATCGCGCGCCTGGGCTGGTCGGCGCGGATGGACTTCGAGACTGGCATCGCGGCCACGGTCGAGTGGTACCGCCAGAACGAGACCTGGTGGCGCAGGCTACGTGACGCCGACTGGGACGCCTACTACGAGCGCCAGTACGGCTGGCGGCTGGCCGAGTCTGCGAAGAATTGAGCGCGGGCGACCGCATCTGTGTCACTGGCGCTCGAGGTCGGCTGGGCTCGGCGCTGCTACAGCTGCTGCCCGAGGCCATCCCCTGGAGCAGGCCGGACTACGACCTCGACGACGCGCAGGCGGCGGCCGCCCTGGTGGAGCGCGACCGGCCATCGACCGTCATTCATGCGGCCGCCTGGACCGACGTCGACGGCTGCGCCCGCCAGCCGGAGCTGGCCCAGCGCCGCAATGGCGAAGCGGTCGCCGAGCTGGCCGCCGCCTGCGCGGCACGGGCAGTGCAGCTTGTGGTCGTCTCGACCAATGAGGTGTTCAACGGCGATCGGACGGACGGGCGCGGCTACCGCGCGAAGGATTCTCTCGACCCGCGCAATTCGTACGGCGCGAGCAAGGCGCGGGGAGAGCAGGAGGCTCGGGCCGCCATGCCGGCGGACGGGCTGTGGATAGTGCGCACGGCCTGGCTCTACGGTCCGCCCGGCCTGGACTTTCCGGCCAAGATTCTCCGCGCGGCTGACGCGCTGCCGCCAAACGAGGCGTTGCCCGTAGTGGAGGATGAATGGGGATCGCCGACCTACGCGCCGGACCTCGCCGCCGCGCTCGTCGCCCTTCTCGGGCGGACTTCCGGCGGGACTTTCCATCTCGTCAACACGGGCGCCGCCACGCGGCTGTCCTGGGCGCAGCGCGTGCTGGAGCGCTGCCGGCCGGGGCGACGGATCAGGCCCATCTCGCGCCAGGACTTTCAGCGTGCGTCGCGAGTGCCTGCCTGGGCCGTGCTCGAATGCGGCCCGGCCGAGGAGCGCGGCGGCGTGTCGATGCGGTCCTGGCAGGCCACGCTGGACGAGTACCTGCCCTCAATCTGCTGATCCGACCGCACGCGCGAGGACCTCGCGCAGCGGCCGGTTGGAGGCGTCGCGTGGCGAGAGCGTGACCGGGCTTGCCGGCCAGGCGATGGCAGCGTCCGGATCGTTCCAGGCGAAGCCGTGCTCGTCCGTGCCGTCGTACTCGTTGCTGACCAGGTAGACGAGCGTCATGTCCGAGCGCGCATAGAAGCCGTGCGCAACCCCCTCGGGGATGAACAGCGCCGCGCCGACCGTCAGCTCGTGCAGCTCCACGGCCGGCGACTCTCCCGGCTGGAGGGCGCGCAGGTCGGCGACTGCGGCCAGGGCCCGACCTTCGGCCATCACCCACAGGTCGCTCTGGCGCCGATGGAAGTGCATCCCGCGCAGGACGCCTTCTCGTGAGCGGGAGAGGTTGGCCTGACGCATGGCGACCGGCCCACCGTGAGGTGCGGGCAGGCCGGCCGTCCACGAGTCGCGCCACAGCTCGATGAACTTGCCTCGATCGTCGGCGTGCTCGGTCAGGCGCGCGGCCAGAACGCCGTCAAGCGTCGTCGCACGCCAGCGGTCGGGCACGTCAGCGGAGGCCTGGGCGGAGGAGCTGGAGGGTGAACCGCTCCGCGTCGAGGTACGCCATGGGCCGCCAGCTTATCGGCCGGCGGACGCGCCCGCAGGACGGGCGCACACGCACCGCCCTCGTCCGGACCAGGGACATTGGAGCGGGCTGAAAGGGTACTGACGGGCGGTGGCGCCTGCGTTACTTATGGGTAGTCTGCGGTGCAGGACGGCTCGAAGGACACATCGTCCACCGGAGAGTCGGGAGGAGTTGCGCAGACCATGATCCGCCGCCACGGGAGATTCCTGCGCCTGTCGCTGGTTGGGGCGGATGGGATCGCAGCAACCGTGCTGATGGCGCTGCTGTCGTCCCTCCGTTTCGGGCCCGACTGGCCGGGGCTCTGGGCCGGCCTGCTACCCGCCTGGCCCACCGTCGCGCTGCTCATGGCAGTGGCCTGGAGCGGCGTGCTGTGGAGCCGCGGGCTGTACAGCCTGCGCTCCCATTGGTCCTTCGGCAGCCAGGCTCGGTCGATCTCCCAGGCCACCGTGATCATGGCTCTGGCCACTTTCGCGGCGCTGTTCCTGCTCAAGGTTCCTGACGTCAGCCGGCTGTTCCTGCTACTCCTCTTCCCCTGCCTCGCGCTGTCTGCCCTCCTGTCGCGCGCCGCCATTCACGCGCTGCTGAGCTGGCTGCGCCTGCGCGGCGGCAACTCACGCTTCGTACTGATCGTTGGCTCGGGGCAGACGGCGGTGCGCTTCGGACGGGAGATCGAAAGCCATCCCACGCTCGGCCTCAAAATCGTGGGCTACGTCAACGGCGAGCCCGAACCGGGCATGGCCTGGCCATTCCTGGGCCAGCTGTCCGAGCTTCCCGAGGTCCTTCATCTACAGGTGGTCGACGAGGTGGCCGTCTGCCTCGATCTGGCCAACTGGGAGTCGATGCAGCAGATCGCCGACGTGTGCCGGGCCGAAGGCAAGATCATCCGACTGCCGCTCGCGGGTGCTATCTTCGGTGCAACCGGTACGCACGTCGAGGACCTCGGCGGCCTGCCCGTGCTGTCCATCGTCCAGGGCCCGGACCGGCAGGCGGCCCTGGCGGCCAAGCGCATCGTCGACGTCGTGGCGGCCGGCCTGGGTTTGCTGGTGCTTTCACCGTTGCTGGCCGGCCTGGCTCTCGCCGTCTGGCTCATCGACGGCAGGCCGGTCTTCTTCGCCCAGGAGCGGGTCGGCGTGCACGGGCGGCGCTTCAAGCTGCTCAAGCTGCGCACGATGGTGCAGGACGCGGAGGAGAGACTGCAAGAGGTTCGCGGCCTCAACGAGGTGGAGGGCCCAGCCTTCAAGGCCTCACATGACCCGCGCATCACGCCGCTGGGAAGACTCTTGCGCAGCACGAGCCTCGACGAGCTGCCGCAACTGTGGAATGTGCTGCGCGGCGAGATGAGCATGGTCGGACCGAGGCCGCCGCTGCCCTCGGAGGTAAGCGAATACGACCCCTGGCATCGCCGCCGGCTGTCGATGAAGCCGGGCGTTACAGGCCTCTGGCAGGTCGGTCACCGCCGGGACCCGAAGTTCGATCGCTGGGTCGAGCGCGACCTGGAGTACATCGATCGCTGGTCGCTCCGGCTCGACGTCCAGATCGCTCTGCGCACGATTCCGCGCATGCTGCGCGCGGAAGGCCGATGAGTCAGCAGCCAGGGAGCCGGCGGCCGCGGTGCTGAGCGCTCAGCCGAGGAGCCTGGCTGGCCGCGCCGGAGCCCCGCCGACGGCGCTGCGACCGACCGTCATCCGGCCACCCGGCCGCTGGCCGGGGTTGGGGCTGGGTGAGCTGTGGCGACAGCGCTCGATCTGCCTCGTTCTCGCCAAGCGAAACCTGAAGGTGCGCTACAGGCAGACGCTGCTGGGTGCCGGCTGGGCCGTTCTCCAGCCGATGATTCTCATGCTCGTCTTCACTGTCTTCTTCGGGCTACTCGCGCGCCTGCCGTCGGATGGCCTGCCCTACCCCGTCTTCTTCTTCACCGCCCTGGCGATCTGGCAGGTGGCGGCAAAGGTCCTCAACGAGGGCAGCGCGAGCGTCGTCGCGAACGCGGCGCTGGTCAACCGCGTCTACTTTCCGCGGACCTACTTTCCTGTCTCCGTCGCCCTGGCCAGCCTCGTGGACCTCGCCTTCAATGGGCTCGCGCTGGCCATCCTGCTGCTGGCCTTTGGCTATGCGCCCAGCCTGCCCCTCATCGTCGTGCCCGTCCTGGTGGCGCTGATGTACGCGACCAGCCTGGGCGTGGCCTTCTGGCTGTCGGCCATCAACGTGGCCTTCCGGGACGTGGCCGTCCTGCTCGCCTTCGTCACACAGCTGTGGTTCTTCAGCACGCCGATCATCTATCCGGCTTCGATCATCCCCGAGCAGTACGAGGCGTTGTACTACCTCAACCCGATGGCGCTCGTGGTGACCGCGCTGCGCTGGGCGCTCGTCGGCGCCCCTGCCCCGCCACTCGAGGCCTGGCCCCTTGGGATCGGCGTCGTCGCTCTCCTGCTGGTCAGCGGCTACCTCTTCTTCCGCCAGCGCGAACAGACCTTCTCGGACGTGATATGACGGCTGTCTCCGACGGACCCGCAATCGTCGTCCGCCAACTGGGCAAGCGCTACCGCATCGGGAGCCCCGGCAGCGGCTCGCTCTACGACCGCGTGGGGCACCTCGCGGGAAGGCGGGCGGGACCGCCTGAAGAGGCGGACACCAACCTGTGGGCGCTGCGCGACGTCAGCTTCACGGTCCCAACCGGCCACGTGCTCGGCGTGCTGGGCCGCAACGGCTCGGGCAAGAGCACGCTCATGAAGGTCCTCGCGCGCGTGACCGCGCCCACGGAGGGCTTCGCTGTTGTACGCGGCCGCGTTGGGGCGCTCCTACAGGTTGGCACCGGCTTCCATCCCGAGCTGACCGGCCGCGACAACATCGCGCTGAGTGGGGCAATCCTGGGCATGTCGCGGGAGGAGATTTCCGCGGTCCACGAGCGCATCGT